>NZ_CP159992.1:3880576-4197884 GCF_040702995.1 Paenibacillus sp. AN1007
AAACTTCAGCTCCGACGTACTCGGCTTATGGTTGCTCGATTCACTCATGAGGTTACGCCTCCTTCAACTTCCTGCTGTGCGGCCAGCAGTGCAGCGTTCAGGTCTGCAATCAAATCTTCCGCATGTTCAATGCCTACCGAGAACCGAAGCAGGCGATCATCCACACCTACAGCATCACGAATTTCATGTGGAATATCCGCGTGGGTCTGCACCGCAGGATACGTCATGAGTGACTCTACACCCCCAAGACTTTCAGCAAATGCAATTAATTTGATATGGCGCAGCAGCGGCTCAACATAACGTGCGTCTTTCACTTTGAACGAGAAAATGCCTGTATTTCCCGAAGACTGCTTCTGCTGAATCTCATATCCCGGATGATCAGACAACCCCGGATGAAACACTTCGGCAACAGCCGGATGCTCCAGAAGGAACTTCGCAATGGTAAGCGCGTTATACTCATGACGTTCCATACGAAGGGCAAGTGTTTTCATGCCTTTCATCAATTGGTAGGAATCATTCGGTGATAACACGGCACCAATGGAGTTATGAAGGAAGGCCATCTCTTCAGACAAGGCTTCCCCTTTGGTAATAATCAATCCGGCAAGCACATCATTATGCCCACCCAGATATTTGGTCGCACTATGGATGATGATATCTGCGCCAAGTTCGATCGGACGCTGGAAGAATGGGGTCAGCAGCGTATTGTCCACGATGGTTAGCAAGTTGTGTGTTTTGGCCCAAGAAGCAACAGCTTGTATGTCCGTAATCATCATGAGCGGGTTCGTTGGTGTCTCGATAAATACCGCTTTTGTATTCGGCTGACGGATGTCTTCCAGCGCTGTAAGATCATTCGTATCTACATAGCTTGCAGTTACACCAAACCGGGACAAAATTCGTTCCAACAGGCGATATGTACCACCATACAGATCCAGGGAAACAATCAGGTGGTCCCCTTGGCTAAACATCGCAAAGATTGTTTGCAGCGCGGCCATACCCGAGCTGCAGGCAAAACCTGCATCACCGGACTCCAGAGCAGCAGCGGCTTCCTCAAGCACTTTGCGCGTCGGATTTGTTGTACGGATGTAATCAAATCCCGTGCTTTGTCCCAATTTTGGGTGACGGAACGCAGTGGATTGATAGATCGGAAAGTTCACGGCCCCGGTGACCGGTTCATTGATGGACCCGATTTGTGCTAAACGGCTTTCAATTTTCAACTTGTTATCTTCCATTACTGCATCCTCCTGTAATCTCGATTAGATTTGCGGTCCAATATCGTAAGGTGTTTCTTGATACACATAGTAATTGAGCCAGTTAGAGAATAATAAGTTAGCATGCGCACGCCATGTTGCCGGAGGAATCCGGCTAGGATCATCATTAGGGTAATAATACTTCGGCAGTGCGATATCCATTCCTTTGGCAGCATCACGGTCATACTCCCATTTCAATGAGAACGGGTCATACTCGGCATGTCCTGTAGCAAAAATTTGCTTGCCGTCTTTGGTCGCAACCAGGAATACGCCTGCTTCTTCCGATTCAGCTAAAATGTCGAGCTTATCGTTCTTCTCGATATCCTCTCTTCTTACCTCCGTGTGACGAGAGTGGGGAACGTTAAACACTTCATCAAATCCACGCAGCAGCGGAACATGGGGTTTGCTGATCGTGTGTGGAAATACGCCAAAACACTTTTCAGCCAAGGGAACTTTGGGTACATCAAAATGGTGGTATAAACCTGCTTGTGAGGCCCAACATATATGCATAGTCGAGGTCACGTTCGTTTTGGTCCATTCAAAAATCTCCTGAATTTCTTCCCAATAATTCACATCTTCAAAATCCAACTGCTCTACTGGCGCACCGGTAATAATCATCCCGTCAAAACGACGGTGCCGAATCTCGTCAAATGTTTTGTAGAACAGATCGAGATATTCCTGGGACGTGTTCTTGGAAGTGTGGGATTTGGGATGTACCAATACCACGTCAACCTGAATTGGAGTGTTACCCACCAAACGGAGCAATTGCGTTTCGGTTGTCTCTTTGGTAGGCATCAGGTTCAGAATCGCAATGCGGAGCGGTCGAATATCCTGCTTGTATGCAGATGATTCGTCCATGACGAATATATTCTCCCCTTCAAGCACTTCTTTGGCTGGTAGTGTGTCCGGAATTTTAATTGGCATGGTGAGTTGACTCCTCCTTGTTCATAGATTACATTGGCCGCGAAAATCACTGCTGAGAAGTTGGGCATATAACAAAGACCTTTCTCGGATTCCGAGAAAGGTCATATGTAAATAGATATGCGCCTCTCTCATCTCTCAGTTACAACAGCACTACGGGAGTGCTTGGTCGCTGCAAGAATTAGCACCGTGCAGTATATCGCCGGTTGCCGGGTTTCATCGGGCTGGTCCCTCCACCTACTCTTGATAAGATTTCGCTGTATTCAATTTTAATTCAAATTTATTAACTTTTACTTTAAAACATTACTGTCCTCACGTCAAGATGCAGTTGCTTGGTTTCGAGCCTGAAATTGTAACCGTTTATCGTCCCTTGTCATACACTGCCTCAGGGCGCGAAATAGACACATTTTTGCGCTTGAAAGCACTCTGGACCAGCGGTATACTAGACAAGTGTTTATAAGCCCTTATGTGAGAGGTGACATATTAAATGGATGGCGACCCGAGGCCCAACTGGCAGTCGAATTCCGAACAACTGCATAGAGAATTGACATCAGCATGTCGGCAGCGGGACGTTTCTTTCCGTTTGATTATAGATTGATGAACGCAAGCAAGCGGAGACCTATACATCAGGCTTCGCTGCCGACCGGCTGATCTGTTCTTTTGCGCCCATATTAATGATGATATCCGCCAAGACGGCGGGTGCAGAAGGAGTAGATAACATGAAAATCCGGTTGGTTAACAATGGTGTATTTATCCCGGTGGACGATATTCAGCAAGCGCTGACTCCGCCAGCGGAAGGATTCTACTGGATTGATGCGGATGTGGACGATCTGGCTGTACTGCAGCCTCTGTTCTCCATGCATGATCTGGCTGTGGAAGACTGCTTGAGTGATGAGGAGCAGCGCCCAAAGATCGAAATTTATGAAAATCATTATTTTATTGTTATTAACAGCATTCGTTTTGATGATGAAGAAATATTCCTGCGGGCAGTAAATCTCTTTCTCGGCAGACATTTCATCATCAGTGTAACCAAACAGAAGGTCAGTGAACTGCGTACATTGAAGCCGATCCTGTGGGAACAGGAGATCAGCAGTCCCGACCGTCTGCTCTATCTGCTGGTTGACTTGATCGTAGATAATTACTTTACTGTTGGTGACCGAATTGAAGCTCGCATTGAAAAGCTTGAGGAAGACATTCTAATGCATACCAAAAAGTCACATTTGAATGAAATTATCGGGCTGCGAAGCGAGATTTTATGGCTGAAGAAGGTACTGGGACCTCAAAAAGAGGTTATCAATACATTAAACAAAAAAGATCTGCGTCTCATTGATGACCAGCTGCAGAAATACTTCAGTGACATCTATGAGAACGCCGTAAAAATATCAGAAACGTTCGAAACCTACCGCGATCTGATGGGCAACTTGCGAGAAGCTTATCAATCCAGTATTGCGAACCGGGCGAACGAGATCATGCGGGTGTTTACAGCCATCACGACCGTGTTCATGCCGCTGACCGTTATTACCGGAATATACGGAATGAACTTTGATAACATGCCGGAGCTGCACTGGAAATACGGTTATTATGCGGTGATTGGCCTGATGATTACGCTCGGCCTGACGATGTTCTTTATTTTCCGCAAAAAAGACTGGATCTGAAATGACCGCAGTATCCGTCTTATGACACAAAATACATGTTGAAGACGAAGCGCTCCTTCCCGGAACGACTTCGTCTTTTTGGTCTTTACGGCTTTTGTGTATTTCTGAACGCTTTCCAACTAACCTGCATTGCGTTCGGTTTCGGCGTGTCGGCGGAAACGAATGCGAATCATACGTAATCGCTCATAGACCTGTTCCAGGCTCCCTCCTTCCGGACGCTCTCCTCCATACACTTTATGTAATACAGGCTTCAGAAACGCATCTCCCAGTTCCTCATAGGCATTCCATACTGCCTCTTGTTCCGTTTCAGGCATAACGGCCAGTTCGACGTCAAGCAGCGAATCTGTGTCGTACCCTTCCAGATCCAGTGCCTCCAGCAGTTCGATTAACTCCCTGCGGGATAGACCGGAGCGATTCACAATCTCTTCCAGAGTCTGTCCTTCTTTCATTCCTTCCAGCACATGTTTACGTGTAACGAATTTGTCCAGTTCCTGCTTGTATTTCTGCTCTTTCTGCTTGTACAACCAGCTTTCGTACTCGTCCTCTCTCAATACGGTATATACCCAGTCCAGCGGAAAAGATCTTGATCTTTCAATGCCACTTGTCATTTCCAGCCATTCCATTCCATATTCCGCAGCTTTGCTATCCCCTACGCCAGGAAGCTGTATCAACTCGTCCATCGTCTGCGGAACAAAAGCGCTGATCAGACGCAGCAGACGATTCGTTGCGACAAAATACGGAGCTTTCCGATCACTGGCGGCTTTCTGCCGTCGCCATGTACATAGATCATCATATAACTGTTCATTACCATACAGCTCGCTAAAACAATGCAATCGCTGGCCCGCATAACTGCGCTGCTTCAAATCATCTTTTTCATCATATAATCCATGCAGCAGCGGACGGTAGCCCTCGCTCATTCTCATGGCTAGCTGATGACGATATATATGCAGCAGTTCCACCCATGAATTCCCTTCGTACCAGATCGTATCCTCCCGGTCCCCTGCTTCATATCGGCTCCACCCCAAATGCCAGATGCTCTCCTCCTCGCCAATCCATAACTGGGCAATTTCCTCAGTGTGCTCTGACATTCTGGATAATTTGTTCATAAAAATAACTTCCATTACCATTCCCTCCTTTTTACATTTCAGCCTGTACGATTAATGAAATATTCTCTGTTTCCAAACAGCACGAAAAAGCACCCCTCCTGCAAAATGGCTGCAAGAGAGGTGCTTCCTCATTAATCGTACTATACTGTTGCTCCTATCATACCACACTGGTAAAATTCGTCAATCCTAGAAGCGTTATTTGCACAAGGCCAATTTTGCCAGTGCCAATGAACCGCACAACCCCGCATTGTCTCCCAAACCGGGTGGAACAACATACTGATCTATTCCGGCATGAAGTGAAGGATGCTGCACATAACCTGCAAGCAGTTCCTGCAGTTTTCCGCGAACCATCGGGAACAGATGCTCCTGCTTCATTACGCCTCCGCCCATCACAATTTTCTGAGGGGACAGAATCAGCACGTAATTCATCAGAGCGTGTGCAAGATAATGGGCTTCAATCTCCCACGCTTTGTGATCTGCCGGCAGTTCATAGGCTGGCTGTTCCCAGCGTTTGTTAACAGCTGGACCGGCTGCAAGACCTTCAAGACAATCCCCATGAAACGGACAGAATCCTTCGTATGTATCTTCCGGATGCCTTCTTACCATGATATGACCCATCTCGGGATGGGACAATCCATGAACCATTTTCCCGCCGACCACAGCTCCGGCACCAATACCTGTACCTACTGTTATATACAGACAGCTGTCCAGTCCCTGTGCAGCTCCCCAAGTGGCTTCGCCCAGAGCAGCTCCGTTCACATCGGTGTCAAATGTCATGGGTACATCAAAGTGTTCCTTGAGTTTGCCAATCATGTTGTACTGTCCCCAATGCGGCTTCGGTGTGGTGGTAATGTAACCATATGTTGGGCTGCCTTCAATTGGATCAATCGGACCGAACGAACCTACACCCAGTGCTTCAACACCTTTACCTTCAAAGAAAGAAATAACCTGAGCCATCGTTTCTTCCGGTGTGGTTGTAGGAAAGCTTACTCGTTCCAGAACCTCTCCACTTTCTGTCCCAATGCCGCATACAAATTTGGTTCCGCCTGCTTCAATCGCACCTAAAACTGTCATGTTGGTCTCACTCCCCTGTTGATTTAGAAGAAGAAATGCCGCTGGCCCAATAGAACAGCAGCATTCCTGTAGAATGGTTTAGTTACGCTCAAGCTTGTTCAGCCGTTTCAGTAATGACTGCTTCCAGCTGTCCGATAGTGCAGGCACAGATAACAAAGCCCGCATTCCCTCCTCATCCTGTTTCCCTTGATGCATAATTCGATTAGCCTCTAGAATTGTCATCGATGCAGCATCCGTCTGGACTCGTTTGAAACGTGGTGCAGGGCCGACTTCTCCCTCCTGCAGCACTCTGAAATAAAATCCTGTATGACCGCTTTCCTGAAAATAGACAGGCAAGTCCTTATAATTATATCTTGCACTCAGCTTGAAGCACGGCTGCCTGGGCTGACTGACCTGGACCTGCGCATCTCCGATTTCAAATACATCACCAATGCGCACCTCTTCTTCCTTACAGCCAGTAACGGTCAGATTCTCTCCGAATGCTCCCCAATCCAGCTTACGGTCCATCAATCGCTCAAGGGCTGAATACCTGCTGTAGTCATATACACAAACAGCTTTATCAGGACCGCCATGATTCACAAGGTCTGCCTGCCCATCCCCGGTCATGCCAGTGAAGGATAGAAATACGGGGACAGAGACCGGATGTTTCACGATACCGCTCAACACTTCACGCTTCTGACCAGGCAGTGGTTTAGGCTGCCCTACATTAATCGCCAGGACGGCTGTACCGTCTTTTTCTGTTATCAGATCAGGTATAGATGTCATGCCGCGTCATACCTCCTGCTATCCGTTTTTATCGAACAGAACCACCGAATACGAGGGTATTGCTTAACAGTCTCCCTGGAGAGGTCAGCATCTTGCCGCCTGCATACATGCCTGATGATGCACCCCCATCCAGATTCATTGCCTGTTTAGCTCCCAGCTTCTGCATGATGGCTGCCCATTCTTTTATTGTAGCACCTGATACGGTAGCAAGCATCACTGAACCATCGGCCATGATTGCAATTCCACTTCTTGCACCGGACGCATTCAGAATCTTGGGATCTTTGAACCCTTCACCTGCGGGATTTACAGCAATCTTGCCGTCTTTAATCAAACGCGGACCAGCGCCAACAGCAGTCACGACATCCTGCCATGGAATCTCCTGACCAGATGCATTGGTATATCTGTAGTTCATCTCTACGGTAGAACCTACAGTGAAACGGTCTGCTGTGGATTTCTCTCCGCCTGTGAAGACAAGCACAGCACCATTTTTGGGAATGGCCGCATTTGTATTAGGAACTTTTTTGGTGACTTTGCCCTTTTCTATGACAACTGCGGTACCTCCCTTAAATCCAACGTTCGCTCCACGCTCCGGAGTGTACAGCATCGAGATGCTTGCATCTGCTGAAGGTGTGCGATTAATAAACGTCGCATACCAGCTGCGGGATTTTCCCTTCGTATCCGTAACCGTGCCCGTCAAACTCACTTGGAGCGAATCCATTACAGCTGATCCGTCGGATTTAAAGCCAATCGATGTTCCATATCTTCCTATATGTATAACTTTTCCGTTTGCTATTAACATCCCGTAAGGATCAGGTGCCCCGTGATAGGCTTCGAAAAAAGCCCCGTTAATTGCTGCCTGTGCACCGTACGCTTTTACAATGGATGGCAAAGTCGCGGTTTGACCCACCTGTTTCTTCGCAAGTCCTACGGTTACCGGTGTACCTTTGGGAATCGAAACGGTCTGCACGCTAAAACTGCGTCCTGCTGCTTTTACTTTCTGTACTTTCGCGCTAATGGCTGCCTTCGCCTCAACTGTCTGTGGAGCACTTATCGCCCCCGAAAGCAGTACCGGAAATGCCAGGACAAGGGCCAGCGCCCCGGTCCACCACTTTTTATTTGCTATTCTCGCTGTCATCCTGCTGCTCACCCGATCGCCACTCCCATCCAAGAGCCTAGGCTCTTCATCTCAAGTTGTTCAAACTTGTCCATCACCATATCCGGATCCAGACGCAACTCACAGCCATCCAGTGCACATGCCACCGGAACCGCACAGTGAATCTCTGCCAGTTTGCGGGACAGATGCAGCATATCGAGATCATTCTCGATTTTTTTGCGAACTGAAGGGGTCAGCTTGTCCAAATTGCTCAAAATCCCTTCAATCGAGCCATATTCCTGCACTAACTTCAAAGCCGTTTTCTCGCCAATCCCCCGTACTCCAGGATAATTGTCGCTGGCATCCCCCATCAAGCCTTTCATGTCAATCACCTGACGAGGCGTCAACTGTTTCTCAGCCATCAGCGTTTCAGGATTGTACACCATGTAGTTGCCATGACCTTTTTTCATAATAATAATACTTGTGCGGTCATTAATCAGCTGCAGCATATCATGGTCACCCGTCAGCACCATTACATTCATATCGGTTTCTTCGGTGTAATACTTGGCAAGCGTCCCGATACAATCATCGGCTTCGAATCCTTCAGCTCCAATATTCGGAATATTAAGGCTGTCCATCACTTCACGAATGAGTGCAAACTGGGGAATGAGGTCATCCGGAGCTTCGGCACGATTTCCTTTGTACGCTGCGTACTCCTCACCGCGAAACGTCTTGCCTCCCATATCCCAGCAGCAGATGACATGGCTTGGTCCAAATGTCTGAACCGCATCCCAAAAATAACGGATAAAGCCATAGACTGCATTAGTCGGAAGCCCTGCCTTTGTGCGTCTGATATATCCGCTTGCAGATGTTGCGTAGAATGCACGGAACAACACTGCCATACCATCTACCAGTAACAAAGTAGGTTCATTACGTTGATTCACTTGAATTTGTTCTCTCCTTGATCTATAAAAGTTGAACATTTAATTCAACCTCGATAGCGTATAAAATATCGAAACTCATTCTACCATTATAACATAGTTACGCCAACCCTCATTACAGCATAATTATGCCACCTGCGTAGTTAAGCCAAAAAAGCCCTGAATTGTGAACAATTCAAGGCTTAACTATAGCATTAGATTAGACAGCGCTCCATTCCTGCTCATATGTTTCTTCTTTAAAACCAACCGTCACTTTGTCACCATCCGTCACAATCGGCCGTTTGATTAGGCGGCCATTGGAAGCCAGTAAAGTAATCTGCTCCTCCTCTGACATGCCGGGCAGCTTATCCTTGAGCTGCTGCTCTTTGTACACTTCCCCGCTGGTATTAAAAAACTTTTTAACTTCCAGCCCGCTCTTCTGAATCAACTTCGTCAATTCGTCTTTGGATGGCGGTGTGTCGAAAATGGGGATCAGCTCCAGCTCATGTCCTTTCGCTTCAAGCCATTTCACGGCCTTGCGGCACGTACCACATTTAGCATATTGATATACTGTAAGTTTCATGGATGTTGCCTCCTCGGGGGACTCGGGGGCTCGGGTTTCGACCTCTCGCTTCCCTTGGTTTGCTCCGCAAATCCAAAAGTCGCTCCATCCCGATACCCTCGCCCTGCATCTTTTTTTAGTCGAATGCGGGCTTATCGCCCCTCACTACGACGTGATTTTTCAACATTTATTCCAACATCTACAAAGAGAAATGTTGGGAGATTCCGTACCTTAAGATCTTAGAGGATTATGGGAATCAGGCTTAAACTACCTTCAACCCTGAGAATCTTAAAAGCTTTAAAGTCTCTTTAGCCTTCGGCGTGCTGTTCAGGTGCTTTGCTCTCTGAACTTTAAGGCTCAAACACCTTAAAGCTACAAAACCTCTCTAGCCTTCGGCGTGCTGTTCAGGTGCTTTGCTCTCTGAACTTTAAGGCTCAAACACCTTAAAGCTACAAAACCTCTCTAGCCTTCGGCATATTGTTCAGGTGCTTTGCTCTCTGAACTTTAAGGCTCAAACACCTTAAAGCTACAAAACCTCTCTAGCCTTCGGCATATTGTTCAGGTGCTTTGCTCTCTGAACTTTAAGGCTCAAACACCTTAAAGCTACAAAACCTCTCTAGCCTTCGGCGTGCTGTTCAGGTGCTTTGCTCTCTGAACTTTAAAGCTCGAAAACCTTAAAGCTCAAAACCTCTCTAGCCTTCGGCGTGCTGTTCAGGTGCTTTGCTCGCTGAACTTTAAAGCTCGAAAACCTTAAAGCTCAAAACCTCTCTAGCCTTCGGCGTGCTGTTCAGGTGCTTTGCTCGCTGAACTTTAAAGCTCGAAAACCTTAAAGCTCAAAACCTCTCTAGCCTTCGGCATATTGTTCAGGCGCTTTGCTCTCTGAACTGTAGACACCTTTATTTACGAACATGCAGCTGCGTCCAAAATCATGGTTACTTTTCCGCTTGGGTATGTCCATCTGCGTCCTGCAGCACTTCTCTTGGCGCCGCCTCGGCATCTAAACGTTTCTCCAGTGTGGCCATATCAGCCGGAAATGGAGCCTGGAACGTCATACGTTTCCGGAGAATCGGATGTTCAAACGTGAGCTCACACGCATGCAGCGCTTGGCGTTCAATCCATGCATCCCGTTCTTGCCGAACTGTCAGTATCTTCTCATTCACGTCATGCATCGGCAGCGTTTTATACATACGATCACCAATCAAAGGACAGCCAATCGACGTCATATGTACACGAATCTGATGTGTTCGCCCGCTCTCCAGCTTCAAACTTACAGCACTGGCACTGCAGTCCGCCCAGCGTGATAATGTTCTATAAAGGGTTCTGGCTGCATACCCATCAGGTGTAACGATGCGGCGATGTGGTTCCTCAGGATCACGGTCAATCGGGCCGTCTACGGCTCCCTGTTCAGGCACAGGACTGCCGTGTACAAGTGCGATATACTTTTTGTCCACCGTACCTGCGATCATCTGCTCGGACACATGCTGGTGTACATACGGATTTTTGGCGATCGCCAGCACCCCTGAGGTTTCCTGATCCAATCGATGGATTGGCCGGAACCGAAACTTCTCGCCTTTCTTTTGCCAATAATGAACTACGCCGTTAGCCAGAGTGCCTGTATAATGCCCATGGGTTGGATGCACGATGATTCCGGCATCTTTGTTCACAATGAGCAGATGTTCATCTTCGTACAGCACGGTAAACGGGATATCCTCCGGCAGTATATCATCCGACTCCTCCTGCTCCATCCGCACTTCCACCAGATCACCTGCACTCACTTTGACACTGATATATACCCGTTCACCATTGAGCATTACACCCTGTTCGGTCAGTTTGATTTTGGACAAAAGTTTGCGCGAAACCAACAGCCGCTTCTGAAGCACGGTTTTCAACAGCCATCCTTCCTCCTGCTCCGTAACCGTGTAGGTGATTGGCGCATAATACGGGCTCATTCTTTGCGGCGGAATACTTTTTTGCTCCGCACATATTCAATATCAGCAACCTGCTGTCTAGCATTGGCTGTCCGTGCCACAACAAAGAAATAGTCCGATAGACGGTTTAAATACCGACGTACCGACGGATTGATATCCGCATGCTGCCCCAGCGTAACCGTGCGGCGCTCTGCCCGGCGGCATACCGTACGGCACACATGCAGTGCTGATGACAGCTGACTGCCTCCAGGAATGATAAAACGTTCAACCTTCGGATTTTCGGCATCATATTGATCGATCCACTGTTCCAACCGAGTAACCATTTCGTCCCGCACTTTGTACTTTGTCTCACTTATACGTACAAAAGCCAGATCTGAGCCGCAGTCGAACAGCTCCTGCTGCACTTCCAACAGATTTTCGCGCAAATCCTCGAACTCCCCATTGGCAGCGTCAATCAAGCTAATAGCTTGACCAACGAAGCAGTTTAATTCGTCAATCGTACCGTAAGCTTCTACCCGGTCATCATCTTTAATGACCCGGCCTCCGATCACCGAAGTTTGGCCTTCATCCCCGGTTCTTGTGTATATCCCCATCCTTAATCCCTCCAATTTACAATTTAAGCTGTATGGCCAAATGCCAGACATTTCAGCCTGATCATTTACCACTTATCCATCCAAATCCTCTAATCCTCATAGCGCACTTGTTGGGCCTTCATGTCCAGTGCAATGCCGGATACCAGCATGTACATCTGTTCCGCATGGGCGTGCAAAATCCGATTAACCGAAGCCATTCTCGCAGCAAAAACACGTTCCTCTTCCGATGGATGCAGGCTGCCGTGCATCTCGTTCGTAATCACCAGGATCTTCCCCTGATAAGACAGCAGTGCTTCAATCAGAAGCTGCGTTTCTACACGCTGTTGGTGCAGATCCACTGCTGTCCTGAAACTGGCCGCCATCCAGGATGTCAGACTATCTACGACCACGATGCGTTGGTCCGCCAGAAACAGATTGGATTCCCGATTAATCTGGGTCACCACTTCTGCAAGTTTTGGACCGTTCCCCGCTTGAATGGCACGATAATGAGCGGATGGCAATTCGGGCATAACGGGATCATGATCACCAGTGGATAAATATACACCCTCCCGGCTGATTTGGGCTGCGTGTTTCAGCGCAAAACGCGTTTTACCACTGCCAATGCCGCCCGTGACCGTAATCAGCAATCCGCTCCCTCCTTCTATACTCTTCTAAATGAATGTTACTCCGTCAACGCCTTAAGCACTTTTTTTGACTCGTCTGTGTTAGCTGCCGACAATGGGATCGTAGCGAACAAATTGCTTGGAGCATAGTTTACGTCTTTGAACATCTGCATATCCTCTACCGGAATTCCGTACAAATGCGTTTCCTTTTTCATGTCTGAACCGTCGTCGCCTTTCCCCTTTTCAACCAATACAGACCCTTCAAACACACCGCGTTCGTATTTTTTGACATCAAACGTATCATCCAGCGGCACATTCGAGCCGTTCTGACCATACTGCTTCATATCATTTTCAGGCAAAATGAAGATGTCGTGACTGCCTGCTGCATATTCAACCATTATTTTTTGAACATCATACATCGCACTTGTAATAATTTCGACTTTCGGCTCTTCACCAAGCTTTTTCTGCAAATTTGCCTGCAGTTGTTCCGAAATACCGGATGGATTGCCCTGATTATCAATGATAAACACCGTGAATCCGTCTTTGCCCCCACATCCAGCTAATAAAAAAATGAATGAAACCATAACTGCAAGCCCCAAAAATCTCTTCATTCCAGCTCCCCCTTTAGTCTCCTAAGTCCAATATATCACAATTGTTCCACGCAAAAAAATAACTTGGTTATTCAAAAGCGCCTGTAGAGGCACAGCAAAAAAGAGATCCTCTCGGATCTCTTCTCCAACGTGTCATTCAGCATTTCTCTAACGTTATATCCAGCACGTATCCAGCGTCCGTAATTATTTGGGCTTGACTGGGTTAGCCTTCATGTATTCGTTAATTTTGAGATCCAGCAAACTGCTGATTTCAATAACAATATCAGAAGTAAATGATTTTTCTTCCAAAAAAATCTGTTCCATCCTGCGCCGAAGCATATGAATCTCATCTTCCAAGGAAATGTTATGCAAGGATGCGTGATCAGGGTTCACCGACCATCGGTCGCCATGATCGCCTTCTGCCAGAACGTGTCCACGATTCGTCGGTAAATCATATTCAACACAAAACAAAGCTAACCCCTCCTCGGAAAATGTCTTTTCCAAATATATGAAATCTCATTTCAAATTGAAATTATATCATAATATTTTGTAAAAGAAAGTATTTTTTTGGTAAAGTTCCAGATAAAATTATTTAAACCGACCTTCTTCTTTCTATTAACCCTCTTTTTGAACTTTATAAACAAAATTTCCGATTCGTTCCAATGCTTCATTCAATTGGGACACCGAAGTCGCATAAGAGCAGCGTAAAAATCCTTCTCCCTGCGGACCAAATACGTTACCGGGCACAGCAGCCACCTTGTTCTCCGTTAACAAACGTTCAGCAAACAGGTCAGAATTCAGGCCCGTCTTCTGAATACTTGGAAAAGCGTAGAACGCACCTTGAGGTTCATGGCAATCCAGCCCGATCTCACGGAATCCCTGTACAATCAAACGTCTGCGCTGATTATAAGATTCAACCATCCGGTCTTTCTCGCCCAGTCCGTTAGTCAGCGCTTCAAGAGCCGCTACCTGTCCCATTGCCGGAGCACACATCACGGTATATTGATGAATTTTGAGCATCGCTGCAATAAGCTCGGGATGTCCGCACATATAACCAATCCGCCAGCCTGTCATTGCAAAAGCCTTCGAAAAACCGCTTACCAGAATTGTACGGTCTTTCATGTCAGGAATTGAAGCAAAGCTGACATGTTTTTGATTATACGTCAATTCAGCATAAATTTCGTCAGCAATCACAATCAAGTCATGCTTTTTGATAACTTCGGCAATCGGCAGCCAGTCTTCATAAGTCATAATGGCCCCTGTAGGATTACTCGGATAGCATAGAATAACGACTTTTGACTTCGGTGTGATGCTGGCTTCCAGCGCTTCAGCCGTTACCTTGAACTGATCTTTCGCATATGTCTCCACGCCAACAGGGACGCCTCCGCCAATCGATGCAATTGGCGAGTATGCTACATAAGATGGTTCCGGAATCAGAATTTCGTCTCCCGGTACAATCAATGCACGCAGAGCGAGGTCAATCGCTTCACTACCGCCTACGGTAACAATGATCTCGTCTTTGGGATCGTATTTGGTATCAAACTGCGTATCCAGATAATGACTGATTGCTTCACGCAGCTTCGGCATACCCGCATTCGATGTGTAGCTGGTCATGCCTCTTTCGAGCGAATATACGCAAGCTTCGCGCATATGCCAGGGCGTTACGAAATCCGGCTCCCCTACACCCAGTGTGATGATATCCTTGTTGTCACCCACCAGATCAAAAAACTTGCGAATACCGGATGGCGGAATCTGCTTAACGAGCGGAGCCAGATATGAGGACATCGTTTTGCTGCTTCCGGTTGTCTGTTCATTCACTATCATGGCACATCTTCCTTTACGGCGAGATCATGAGACGGTTGTCTTCCTGATGGTCTTCAAAAATAATCCCGTCCTGCTTATATTTTTTAAGAATAAAATTCGTCTTGGTTGACAGTACTGAATCGATCGGAGACAGCTTCTCCGATACAAAGTTCGCGACTTCACGCAGATTGCCGCCCTCCACTTCAACGAGCAGATCGTATGCCCCTGACATGAGGTAAACGGACTTTACTTGTGGATAGAGATAGATGCGCTCGGCAATTCCTTCGAAACCCCGGCCGCGCTCGGGCGTAATCTGAACTTCGATCAGGGCCGTTACTTTCTCATCATCGATCTTGCTCCAGTTCACCACGGTTGCATATTTCACAATGACATGGTCCTGTTCAAGCTGTGCTACAGCAGCTTTAATATGATCTTCCGACTCCCCCAGCAGCGTTGACAGCAGTGCGGGAGTCCTTCTCGCGTCTTCTTTCAACAGATCCAGAACTTTAAGTTGCAGATCGTTCAACTCTTTCATCGTTTTCCCTCCAGCGTCATCCAGGTTCCTGAAAATGAATTAATACTTATATTACATGAATTTAACGTTGATGCATAGACAAAAGACCGCCTGCCCTGAATTCAGGCAAGCGGTGGTATGGTCCGGTTCTGGGTATGCTTCAAAACCCTTGTTCACAGGTTACATGTAATAAGGGTTACCGTAATTCGGCTGACGTGGAGACACATTCGGGATCTGGCTGTAAGGGCTGTTTTGAACCGTTTTCTCCTGCACGAACTGCTGGCACTTTTGCTGTGCCTGGTGTGCAGACTGAATCTGCTTATCCAGATCCTGACGGGGTGCTTTGGCGGAAGCCGAATACATGTTGTTCTGCTGCATCAGGTTGAACAGTTCACCCTGCAGCCGGAGTGTATCATTTGTCAGTTCATTAAACATGCTGCGCACCATCGGACATGATGACTCCGTCGTTGCTGTTGTATACTCGCGCGAAGTTCGTCTTAAATCGGCAAGAATCGTTTTAAGCAAATCCTGCTCCTGCATAAAATTACCGGTTTGATTGTACATGTATTTTCCTCCTATACGCTGATATTACTAAGACTGCCTGTGATTCATTGAGATTGAGAAGGCGCAAGGGACTGATGCTGATGCAGTGTCTGGATCAGCGTATTCATATGCTGCTCATGGGAGCGAACATATTGATTCAATGCCTGCTGAATTGCCGGTTGAGTGGAGATGGAAGCTGTCGCTGCACACTGCTTGATCAGCATCTCCTCATTGGAGATGGAATCGGCAATATAGTTCAATTCCTTGGGGCTCAGTGGTTGCATCTGTGAATGCTGCATGTACGTCTTACCTCCTTGATCTAAAGTTTATGCGAGCTTATTGTTACCTCGAATTGCAAAACTATACCAATGTGATGACAAAGGAGCTGTTTCAGATGGATCTCGTGTATGGCACACCTTATTGGCCTTCGACTTATAAACCGGACTTTGAATATCCCTCTTTAAATACGGATATTTTATGTGACTGCCTGATTATAGGCGGTGGTATGGGAGGTGCACTTACTTCCAGACTGCTTGCACAGCGCGGCATAGATACCGTTGTCATTGATAAACGAAAAATCGCTCATGGGAGCAGTTCGGCCAATACCGGTCTGCTTCAGTATACTAATGACAAAACGTTGACATCCTGCATCAACACGTTTGGAGAAGAGAAAGGCGTACGATTTTATCAGCTGTGCCGTGAAGCCATGCAGCAGCTTGGCGAGATTGCCGGAAGTCTGAAGACCGATCCGTGGTTTATTCCGCGAACCAGCTTTTGCTTTGCCAGCTGTGAAGAAGATGTCGCTTTGCTGGAGGAAGAGTATCATACCCTGCAAAAGTATGGATTTGATGCAGAGCTGTGGAGTGAAGATCGGATCAAGAATCATTTCCCTTTTGCTAAGCCTGCGGCCCTTTATACCAAGGGAGATGCTGAAGTCAATCCATATCGCTTTGTCCAAGGTTTGTTTGAATCTGCACGGGAGCATGGTGCCCGGATTTACGAACAGACTGAAATGATACACTGTGATTATGATGGCGAAGGGGTATGGTGTTATACTCCTAATGGCAAAATTCGAGCAAAACAGGTGGTTTATGCCGCCGGATATGAAACTCAGGAGATCAAGAAGGATCGTGGAGCTTATTTGAAATCCACGTATGCAATTACTACCAAACCGCTGCCTGATATGAACAGCTGGCATGAGCAAGCCATGATCTGGGAAACGGCACGTCCGTATCTATATATGCGTACCACTCCGGACAATCGCATTATAGCGGGTGGTCTTGATGAAGAGACACCTGCCGAGGATCAGCGCGAGCTTCGTTCCAAAAACCAAGGTGCTGTTCTTCTGGAAGAGGTTAAATCGTATTTTCCACTTGAAGCTCTTGAAGTGGATTACGCCTGGGGTGCGGTGTTTGGCAATACGCATGATGGTCTTCCCCTCATCGGAACGCATCCTGATTACCCTCATTCTTTCTTCGTTGAAGGTTACGGAGGGAACGGAACGGTTTACAGCATGATTGCAGCCTCTCTGATCGCAGATGCGATCACCGGTAAGGACAATGAAGACATGAAGCTCTTTTCCTTAACCAGAACGAGTAAACCTTCTCCTCCCAAAACAGACGATCTACCCATGCTTTAATCCAATTCCTCCGTATCAACGTAAGCAGAGGAAAAGATCATAAAGGGTACTGCAGAGGAAATTCACATTTCCTTGTACAGTACCCTTTTCACGTTCATATTAGACAGCTGCATTCGAATCCTCAGATGCCGTTTGTATTAACAATTTCCGCATAAAAATCCACCCGATCAGCGGGAATGTACCTAACAAAATGATCAGCCAAATTAACACCTGCTGCGATGGAGCATTTATAACCGCAATTAAGAATATGATCAAACCAAAAAGCCGTCCAGTCATGAGACACAGCTCTCTTAATACGACAAGTTCAACTCTTTTCTCTACATTTTCGCCGCTTGTGCCCATCATGTCGAAACCTGCGGATATCATCGGCAAAATATAAAGCGGCATCGCTGCTGCACTACCGATCCCCATAAAGAGCAGCGTCCCGTAATTGACTTTCCAGAGCAAAGGCAGCAGAACCAAAAGCAGCAGTATAGAGCCCGTCAGCATGCCTTTGGATCTATAATTGGGCTTAAACCATTTTCCTGCGGCCCAGTAACAGACCAAAGCCACCGCTGAAGTAATCAGAGAAAATTGTCCAAGTTTGTACTCTTGAGCTGTTGCCAAATATACAAGCAGTGCAATCAAAAAGGCAAATACGCCTTCCCGTACCCCTTGGGCAAACAGCCCCATCGCCAAAGGACGCCATGGACTTTGCGATGCAGACAGCTGCAGAACTGGTTCTGACCAACGGTATGTACCGCTGACTTTCCGTTTTTTCAGAAAAAAACTGAAGACTACGGCGATGATATAAATGACAAGGGACACCGTAAAGATGAGCCGGTACCCCGTATTATCTGCCATGCGTGAAATAACAAACCCGGAAAACCACGGCCCGATAATTCCCGTCATAGAGCCCAGCAATCCAACCCAGCCATTAAACAAGTCTCTGTTATCGCGATCGGTGACTTCAAAATACACGACATTAAATGCGAGCCAGAACAGTCCCAGTGCACAACCCAGCAGCAGTCCAAGCGGCCAGATCCAATCTACTGCACGCGCACCGGTCCACAGAACCAGCATATAGAAGACGCCAGATAACCCTGTTCCCAGTCTGAGCGCATTCATTTTATTGTGTTCTTTGACCCACTTTCCGGCGAGCCAAAACGTCAGACCGATCGCCAGCTGCTGACTTATGGTGAACCAGCCGAGCATAGCGTAATCCGGGCGGCTCTTCCAGAGAAACACGTTCAAAAATGTACCGGATAATGCTCCGGCTAACGCAAACAATCCATTCACGCCCAAAAGCAGAATGGATTGTCTTCCTAAAGAAATCTTCATCTGCCCCCTCCTTGATCACCTGAAGCAAAAACATGAACAGGCTGCTCTTGGGTTTAACCTGCCCCAAGCGGAAGAAAAACATAATGATTCTTTAGGTTTGTATAAAATTAGCTCTCCGTAAACGATTGCTTACTGTGCACTCAGGTTCTGAATCAACCGCAGACGGTCATCCTCAGACAAACTGTATTGGACTTGGAAGCAGCCTGAGCAAACATAGGTAAGGACCGTAAATGGAGGTGCCAATACGGATCCTTTACCTGAAGCAGCGTTCGCGATCGGCGTAAACGTATCCTGACTGGCTGCCTGTGATCCGGCAAGAATCATGAACTCCCGGCAATTCGGACACTCCGGTACTTCCTCCTGCTGGTCCAACTGCTTCTCCACACCCTGCTCATACTGAATGAGATCATTACCCTCGTCTGCGTATTTGTTCAATGTGCGCAGCTCCGGCAGTTTAAGTTCGACCTCGTCCCCCCATAATGAGGTCAGATCCGAGATTTGCTTTTGATCCTTCACTTCGACATCATAGAACTCTTCCTCGGTTTCATCGCTCTCTTCGTCGCCAATGTTAATATTCAGTGTACGGTAACCATTCAATTCATTGTGACAATACGGACATTCTTCTTCAGGTCCCAGCTCCTCGTCCCAAACAATTTCCGTCTGACACCAAGGACATACTGTTGTTTCCATCGTGTATCAACCTTTCTATTTCATATAATTACGTGTTTATCACATAGATTACACCGATGGCAAAAAAAACAATCGATGCCGCAAACAAAATCCGTATCAATAGTTTCATCATCGATCCCCCTAGATAATGCTTGCGCCGATCACAAAGGACAGTGAGACAGAAATGATCATCGATATCAATCCGACTGCGCGATTATCTGCTTCAATCTCCCGGTCGATTGAAAACACTGGCGTCAGAAATTCAAACAAAAAATAAGCAGCAAGCAGCAGTACGAACCCGACTATGGACCATGTCATCGCTTCATAAACGGAAGATTTCGCTTGAATGCAAAAACGCAGCACGTTGCATATTCCGAAGATTTTACCTCCTGTAGCCATCGCTACAGCTACGTTTCCTTTCTTGATCTCCGTCCAGCATTTATATTTGGTCACCAGTTCAAAGCATGCCAGAAAGACGAGCAGCTCCATAATCGCTACTGAGAAGAAACCGAGGACCATCCCCAAAGGATGGGACAGCAGTCCGTCAATCGCTTCTTTCACTCCCCATTCTCCTTCCGAATCCGCTCTTCAGATCAACTGAACAGCAGATTTATTCATTCGTGTTCCGGCTATTCAAGCTCAGCAACAGTTACACCATTGCCGCCCTCCCCATAGTTGCCCAGACGATAACTTTTAATATGTTTATGCTTCCGCAGGTAATCCTGAATACCGGAACGCAAAATTCCTGTACCTTTACCATGAATAATATATACTTGACCCAAGTTCGCAAGGAAAGCCTCATCAATGAAACGGTCTGTCTCCATCAGCGCCTCTTCCAGATTCGTGCCGCGCAGGTCGAGCTCGCTCTTCACATTATCATCACGAGTTCGTTTCATGCCCGTAACCGGTTTTTGCTTCGTCTGCTTCGCTGCAGGTGCGGCCTGCTGCAGTTCCAGATCGTCCAGCGACACTTTCATTTTCATAATTCCGAGCTGTACAACGGCGTCTTTGCTGCCAGCCATCTCTACGACATGTCCCTTCTGATTAAGACTATACACAAGCACTTCGTCCCCAGGACCGATAGCACGGGCTTTCGGAACAGCTGCCTTTTTGACCGTTTTTCTTCGCTTCTCCGGCTCTGCTTCATCCAGCTGTTTGCGGGCTGCAATCAATTTGTGCTCCTTGACAGAAGCACCTTCTTCCATAGCCAGCTGACGAAGATCAGCAATAATTTTCTCTGCTTCTGCACGAGCCTTATCTACAATGCTGCGGGCATCTTCCTCTGCTTTTTCAATCCGGCGGTCACGCTGCTGTTCCAGTTTCTCCAGCTCCGCCTGATGACGGCTGCGTAATTTTTCCATATCTTGACGAAGCGTCTCCGCTTTCTCACGTTCCTGTTCGGCCGTAAGACGATTCTCTTCGAGGGAAGCGATCATGTGCTCGATCCGCTGATCTTCTTCTTTCACTTCACCGCGGGCATATTCCAGAATGTATCCTGGCAGGCCGAGTCGCTCGGCAATTGCAAATGCGTTACTGCGCCCAGGTACACCAACCAAGAGGCGGTATGTCGGACTAAGCGTATTAATATCAAACTCCATGCTCGCATTAATGACTCCTTTGCGCTCATACGCATAGGCTTTCAGCTCACTATAGTGAGTTGTTGCTACCATACGGCAGCCTGTCCGGTGCATATGCTCCAGCATGGAAATCGCAAGCGCAGAACCTTCTGCAGGATCTGTTCCTGCTCCAAGCTCATCCAGAAGGATGAGACTTTTGGGTGTCATATTTTTCAGAATACGAATGATGTTGGTCATATGGCTGGAGAACGTACTCAGATTCTGCTCAATGCTCTGCTCGTCCCCAATATCAGCGTAAATGGCATCAAATACGCACAGCTGACTGCCGTCCTCGGCTGGAACAAATAATCCTGACATAGCCATCAAACTCAACAGGCCTATTGTTTTCAGCGTTACCGTTTTACCACCTGTATTCGGTCCAGTCACAATAATAGAGGTATAGTCATTCCCAAGCTCCACGTCAATTGGGACAACATGCTCAATCGGAATCAGAGGATGACGTCCTTTTTTCAGCTTGAGGAATCCCCTGTCATTCATACGAGGCAGCGTTGCTTTCAGCTCACGGGCAAGGCGGGCTTTAGCAAAGATGAAGTCCAAGGATGCCAGCAAATCGACATCATACAGCAGCCATTCTCCCTGCTCACTGACATGTGCCGTCAATTTCTGCAAAATCACTTCAATTTCACGTTCTTCCCTGATCCGGGTTTCACGCAATTTATTGTTCATTGCAACGATCGCTTCCGGCTCGATGAACAGAGTCGCGCCTGAACCCGACTGGTCATGGACAATGCCGCCGAAATACGAACGGTATTCTGCCTTAACCGGAATAACAAATCGATCTCCGCGAATCGTTATGAGCTGGTCCTGCAGCATTTTGGAGACGGTAGACGAACGAATCATGGAATCCAGTTTTTCACGAATGCGCGCTTCTCCGCCCCGCAATTCACGACGGATCTGTGCCAGCGTCACACTTGCACTGTCTGCCACCTCCGCATTGTCATCGATACAGATCCGAATTGCGTCCTCCAGCTCCTTCTGCTCGGACAACTGATCACTTAAAAAGAATAGGGATTCAATGGGTTCATCCTCATGCAGTGCTGCAATCTGGCGTTTCAACCGTCTGGCCGCATTAGTCGTATTGGAGATGCCAAGCAGTTCATGCGGATTCAGGGTCCCGCCAATCTCGGCCCGTTTCACGGACGCTGTGATGTCTACAATCCCTCCAAAAGAAGGCGATCCTTTGAGTCGGTCAAAGGTGAACGCTTCATCTGTCTGCTGCAGCAGACGTTTTACTTCTTCAAGTTCACTAATCGGCTCAAGCTGCTCCGCTTTTTTCTTGCCCATTGACGTCTGGGCGAAGCCAAGCAATGTATTTAAAATTTTTCGATATTCGAGTGTGTGTAATATTTTCGTGTCCAAATGTACAACTCCTTCCAACCTATATCTGTATTATAACGAAAGAAACTTTGCCGCGCTATTTAACGAATCCTTCCACACATAACTTGAAGTACAACACCACAAACTACGAGAGTCAGGATTGTGCCATCCATTCCGCTCGCCTTCGAGCCTGTGCTGTGCCCAATCCAATCTGAACAAAGGAGGTAACCCCATGAATTTTCTGGGTCATGTCGTACGATTTATTATCGCAGCTATTGTATTAATGGTCGTTAGCTGGATCGTTCCCGGTTTTGCCGTTGGCGGTTTCTGGAGCGCATTGATGCTGGCTCTGGTCATCGCACTGCTGGGCTGGATCATTGAAGGCATCTTTGGCAGAAGAGTTAATCCGTTCGGTCGGGGAATCGTCGGTTTTATCGTGAGTGCACTGGTGATCTGGCTCGGTCAATATGTCGTTGATCACGTTGAAGTCAGCCTGCTCGGTGCTATTCTTGCTGCTTTGGTCATCGGGATTATCGATCTCTTCATCCCGGTATCCACACCGTTTGATGCTGGAAGAAACTCCAAAAGCTAAACGCAGGCCGCTTGTACAAGCTTGACTGTTTGCAAGAAATGTAACCTCGGAAGGCCTTTGGCCCGAAGAGGTTTTTTCGCCGTATTTCGAAAAACGGGCAGCTAATTTGTATTCTTAATCACTTTTCAAGAAAACGTCATACCTGACATGTACAGGCGTCTGCAGATTGAGGTATGATGACTTGAGAAATCATTCAAATTTTATCCATCTTACATGTTTAAGGAGGCACATGATGAAGAGAGGTATAGCATGGCTTGCCGCCTGTATGTTAATCCTTGTTCTCGCTGCATGCGGAAACCCCAAAGACTCAGGAGCATCATCCGAGCCTGAGGTTCAGGCTAGTGAACAACTGGTAATTAAGGCAAGCAACTACGAGTTTGACCAACCTGAATACCGACTCAAAAAAGGGGTTCCTGTTAAAATTGTCTATGAAAATGTAAACGGGAATCACGGTCTGCTTGTACCCGAGCTGAATCTTCGGCTGGACACCCAAAAAAGTTCCAAAGTGATTACCCCGGACAAAGCTGGTGAATTCGAGATGTCCTGTTCTGTTTTTTGCGGTCCCGGCCACAGCAGCATGATCTCCAAAATCATCGTAGAAGAATAACTTCATCACAAGGAGCCCCCGCAGCGACGGGAGCTCCTTGTGTATTATAACAAATTATGCAGGAGTTCGCTGTTCCGCGTCTGGACGAAAAAAGTCTGTCCGCTACGTCTGATCCTGCTCGATCAATTCAATCCATTCGTTATATTCCGTCTGTAATTTCGTATATTCATCATGCAGCTGGCGATATTCCGTATTTAACTGCTCAGCCTTCTCTTGTTCCATTTCCCGCTCGACCTGCAGCAGCCGCAGCTGGTTGGCTGCCAGTTCATAACGTTCTCCTATTTCTCGCAGTTCATTCTCCATAATCTGTTTTTCTTCATTCACTTCAGCCTGCAGCTGTTCGCGCTGTGCACGCTCTTTCAATAACTGATCTCGTTGCTGTTCCAGTTCTTCAAGCTTCTCGGAACTCACCGCACTTTCACGCTGCCATGCTGTCAACTCGTTCTCGAGTGCAGTCCAGCGTTCCTGCCAGGTCTGCTCCTGAACTGCCCATTCATCTGCGCGGAGCTGCCACACCTTTTCGTTCTGTTCTGCAGTCTCTGCTGCCTGTTTTAATTGAGAACGAAGCTCTTCTTCGGTTGTTGTCAACTGCTGTATGCGTGAAGACAGTGCAGCCTGATTGGCTGACAGATCCTCATGTTTAATTTGCCATTCGAGCGCTTCCTCTTCCGTCTGTGCAAGCTGATTAGCCTGCTCTGTGTACCGCTTCGCAAGCTGCTCAGCCGATTGTCTGGCTTCCAACAGGGCCTGCTCTAAGGTCTGCTTCTCTGCCTCAAGCTCACTCATTCTGGAGCCAGCATTTTCTTCTCGCTGCAGAGCATCACTATACTCATTACGGATTTGTTTGTACTGTTCCTGCAGACGGCTTAACTCCTCCTGAGCACCATGCAGTTCATCACGAGTATCCTTCAGCTCCTCACGAATACCGCTGATTTCCTCCTGCAGCTGCTTGCGCTTTTGTTCCAGAATCTCTGTTTCCTTCTCATAACGAACGGCCTCTTCATTGTAGAGACGTGCTTCTTCCTTCACGACGGTTAGTTCATCATGCAGGGACTGCACACCAGATTCCAGAGTTTCATTTTGCTCGGCTGCCTCAAGTATTTGATTCTCCAGATCACCTATATCCGCCAGCCGCTGTTCGGCAAGTTCTTTCCAAGACCGTTCACTCTCTGTAAGTGAAGCAATCTCTTTTTGCAGCGTACGTACAGCAGCATGAGCCTGTTCAAGCACCTTATGCAGTCTGCGCTGTTCCTCTTCCGATTTGGTCTCAGCTTCGAGCAGATGCTGTGCATCCTGTTCAAGCTGTACGTGCTGTTCCTGAAGTTTGCGCAGCTGGGCTGTGAGCGCGGTTTCGCGGTCTACTGCTTCATTATACTGCTCCTGCCACTGCTGCTGGGACTCCCGTGTCTGCTTCAGTGACTGCTCTGTTTCGCGAAGCTTGTTCCGCAGCTCCGTGCTGTCTTCTTTCAGCTGCTCCAACTGCTGCTGAAGCTCAATAATCCGACGTGCCTGAGTCTCCTGCTCCTGAATACGAGTCTCATGCTCCTGACGCAGCGACTCCACTTGTGTCCGTTCCGCCTGAAGCAGGTGCTCCTGCTCAGAAACCACTTCCTGCGCATGCTTCAGTTCATTTCGAACCGAGGAAAGCTGTTGATTTATCTCGGATATGCGTGACTCAGCCTGTGTACGTTCTTCTTCAAGCTGACGCAGCAGCTTGCTCTGCTCCTGCTGATGCAATTTCTCCGCAGCAGCCGCGGCCTCAGCAGCACGGGAAGCCGCGGCTTCCTGTTCTTCTTTTAATTGCTCTTCATATAGTGCCTCTTTCTCCATCCATTCCAATTCGGACTGTTCAGTAAGAGCTTTGAACTCAGCCTGCATCTGTTCAACGGCAGCCCGGCGCTTCTGTTCAGCTTCAGCAAGCAGCGCTTCATGCTCTTGTTTCGCCTGTGCTTTGTAAGCATCCGCCTGTTTCTGAGCATTTTGTTCAGCCTGCTCCAGCCGCTGCTTCATCTGCTCCTGCAGCTCACTATATTGAAGGGCCGCTTCTTCCTGCACCTGCTTCAATTTAACCTCAGCCTGCTCCAGCTCGGACAGAATGGCGGATTCCGCCTCTTCTTTGGCAGCCTGCACCTGCTCTGCTGCCTGAGCCTGTACTTTCTGGCGTTCTGCTAAAGCCCGACTCTCGGCTTCTTTCAGCTGCGCTGCGGTTCGATCCTGCAGCTCTTTGTATTGGGCTGACGCTTTTGCCTGTACCTGCTGCAGCTCTGCTGCCGCACGGTTCTGCGCTTCCTTCAGCTGTGCAGCTGATTGTGCCTGCAGCTGTTTGAGCTGGTTTGCCGCTTTTTCCTCTGCCTCCTTAACCCGTGCTGTCCCTCTTGCTTCGGCCTCTTTGAGCTGTGCCGAAGCTTGGGCCTGCAGCTTCTGAAGCTGCTCTTTCGTCTGACTGCGCTCCTTCTCCAGCAGGGCGTTCAACTTGGAGATTTCAGCCTGCTTCTCTGCAGTCAGTTTTTGTAAAGCCTGTTCCGCTTCAGCCTTCTGCTGCCGAACTTCGGCGAGAGACTGGTCCCGCTGCTGCAGTTCTTGTTGGTGCTCACTCTGTATGGCGTTTAACCGGTTGATTTCTTTGCGAAGCTCTGTACGTTCTCCCGTAAGCATCTTGAGCTCATTGCGGATTTCCTCCGTCTGAAGAGACTGCTCAGCCATATGTACGGCCGCAAGTACAGCAATCCGCGGCGTATCCAAACGGGAATGACTTTTGGAGATGGCGCTCATACGTTCATCTACCAGATTAGCTACTTGTTTCATATAATCGGCACTGCTGCCGACAAGTTTATAGGAAGTCCCGTAGATCTCTACGGTGACGCGTGTACGATCAGGTGTAGTCACAGTTGTGCCCTCCTTCAAGTCTGTATGTTGATTCTAAGCTGTAATGACAAAAAAGTCACATCGATCCTCTAATGCTAAGGATTCGATGTGACTTCAAGCAATTCCTGCTAATCTTTGTTCAAAAAATTGACTTCTGTCCTATTTGCGCAGTTCTGCGTTGAATTGCTCTTCCAGACGTGTTACGACACGGGTATGAACTTCGGTAACTTCCTCGTCTGTCAGCGTACGTTCACGATTTCGGTATACCAAAGCCATAGCTACACTTTTCTTGTCTTCACCAAGTTTGCTGCCCGTGAACACATCGAATACCTGTACCGTCTGCAGCAGCTCGCCTGCTGATTCACGGATGGTATGAAGCATGTCGCCAGCTTCAATATCTTTGCTTACCACCACGGCAATATCCCGCTCTACTGCCGGGAAACGTGGAAGCTCACGATAACGGATATCCGCATCGGCTTCCTTATAAATAGCTTCAAGTGCAATCTCAGCAGCATAAACATCGTTCAGATCATACTGCTGCTGCAGCTCTGGATGCAGCTGACCGATCGTACCGATCAGGGCGCCTTCGCTGCCATCTTTTCCATCCAGATAGATAGAGGCAGAACGACCAGGATGGAATCCTTCCGGACTATTCGCTGCGAAACGAATACGCTGCTCCAACCCCAAATAAGCAAACAGATTTTCAAGCGCACCTTTAATGTCAAAGAAATCCACTTTCTCTGCACCAGCATTCCACTGCTGCGCTGCACGGTTACCCGTGAGCAGTAGAGCCAAAACCGGAATTTCATGCGGCTGCTTGGTCAGCTTTTCTTCTTCCGTGAAGAAAATACTTCCTACTTCAAACACGGCAAGCGAATCCTGTTTCCGGTTCATATTGTATACAGCAGCGTCCAGCATCTGCGGTAGAATGCTCGTACGCAGCACGCTGCGATCCTCACTCATCGGCATAGCCAGTTTAACAGCTTTGCTTCCTTGCGTCAGCGCAGGGAACAGAACGGTTTTGTCCGGATGCACAAAGGAATAACTGATCATTTCCTGCCAGCCGCTTCCAGACATCACACCACGGATGGTACGGCGGATGGCTTGAGGACGTGTGTAAGCTCCCGGAGTAGTCGGCCCTTCGATCCAAGTTGTGGGAATGTTGTCGTAGCCGTACAGACGGGCAACCTCTTCAAACAGATCCACATCCAGCGTGATATCCCCTCTTCGCGTTGGGACTTCAACGTCCAGAACGCCCTGCTCCGCATCACCGCAAGCAAAATGCAGACGGCCAAAGATCGTTTTCACCTCAAGCAGGGACAGGTCCGTGCCGAGATAACGATTGAGTCTGTCCAGAGACATTTGAATGACACGTTTCTCGGAAGCTTCCTCGCCAGCCTGAACAATCCCCTGATGTACTTGGCCTGATGCATAACGCTGAATGAGTTCAGCCGCACGATCCAGAGCCGTAATGACCGCACCCGGGTCTACTTCTTTTTCAAAACGCAGGCTTGCTTCGGAACGCAGCCCCAGTTGGCGCGACGTCTTCCGAACCGTTCCGCCGTCAAACTTGGCGGACTCCAGCAGCAGATTCACGGTGCCTTCCGATACCTCGGAATTCTCACCGCCCATAACACCAGCGATGGCGACCGGTTTCACGCCATCGGTAACGAGCAGCATATGCGGTTCAAGCTTGCGCTCCTGACCGTCCAGCGTCACAATTGTTTCGCCTTCATGTGCCATGCGCACCTCAATGCGTCCGTTCTCCAGCTTATCGGCATCAAAGGCATGCAGCGGCTGACCGTATTCCAGCATGACATAATTCGTAATATCCACGATATTGTTAATCGGACGAACACCGGCTGCCATGAGACGGTTCTGCATCCAGAGCGGGGAAGCACCCAGCTTGATGCCTGTCACATAACGAGCCGCATAATGGCTGCACTGCTCCTGAGCTTTGATCTCTACAGAAATGTGATCAGCCGCTTTATCACCAGCCTCGACCAGCTGATCCTTAGGGCTCGGCAGCGTCACTTCGCGGCCAAGAATCGCAGCCACTTCGTATGCTGCACCTCGCATGCTCAAGGCGTCGGAACGGTTCGGCGTCAGATCCAGCTCCAGCACGTGATCGTCCAGACCGAGCACCTGGCTGATTGGTGTGCCGATCTCTGTGTTTTCCGGCAGGACCAGAATACCTTCCTGTTGATCCTTCGGCAGCAATTTATCGTTCATGCCGAGCTCTTTGGCGGAGCAGATCATACCGAGCGACACAACGCCGCGCAGCTTCGCTTTTTTGATGTCCAGCCCGCCGGGAAGTTTCGCACCAACGAGGGCTACAGCTACCTTCTGACCGGCATCCACATTTTTCGCACCACACACGATCTGCAGCTCTTCTTCTTGGCCTGCGTCAATGACACATACATTCAGTTTGTCCGCGTCCGGGTGTTTTTCCTTACTTTTGACGTAACCGACGACAACCTTGTTTACGCCCTGATTACGGTTCTCCACTACATCAATTTCGATCCCTGCACGGGTGATTTTCTCTGCCAGCTCCTGCGGTGTGACACCTTCAAGGGCAATATAATCAGACAGCCAATCTGTCGATACTCTCATGCACGTTCACTTCCTTAATCTATTTATTAGTGGTGCTCAATATAATTACAACCGTCCGAATTGTTTCAGGAAAGTCTGATCACTATTATAGAAATGGCGAATATCATCAATGCCATACTTCAGCATCGCGATCCGCTCTACCCCCATACCAAAGGCAAAACCGCTGTATTTCTCCGGATCATAACCGCCCATCTCAAGCACTTTCGGGTGAACCATGCCGCCGCCCAGAATTTCAAGCCAGCCTGTTTGTTTGCAGACCCGGCAGCCGCTGCCGCCGCATTGTACACAGGTAACATCCACTTCCGCACTTGGCTCTGTGAATGGGAAGAAGCTTGGGCGCAGACGGATTTCGGTATGAGCCCCGAACATTTCGCGTACAAATTGCAGCAGCGTTCCTTTCAGGTCACTCATGCGAATGTTTTCACTGATCACAAGACCTTCGACCTGATGGAACTGGAAGGAGTGGGTCGCATCGTCATCATCACGGCGGTATACTTTACCCGGGCAGATGACCTTGACAGGCACTTCACCTTTCATGCTCTGCATCGTGCGAACCTGCACCGGAGATGTATGCGTACGCATCAGCAGATCCTCCGTCACATAGAAGGAATCCTGCATGTCGCGCGCCGGGTGATTCTTCGGCAGGTTTAGAGCTTCGAAATTGTAATAGTCCATCTCCACCTCAGGACCTTCCGCTACGCGATATCCCATACCGATGAAAATATCTTCGATCTCCTGCACCACTTTCGTTAGTGGATGCAGTCCGCCTTGACGTCCGCGACGTCCAGGCAAAGTCACATCAATCTTCTCGGATTGAAGACGCTTCGCAGTCTCTTCCTTCTGGAATTGCTCCTGTTTGCTGTTGATCACCTCTTCAATCGCTGCACGCACTTCGTTGCCCACCTGTCCAATGACAGGACGCTCCTCGGCACTAAGCGCTCCCATACCGCGCAGAATCTCAGTCAGTGCACCCTTTTTTCCCAAATACTTTACACGCAGATCACCAAGCGTCTGCGGATCGTTTACGCCGGACAACTGCTCCAGCGCTTCGATCTTTAATGCTTCCAAACGTTCTTTCATGTGTAATTGCCTCCTTTATGAGCTGTTATTGCAACAAAAAAAGGCCTTTTCTCCCCAAAAGGGACGAAAAGACCGTGGTACCACCCTTGTTAGACTAACGCTGTCACATCGCTACAAGCTCTGCAGCACGTTTTGCCTCACTTTGTACGGAATAACGACCGTTAACCGTTTGCCTCTACTTTTGCCTCTGTGTCTGCACACATCATCAAGTTCAAGGAACCGCTCCGGAGTGAATTTCGGCAGCCTGGTTCTACAGAAACGCTCTCAATCTACGGCGCTTCCTCCCTGTCCAGAGGCACTGCTTACTTGTCTCCATCATAACGTTTGTTTCATTAGACTAACCTTTATCGATACCAATGATCGATGATCGTTCATTATTATATGCAATATAAGGCGAAATAGCAAGCATGCCCAGCTGCTAATTTGCAGATGCACCCTGATTTCTCAGCTCTTTGAGCCGCTGCTGAATCATACGAATCTCAACTGCTTCCGCCTCTCTTGCGGTCTCATCTGCAGCTGTTGTCAATCGCTCTGTTCCTGCAGCACATACTGGAGTTAGCAGTTCAGATAGCCGCATCTCGAGCCGTAGACGCTCATCATCCGAATCCCGGGTATCCAGCGCCGCTTCTCTTAGCTGTACGGATTGCTCCCAATCCGCCACTCCACCTTCGAAGAGCGTGGCCGTTCCGTCAGGCTTCAGATCACATAGACGGTTTGCCAGAGAACGGATCAGCATCCTGTCATGTGACACGATAACCAGTGCGCCGGAGGCTTCTTTTAGCACATTCTCCATCACTTCCTGGGTGTCGATGTCCAGATAATTCGTTGGTTCATCCAGCACCAGCAGATTGGCACCACCGAAATACAACCGCAGGAATGCCACCCGGCATTTCTCCCCCATACTTAAATCTCCGATGCGTTTAAACACATCTTCTCTTGAAAACAAAAAGCATCCCAAGATGGTTCTTGCAGCACTTTGCGTCATAGAAGGGAGAACCAGTAAGCTGTCCAGCAGCGCTGCATCTTCAGGCAATCCTTCCAGCTCTTGTGAAAAGTAACCGATACGGAGCCGGGGATGCCGGCTAATTTTTCCCTGCGAGGGCTGCAGCTCTCCGATCATTAATTTCAGCAGTGTGCTTTTGCCCGTTCCATTGGCTCCACGTACAGCAAGCCGATCCCCGCGCTCGACTGCAATTCGCAAATCATGAAGAAACGACTGCCTGGCATCGTACGAAAAGCTTACTTCTTCCAGCGCAAGAAGCTGCCGGGTGCCCAGTGAAGTCATCTGCAGCTCCATATTCAGTTTCGCGGCTTCCCGTGGTTTATCCACCCGTTCATTTTCGAGCCGCTCCAGCTGCTTCTGTTTGGCGTGGTAACGCGAGATATTTTTGTTGGCTCTGGCCTTGTAGAAGCTCTGGGTAATCTTCACTTCTTGGCCTCCTGCCGAGTTATGAGCTTTATGGAACCACTGCTGGTAATTACGAATGGTCTCCTCCAGTGCTTTACGTTCCAGCTGCTGCTTGCGATATATCGTCTCCTGTTCCTTCAGCTCCCGCTCTTTATAACCCTTGTAATCGGTGTAACCACCTTTATATTTCGTCAGTTTTTCTGCACTAAATTCAATCACACTGGTCGCTACCCGGTCAATAAATGTCCGGTCATGGGATACAAATAATACTGTTCCCTCATATGCGGACAACCAGGTTTCCAGCCAGCGCATGCTCTCTTCATCCAGATGGTTGGTTGGTTCATCCAAAATCAAAAAAGTGGGCTTGCTAACCAACAATCCAGCGAGGCGTGCTTTTGTTTTCTGACCACCGCTGAGTGAGTGATATGGCCTGCTCCAGTGTTCTGCAGTTAACCCGAGCCGGGTCAGTACCTTCTCTACCTCTGTTTCCCACATGTAGCCGTTCAGCTGCTCATATTCCTCCAAAGAACGGGCATAATCGTCCAGCAAAGAGATATCCTCGGCAGCATCGGCAGCACTCAATCGGTGCTCCAGTTCTTCGAGCTTCCGCTTGATGTCGTCAATCCGCCCGCTCTCCCGTCTTACTGCATCTAATACATTTATTCCGCTTGGGACCTCTGAACGCTGACGCATGAACCCCCACTCTGACAGCGGAAGTTGACGATCAATCCTTCCACCTCCATCCTCTTCGCCGAGTATAATCTGCAGCAGTGTGGTTTTGCCGCATCCATTACGACCTAGTATGGCAAGGCGTTCGCCTTCGTTAATTTCAAGGTTTAATCCGGAAAATAATTCGTTACCGTTCCATTCTTTTGATACTTCATGCAAGCGCACCAATGTCGTCATGAGTCCTCATCCTTTCCTGAACAAAAAAATTCAAAAAAACCGCTGGCATCAGCCAGCGGTTTAGCAATTTGTATGGAATCAGCATTCAAAATGCAGATATGAGGTCACATATAGCATGAACAAATACACCCTAATAAGGGTATACGCAAGCTAAAACGCCTGCTGGTTTCATACTTTTCCCATAGCTGAATTTGGACACACGAATCCCCTCATTGCTCAGCCGCTCGGCTGACTGCGTCATAATACAATCTGCAGTTAACTGGGGTTCATTTCATGTGTCTTACTTCATGGGACGTATGGTTACCTCTCATTCATGTGTAGTATCAATCCTCGTTATTGTACCAGATCATTGGAAAAAAGCAAAGATCAGGATGCAGCTGTCTGCAATAAATGTTCAGACAAAAAGAAAAACCCTTGATCATTCAAGGGTTTTCCAAGTAATGCTGTTAAGCGGGTGATGGGAATCGAACCCACGCTATTAGCTTGGAAGGCTAAAGTTCTACCATTGAACTACACCCGCAAGATAAGCAATCGGGACGACACGATTTGAACATGCGACCCCCTGGTCCCAAACCAGGTGCTCTACCAAGCTGAGCTACGTCCCGTTAAATTCCAATGGAAGTTAACAGTAATTTTACAAAAACTAATATACCACGATCCGCACTAACGTGCAAGGTGCATTTGCAATTTTTCCATTAAATTGAATAACCAAAAGGCAGGAACGCTCACGCGACCCTGCTGCTCTTTATCCCGCAGGTTTTTCTACGTCTCTCAAAAACCTCTTCTCAAAGTTTACCGCATCAATGGGTTTACTGAAAAAGTACCCTTGTGCCTCATGACAGTGCTGGTTGCGCAGGAACATCATCTGTTCTTCGTTCTCTACACCTTCAGCTGTAACTTTTAAATGCAAGTGGTGTGCCATCGAAGTGATGGTGGATACAATGGCAGCGTTATTACTATCTTCCTTGATCTCATTAACAAATGAGCGGTCAATCTTGAGCCGGTCAATGGGTAAATCTTTCAGATAATGTAATGAGCTGTACCCTGTACCAAAGTCATCAATACTGATGTGTACACCAATTTCCTTAATTTTGTGAAGCTGCTCAAAGGCACGGTCTTTATCAAATGTCATGCTCTCGGTGATCTCCAGTTCAAGCCATGCCGGTTCCAGCCCCGTTTCTCTCAGTATACTGTTAATACTATCGAGCAGGTGGGAATGTCTGAACTGTCTCATCGAAAGGTTAACGGATACACACAGCTTGCGATAACCGGCTTCCTGCCACAACTTGTTCTGTGCACATGCCTGACGCAGCACCCATTCCCCAAGAGGAACAATCAGTCCGCTCTCTTCGGCCAGCGGAATAAATTCTGCTGGAGACACCGAACCTCGCTGCGGATGCTGCCATCTAACAAGAGCCTCCATACCTACGACCAACCCACTTTGCAGATTCACCTGAGGCTGGTATACCAGATAAAACTGCCCCCGAGCCAGCGCTTTGCGCAGGTCATTCTCGAGCTGCAGGCGTTCCTGGGCTTTCATCTGCATCGCATGTGCGTAGCGATTGAGCTCAATCCCCTGCTCCTTGGCACTGTGCAGTGCTGTATCCGCATTCTGTATCATCTCTTGTGGGGACTCTCCGTCATAAGGATAAATTGCCATACCTATGCCCAGGGTAAGATGGTACTCATTCCCGTCAACCATAACAGGTTTCTCGAACAGCTGCAGGATGGATCTTGTTCTGCCCAGCGCTGTATCTGTACTGTAAAAATCCGTCATGGTCAGCGCAAATTCATCTCTACCCAGTCCAAACACCTCTTCTCCCGGAAGTGAGGAGTGATTCAGACGCTGACCCACTTGTCGCAAAACCCGATTAGCCGCTTGCTGCCCAAGCGAGTCATTAATCGTTTTGAAGCGATTAATATTAAGCACGAGCACACCCACGAGTTTTTCTTCCCGGGCAGCATCCTTCATCATTAATTGAAGCCGCTGACTAAGACGGCGGCGGTTCGGAAGACCTGTAACATCATCATGATGTGCAATATAGTTCATTTTGGCCTCGGCAGCCTGCTGCTGCAGAAAAGGTGTATCCACTACAGATGCATAGAGCCCCTTTTGAATGAAAAAGTAGCCCATACAATTGCTGAGCATGCCAAGCAGCAGATTGAGATCATCCACTGCGGTGGCGGTCACGCAGTAGACCTGGCCCATCAGAAAACTGAGTATACCGCATAATACCGGCGGCAGATCGGCATTTCTGGTCTTTTTCCACTGCACATACAGAACGACAGCCCCAGCCAAATACAGTCCGCTTGTTATCAAATGCATACGAGTGAATAAAATACCAAGCAGGTGAACATCAAGCATTTCAGGCATCATACTCCACTCTTGAATGGCGAGTATGTACAAAATAAGAAAACTGCCGAGCGTTGCGCCAAACAAAAGAAATTTGCGCGGTAATGCAAATTCTTTCTCCCTTACGGTATATATGAATAATAGACCTGATGAACTTATTAGTGATCCCATCGTTGACATCATTAAGGAAAATTCGGATTCCATCATCGCTCCGCCGGGTGTTTCTTCAGCAAAAGAAACGACGTGTACCAACTCAAATAGACCTATCATCAAAAAGAGTGTTGTCAGCAGCACTCTGCGCAGTGTCAGCTTTTGAGTCTGGAACAACCAGCTTTGATTATAGATTCCAATACAGGCGGCAGCAGCAGCGAACCCACCCAGAAGCATTAGTACCGGGTAACCCGAAATGATCAGATCAGAGCCTGAGTAAGAACGAAACCATTGACTTACGAGGAAAAACAATAAGCCGCCGATGGCGACCCAAACTATTTGACTCTGACCTTGCATTTTAACCTTCATGCCATGTTTTCCTTCCCGGGATCACTATCCTGAAATACGTATAAAACTAAATTCTGCTTATCTAAATTCATCATGTTTATTAAACAGTTCACCAAGTATATTACACATTTCGACAAAAAAATATATTGACCACTGTTTAATTTAATTCTACGAATGTTCTATCTGGTACATAATAACATTTAAATCCGTATTCGTGAACTAAAAATTAGGCATAAGTAGGAATATCTATTCATAAAAATGAGTAAAAACAAGGCATAAAGAACTAAAAAAACATGGACCTCTTCTCAGAGACCATGTTTTTTAGAATTTACATCCGCTTTTCAGACTATTTTTACTTATCGAAACTCACTTCAGGCGTTGTCAGCTTATCGTAGAAATCAACGACTTTGTCTTTGTTCTCCGATGAACGAAGTGCCATAGCTGAACGTGGATGCTCATCCAGTGCACCCGTAATCATGTAAGGCAGAATGTAACCCCATTCTTCTTTTTCTCTCAACGGAACCATCAGCTGTTCCAATACGTCAAGGACTGGACGCAGATTATACTTCGTTCCTTTCAGATGGGCTACCAGCAGCTCCGTAGGGCAGTTGCCTGCCGCACGTCCCATGCCGTATACGGATGCATCCAGCAATTCAACACCGAGTTCAGCAGCAACAAGTGTGTTGGAGAACGCCAGCTGCATATTGTTATGGGTATGCACACCAAGACGTTTGTTTGGCAGATGTGTTTTGAACTTTTCTACGAGATACTTCACATCGTTATGATCCAGACTGCCGTAAGAGTCTACGATGTATACCACATCAACCGAACTCTCTTTGATCAATTCAAAAGCTTCCAGCAATTCATTCTCCATGACATTGGAGAGCGCCATAATATTCAGTGTCGTTTCATAACCGCGATCGTGGAATGTCTGCACCAGTGCAAGTGCCTTGTCCACATCTTTGCTGTAACAAGCAACCCGAATCAGGTCGAGCATACTCTCGCTGCGCGGTAAAATATCATTCTCATCTACACGTCCTACATCAACAAGTGCGGATAATTTGGTATTCCCTTTTTGCGGAATCACTTTACGAAGAAAATCATCGTTCAGGAAGCGCCATGGTCCGGCATCCTCGGAGCCTTTGAGCAGCTTCGGCGAGTTTTTGTAGCCAATTTCCATATAATCAACGCCAGCTTCGTTCAGTCCTGCATACAGCTTTTGAACAAAGTCCACGCTAAAATCCCAATTATTTACCAATCCACCATCACGGATGGTACAATCTACTATTTTACAATGATTTGTCTTCATTAATGTCTGCTCCTTTTCTGACCAACTTGTGTATTCCTCTCATGATACTTGAACGTGACAAGAAAAGTAAAGGGATTCCGCGCTTATTTACTGTAAGATTTCCAGATTCGGTCCATCTCAACCATATCGGTATTCTCCTCGGCTTTCTCCCCGTAACGTACAGCGTTATAGACTTCTGGGAGCCTCCGTGCGATCTCGTCCTCTGCCCCGTCTTTAGGCTTCGAACGGCTCATCTTGATCGTTTTCGCTGCTTCCAGCGGTGTATGAGACTTTTCAATCTGGGCGCCGCGCTCCACGGCCTGGCTCACCCACATTCGATAGTAATACCGGATACGATCTCCAGCCTGAACTGGAACAGGCTCCTTCTTACGAAACCACCGCTTGCGGACTTTGGTCGGCGCTTCCAGCGTTTCGCTGATATCCACATATTCCGTTTTTGGTCCCTGTCTCTTCTGCACAGGCTGCAGCATTCCCTTAAACCGCTGCGCCAGTTTATCTAGGACCGTTCTACCCAGTCTGAATAAAAGCCAAGCAATTAATGCCGCTGCCGCTCCAAAAACGATCCAGCCGAGTATGTCCCAGAACACCGACGGTTCCGAAGGCGGCCCGCTTAATTCATCAGGCAAATTCATAGGCTCATTAGGCATCTGAGGCGTATCAGGCAGCTGCGGCGGAGAAGGATTACCAAATAAACCTCTGATCCACGCCAGCAGACGATCACGAAGTGGTGCAAGCCAGGCAGCGAGACTTGGAAAAGCACCAATGCCTGCTATTATAATCAGCATCCAAGTGATTCGGCGATGGTTCGCCCTTGTGAATTCCCTCAGTACCATTCTGCGTCTGCCATCGTTAAGCACCGCCCGATCCAGCTGCGCCCTGTACTGTCCCACAATCCAGAATCCAAAGCTGATAACTCCGGCAGCATAGACATACCCTGTATACAGCAGCATCGGCTGCAGGAATTCAATCTGAGCTGCCGCAATCGTAAGCACAATCGCACTGATTGTGCCGGTGATCTGCAGGCGCCACAGCGTAATGGAATGGTAAGCAGGATCGAAATTCAAACCTATATATACGGCAGTGAATATTCCTACTCCAAGCGTAATGACCTCAGGAAGCGAGAGAGTTAATACTGTGCCCAAAGCCAGTGCTGACAAAATGCCTGCAGCAGATGCGATAACACCTCGAACGAATGAACTCTGTTCTGCTAATTTCGTATATCGATATCTCGTCCATTGAGCGGAACAGGCGGTCAGAGCAAACAAAATAAATAGCAGGTAAGGAAAATATGACTCCGTGTAGAGCGATGTGAGTGTGAAGAACGGAAACAGGTAGATTGCAATCAAAAGGACAGACAGTACCGGGATGAGGAATGTTTGTTTTATTTCGCCTTGATCACTCATGCGCCCACCGCCTCCGCTTTACGTTTCGACTGCTCGACAGGCAGAATTGTTACCCGGTGTCCCTGCTCATGCAGACGTCCGATCTCATGCTCCATCGCAGGAGATACATAGGACGTAATTAACAAATAGCTGCGGACCTGCTGTTCCTCTTCGTTTAACCTTACTTCATCCTGCAAAAACTGCTCCATCGGCACCAAACACTTCAACTCGGTTTCAGCCATTGCCTCCAGCAGCAATTCCAGATGAGGTGTTCCATAATCCGGTTTAATTCGAACCACATCGCGACCACCCCCAGCAGGATAGCCGTTATGAGCAAATCCGGCAGGCAGACCTCTGCCAACAGCATCGACAGCGGCAGTGGCTGCATAGCGCAGTGCCTGCTCGATCAGCTCAGGCTTCGTAACAACACTCCACATCTCCGCCGAATCTTGGATATTCACGATAATCCACGACTGCGGGTCTGCCGTCCAACCCTGCTTGTACACTTGAAGTTCTCCTGTACGCGCACTCGCTTTCCAGTGAATACGATTCATAGGGTCACCAGCACCATACGGCCGCACCCCTAAGATCAGGAACGGATCTTCCACAATCCAGCGAGAAACTTCCACCTCACCCTGCCATACCTGATAGATTGCCGGCATATCTTCTATGCTGACTAAAGTAGGGTATACAACCATTGACATCTGCACAGAAATGGGCTTTGTGCTGCGCCATACACCAAACAGGTCCCCTCCGGTCATTGTCACTGTATCCATCGTATACACTCCGCGCCTCGAGCAGACGAACGGATGCATACGCGTAATTCGATTGTACGGTTTTAATGTGAAGATGCTTTTATGGTTCTGATAAATATTGCCTTGACTGATGTCCATACCCGAACCTGAGCGAAAAACAAAAGAAGCCGGCATCATTGCCTCAAGTCTGAGCCACGGTACGGAAATTCGTTTTTCATTCGATATGGTTTCAACCATCTCCAGTTCATCGCCAGCGTAACAGCGCGTTTTGCTGAACTGTCTGCTGTACTTGAGATTCTGAAGCACAGGACGTCCAAACCATATGCCGTGCAGCACAATGACTAAACTCCCTACGACGACAAGCCATAGAAGTGCCATACGCCTATTGTCCGCCTGCAGCAAGTGTCTCGGTTGGCACCTCGGTCTGGCTCAAAATCTGCTGAATGATCTGTTCCGCAAGTCCATCCTGCTGTCTGATTCGATTACGAAAGACCAGTCGATGGGCCAGCACAGGTTCGGCCAATATCTTGATATCATCCGGTACCACGTAGTCTCTGCCATGCAGAGCAGCCCAGGCCTGACTAGCTTTCAAAAGCGCCTGTGCACCCCGCGGACTGACGCCAAGCGACAGTTCGGCATGTTTTCGGGTTGCCTCAGTGAGCTGTACGATGTAATGCATGAGATCTTCGTTTACGGTAACGGTTTTATACGCTTCTTGGGCTTCCATAAGCTGTTCACGCGGAATAATGGCGGACAGCTCATCTACAGAGCGGCTGGCCACGGTTCTTCGCAATATCTCTATACTTTCTTCCCCGGTTGGATACCCCATACGAATCTTCATCATAAAGCGGTCCATCTGAGCTTCCGGCAGTGGAAATGTCCCTTGATTATCAATGGGGTTCTGCGTAGCGATAACGATAAACGGTCTTTCGAGCTGTCTCGTTGAACCGTCTATACTGATCTGACGTTCTTCCATACATTCCAGCAAGCTGGACTGCGTCCGCGGCGTGGCCCGATTAATCTCGTCTGCCAGCACAAGATTTGCAAACAGCGGGCCAGGTCTGAATTCAAAGTCTCCTGATTTTTGATTGTAGAAATGAATGCCTGTCAGATCGGATGGCAGCAGATCAGGTGTAAATTGTATCCGCTGGAATGTGCAGTCCAGTGAAGAAGCAATGGATTTCGCGAGCATCGTTTTGCCCGTGCCGGGTACGTCTTCAAGAAGCACATGGCCGGACGCAATGATCGCTGTCAAAATAAGTTCCATCGTATGAGCTTTACCCACAATCACTCTACCTGCATGTTCAATTAATTGTGCATTCATCTGTTCCATATCGTGTATATTCACTTCTAATCCCTTCCTTCCGTGATGCATATGTATTCGCATTCATTTCTAACTATAACCCTATTTGTTCCAACAAAAAACAAAGGAACCGGCAGGATACCGATCCCTTCTGACATCATTTGTGCCATTATACCAATGGAAGCTTGATCACAAAGCTGGTGCCTTCTCCCTTTTGGCTGTCTACTGAGATCGTGCCTCCATGATTTTTAATGATACGGTAGCTCACGGAGAGTCCCAGACCTGTTCCGCTCTCTTTCGTCGTAAAGAATGGATCGAACAGACGTACCAAGGTGTTGTGATCCATGCCGCGGCCATTATCAGCGATCGTGATCTGTACAAAATTGTTTTCCGTAGCTGTCGTGATCCGAATCCTGCCTGTATACTCTTCACCTACTTCTTCGATCGCGTCCATAGCATTTTTGACAATATTCAAGATGACCTGTTTGATCTGTTTCACATCGATGGACACATGCAGCGGAGTGTCATCCACCTCCAGCAGAATTTCGCACCCTTTCATCAGCCCTTCACTCTCGGTCAGCAGAACGACTTCTTTAAGCAAAGACTCTACGGTTATAACCGTTTTTTGGGGAGCCGAAGGTTTGGAGGAATTCAAAAACTCATAGATGATATCATTTGCCCTGTCAATCTCCGTTAGGATGATTCGTGCATACTCATCCTTGCCAAGCTGCAGCAGGTGGGGCCGGAGCAGCTGGATAAATCCGCGAATAGCTGTTAACGGATTACGAATTTCATGGGCAATCGACGCGGAGATGCGGCCAAGCATAGCAAGTTTGTCATTTTGATAGGCGGTTTGCTCAATCTGCTTGTAATCCGATACATCCTTGACGCTGAATAGAAAATCACCATCCATCTGATCGCCGTAAGTCACCGTTACCAGCCAGTGTCTTCCATACTCATCCGTCAATTCATGATAGCGCTTACGATGAAAGATCGTCTCCCGGTAAATCCTCAAAATTTTCTTTTTCTTAAACCGGCTCATCTGTGGCAGACGCAGCATCTGCATTAACGTACAGCCGCTTAACAGATCTCTCGGCAGTTCCAGCAGTTTGGCCATCTGAACATTAATAAACGTCAAGATACCGAGATTGTCAAACAGCATGATGCCGCTATCCATGTGTTCCAGCACATTTTCGTACTTATTGTTATCCAGATGCACTTGAGGAAGCACGTCCGTTGGTTGAGGCACTGTATCCTGAAATTCACTAATCACTTCAGGTTCCTCCTTTTCACGTAAATGATAAACTTTGCCGTTCGGACATCATATCATCACAGAAACAGGAAGGGCCGATTGGGTTGTTGATTACCGGGTCCCTTTCATCAGGGGGCTGAGCCGAAAATATGGATGGCATGTCCGGAACGTAAGCTGGTCTAATCCGGTTAATCCAAAGAAAGTCCGGAAAAATCATATACGTTTGTTCCTTTCTAACCTTTTCCAATTCCCAAACGAAAACCCTTTATTTTGCTCCGCCTCTTTTGCAAGTCTGTTTTTATCATAGACAAGTTTAGGGAATAGAGTCAATCGGAGAAAGTGTCGAATGGGAGTTATTTTGCAAATAATCCATGAATCTATTTAAAAAACACAAAAAACGAAGCCTCTTCACCTTAAAGGAAAATCAGCTTCGTTTCGTATTTTCTGACAATCGTTCACTGACATAACATCTCAACTGCAATCTATAGTCCGGTCTTGTTATGTTGAATTTTCAATTTCCGCTGACTCATGACAGCAAGGCGGCGTTTCAGTTCGCTCTCCCATTTCTCATCTTTCATTTCCTTGGCGAGCCGCAGCAGATCAAGTGACATATCAATCTGACGCTGAACGATGACCATCGCATCTTCACTTTCACGATTTACGCAATTCTCAAAGATTGCATCCTCATCTTCTGTCACATAGTCTTGAAAATCAATCTCAGAAGCTCCATCACCATGTGCATACTCAGCAAGAATCTCATACTCATTCTCAACCTTGTAGTGCACCTCAACCCGGTGACACACCGGACAGAACAGCAGGGGAACATTATGAACCTGGGTGCGGTAATGCTTCAGCGTGCCCTTCGTTCCAACCATACTTGCCCCACAACAGTAACTCATCTTTGTTCACCCTCCTTATTAGGTGCCGGGATTTTTGTGTAGACACAACCCGTGCACTTCAAAAACTTCCGAAAGGGAATCGTTCAAACAGTGTATCACATTCATATGCAAATTATAAATGCGGATTACCGGAATAATTACCGGGTTTCCATACCCTATTCGCTTTATAAGCCTTCAATTCCTCTTTCCTCTTATAAAAAAGAAATCATTCTTCTATTACATTATTAACACGCTTGGCAGCTTGTTCAAACACCTTGATAAAGTTAACGTTCTGCTGTGGAAAAAGGTTGCAAAAAGCCCTCAATCCCGAGTGGGATGAGGGCTTGAACATAAACCGTTCAAGTAAACCTGGCTTACAGGTTGCTGTCGCCTGGTTTCCAGTTCATTGCACACAATCCGCCGGATTGCAGTGCTTGCAGTACGCGAAGTGTTTCTTCAACACTACGGCCTACATCGTTGTGGTTAACCACTTGGTATTTCAGTTCGCCTTCTGGATCGATGATAAACAGACCGCGCAGTGCTACGCCTTCTTCTTCGATCAGAACACCATAATCTTTAGCTACTTGCTTCGTGATGTCGGAAGCAAGCGGGAAGTTCAATTGACCAAGACCATTGCTGTCTTTTGGTGTGTTGATCCATGCTTTGTGGCTGTGTACGGAGTCTACGCTCACGCCAAGAATTTCTGTATCCAAAGCTTTGAATTGCTCGGAAGCGTCGCTCAAAGCTGTAATCTCTGTTGGGCACACAAATGTGAAGTCCAAAGGATAAAAGAAGAATACAAGCCATTTACCGCGGTAATCGGACAGTTTAACGGAACCAAAATCTTGTCCGTCTCCTGATACTGTTTCCATTGCGAAATCTGGTGCCGGTCTACCTACCAAACGTTCTGCCATAACTAAAAATTCCTCCTTTGGGATTATGTAAGCATCCGTGCGGATTGCTCATCATCAGGATACACGCAAGCGCTTGTCCTGTCATTAATTGTTTTGATACTTGTTCTCAAGTACAAATAAAATGTTATCATCCGCACTTCTCAAAGTCAAGATTATAAACGTTATTTTTTTATAATAATTATAAATAAGAAATTTCCGTGCCGAATTTAAACGAAAAATGAGAAAGGAACAGCCCTCTGCATTTTCCGCTATTAGAAACCAAAAGACGTTCTACTAGGGTATCAAAGGGCTGTTTCTTATACGAAGCACAGGACTGTATCCTGAGATATGTTTAATGTTTCAATACGCGGACAGGCTGAAACGGAAATTTAAGCCTTTTTCTGAATAGCTGCGACAATCAGGTCGCCCATCTCGGTGGTGCTGATCGCTTTGCTCTTGTCGACGGCGATGTCACTTGTACGGTGACCTGCGTTCAGAACATTCGCTACAGCCTCTTCAATTGCATCAGCACCTTCTGCATATCCAAACGTTGTACGGAACATCAACGCCAGAGACAGGATGGTTGCAATCGGGTTAGCCAAGCCTTGGCCGGCAATATCCGGCGCAGAACCGTGTACCGGTTCGTAGAGTCCGAAGCTGCCTTCACCCAGCGATGCGGAAGCAAGCATACCGATGGAACCTGTAAGCATTGCCGCTTCATCACTCAAAATGTCGCCAAACATATTTTCCGTTACAATAACATCGAAGCTTGCCGGACGACGCAGCAGCTGCATCGCACAGTTATCTACAAGCACGTGTTCCAGTTCAACATCCGGGTAATCCGGAGCTACCCGGTTAACCACTTCACGCCAGAGGCGGGACGTTTCCAGCACGTTCGCTTTATCAACGGAAGCCAGCTTTTTACGGCGGCCCTGAGCAATCTCAAAGGCCTGACGAACGATGCGTTCTACTTCAGATACGTTGTAAGCACAAGTATCCACTGCCTCTTCGCCCTGTGCACTTTCACGTCTGAACTTCTCACCGAAATAAATTCCGCCTGTCAGTTCACGAACGACCATCAAGTCTGTGCCTTCAAGCACTTCCGGTTTTAGGGTGGAAGCGTCTTTCAAGCAGTCGAATACGACAGCCGGACGCAAATTAGAGAATAGACCGAGCGCTTTGCGAATGCCCAGCAGTCCTGTTTCAGGACGAAGCTCCTTGCTGTTATTGTCCCATTTCGGTCCGCCTACTGCTCCGAGCAGCACTGCATCTGCATTTTTACATACAGTCAGTGTTTCTTCCGGAAGCGGTGTACCTTTCTCATCGATGGCAATACCACCAAAGAGTGCATGCTCAGTTTCAAAGCGATAACCGAATACTTCCTCCGTACGTTTCAAAACTTTCTCCGCCTCGGCCACAACTTCAGGACCAATTCCGTCACCTGCGATTACTGCAATTTTTTTCACGTCTGCCATAGGTTGTCCACTCCCTCATCTTCATTCGTCACTTATCTGCCAATCGATTGTGACTGTGTAAAACATCGTCTCATAAATAACTCTCTTCTTTGTATCATATTCTGCGGTCATTTGACCAAGATATACAATCTATGACTTTAATAGTTTTTACCTATAAGGGGGCGAATCCTAGCTTTAAAGTTGTTCGTCAGGACAGGGTAAGTTAAAATATAGCTGAAATCAAATCAGGTATGCTGGAGGGATGTTCACCATGCATTATTCTTATTTAGGTAAATCAGGCCTTAAAGTCAGCCGCATCTGTCTGGGTACGATGAATTTCGGGCCGGCCACCGACGAGAAAGAAGCTTTCCGCATTATGGACGCAGCGCTGGATGCAGGTGTTAACTTTTTTGATACCGCTAACATTTATGGCTGGGGTGAAAATTCCGGTCTTACGGAAAAGATTATCGGGCGATGGTTCAAACAAGGCGGCGGCAGACGTGAAAAGGTTGTGCTTGCTACCAAAGTCTATGGTTCCATGCATGATGAAACAGATGGCCCCAACAACGAGGCGGGGCTCTCCGCATACAAAATCAGACGCCACCTCGAAGGTTCGCTGCAGCGTCTGCAAACCGATCATATTGAGCTGTACCAGATGCATCATGTCGATCCGGTTATTACGTGGGACGAGCTGTGGGGAGCATTTGAACATGCCGTATATCAGGGCAAAATTGGATATGTCGGCTCAAGTAACTTCGCCGCTTGGCAGATCGCGCTTGCCCAGAGTGAAGCGAAGAATCGTCACTTCCTCGGTCTTGTATCCGAGCAGCATAAATACAGCCTGAACTGCCGTCTGCCTGAACTGGAGGTATTACCGGCCGCTAAAGCGCTCGGGCTCGGCGTTATTCCATGGAGCCCGCTCGATGGCGGATTGCTTGGACGTAATGCGATGCAGAAGCTTGAAGGAACACGCAGCGGAGGCATTGCAGAACGCATTGAGCAGCATCAGACACAGCTTGAAGATTTTGCTGCGCTGTGCCGTGATCTGGGTGAGCCGCAGGATACGGTTGCCCTTGCTTGGGTAGCTGCCAATCCGGCTGTGACTGCACCAATTATTGGTCCCCGTACACTCGAGCAGTTCGAAAGCGCCCTGAAATGTCTCGACCTGACACTGGATGAATCCACCCTCAAACGTCTGGATGAGATCTTCCCTGGGCCTGGTGGGCACGCTCCTAACGCATACGCATGGTAAAATTGTAATAAAAAAAGTCTGCCCCCCGTTGAACTGTGCTCATAATAGATAGACTTCATCACGTCTATACTTTAGGATACAGTTGACTTCAGAGGGGGCAGACTTTTTAATATTTTCGGCTTTAGCTGTTGTACTGTACACGCCTAGTTAGCAGGCCTGAAATTGTGCTTTAAGCACGCGGTGCAGTATTCTTCTACAAATTAACGTTAACACGGTTCGTGTACGTTTTGCGCTTCTCAATCAATTGGTTCAAACCGTCTACGTACGCACGAGCACTAGCACCAAGAATATCTGTGCTCACCCCGCGTCCTTGAACAGAAACCTGATTTTGAGTCAGCACGACATGAACTTCACCAAGGGCATCCTTGCCATGTGTTACCGATTTGATGGAATAATCCGACAGCGTGACCTCTTCCCCACTCACTTGATCGATAGCGTTATAGATCGCATCCACTGAACCATTGCCTTCAGCCTGTTTCTCCACCGCTGCGCCATCCAGCATCGCAATGCGAACTTTAGCCGTAGGCACGGATTCATCACCATACGTAACAAAGATGGATTCCAGTTTGTACACCTCAGGAGCATCCTGCAATTTTTCCTCGATTACAGCAAGCAGGTCTTCATCGGTAACTTCTTTTTTCTTGTCTGCCAGATCTTTAAATTGTGCAAAAGCACGGTTCAACGCCTCTTCGTCCAGCTCATAGCCGAGGTCAATCAAGCGCTCGCGGAACGCGTGGCGACCGGAGTGTTTACCCAGCACCAGCTTGCTCTCTTTAAGCCCAATCGTTTCTGGCGTCATGATTTCATAGGTGGTTTTTTCCTTCAGCATGCCATCCTGGTGAATACCAGACTCGTGCGCAAAGGCGTTAGCGCCAACAATCGCTTTGTTCCCTGGAACAACCATACCCGTCAAACGGCTGACCAAACGGCTGGTACGTGCAATTTCTGACAACTGCAGCGTTGTTTTCGCCTGGAAAAACTCCTGACGTGTTTCCAGCGCCATTGCGATTTCTTCAATCGCCGTGTTACCTGCACGCTCTCCAATTCCGTTGATCGTTCCTTCGATTTGATCTGCGCCATTAAGGATGGCTGCAAGTGTATTGGCAGTGGCCATACCCAGATCGTTATGACAGTGGGCACTCAGCTGAACCTTATCGATATTGTGAACATTTTCCTTCAGATGTTTGAAAATATTTCCGTATTCGTACGGACTCAGATAACCGACCGTATCTGGAATATTGACGACCGAAGCACCCTCTTCAACCGCCATATTCACCATTTCCACGAGGAAATCATACTCGGTACGCCCTGCATCCTCCAAGGAAAATTCAATTTTCGAAAATGTCTTCTTCGCATAACGAATGGCAGAACGTGCTGTATCCAGCACCTGTCCTTTATCCATGCGCAGCTTGTGCTGGCGATGGATCGGCGAGGTCGCTAAAAACACGTGAATACAAGGGTCCTGTGCGCCTTTAAGCGCTTCCCTCACCGCATCAATGTCCTGCTCTCTCGAACGGGACAAGCCAATTACCGTAACATTTTTAACCGCTTTCGCTACGGCGTTAACTGCGGCAAGGTCACCTGGAGATGCTGCCGGGAAACCTGCCTCCATCCGGTCAATGCCAAGCCGCTCCAGTTGATGGGCAATCTCCACTTTCTCACGAGTGTTCAGATTGACTCCTGGAGATTGCTCTCCATCACGCAGCGTTGTGTCAAATACATAGATTTTACGCACGCTTCGCACCTCCTGCTTTATTTATAGCTTCCCGCAAACCAGAATAGCGGCTCACGCATAAGCACGGCCGCTATTCCCAGTTCACGCTCTAAGCTCCTTGGATCTTTTACAATGCTTGTTCAAAAAGCGAGCCAAATGACTGCTTATTTTTTGATCCAGTGCATCATTTCGCGCAATTGTCCGCCAACCACTTCGATTGGGTGTTCAGCTTCGTTGCGGCGTGTTGCCGTCAGGAATGCACGACCGGATTGGTTCTCCAGGATGAAGTCACGTGCGAATTTACCTTGTTGGATATCGGAAAGCACTTCTTTCATCGCTTTCTTCGTATCTTCTGTAACAACGCGAGGTCCAGTTACATAGTCACCGTACTCTGCTGTGTTGCTGATGGAATCACGCATGCTTGCAAGTCCACCTTCATACATCATGTCAACGATCAGTTTCAATTCGTGCAGACACTCGAAGTATGCCATTTCAGGAGCATATCCAGCTTCTGTCAACGTTTCGAATCCAGCTTTAACGAGGGCACTTACACCGCCACACAGAACCGCTTGCTCACCGAACAAGTCTGTTTCTGTTTCTTCACGGAAGGAAGTTTCGATTACGCCTGCACGTGTGCAGCCGATTCCTTTTGCATAAGCGAGACCGATGTCTTTCGCTTTACCTGTTGCATCTTTTTCGATCGCGATCAGACCAGGAACACCGAATCCTTCTACATAGGTACGACGTACCATGTGGCCAGGGGACTTAGGAGCTACCAGCAGTACATCGCTGTCTTTTGGAGCAACGATTTGGCCGAAGTGAACGTTGAAACCGTGAGAGAAGAGCAGTGCTGCGCCTTTTTTCAGGTTTGGTTCGATTTCGTTTTTGTATACAGAAGCTTGAGTTTCATCCGGCAGCAAGATTTGAACCACATCTGCACGGCTAGTTGCTTCAGCCGGAGACAACACTTCAAATCCATCATTTTTAGCAGCGTCAAAAGATTTACCTTCACGAAGTCCGATAACTACGTTCAATCCGCTGTCACGCAGGTTTTGTGCCTGAGCATGACCTTGGCTGCCATATCCGATCACCGCGATCGTTTTTCCTTTCAATACGCTAAGCTCTGCATCCTGTTCATAATAAGTAGTTACTGGCATGTTATAAGTCCTCCTTTGTATTGTAAAGAACCCTTCATTAATGAGCGGGTGTCTCAATGGACCGATAACCTTCGCATCTTGTAAAAAACTGCATGATTGATGCGGGTACCGCTGCACATGATCCGATCCGTTCAGACACCCGCTCGTTAATGCGGGGGTGTGGCTCTCTTTTCAAGCGTTACATCACTAAAATGTTACTTTACAGAAATGACGGGACTGACCCATCTCTATCACATAACGTTTATTTTACGCTAACTGTGCATTTTCACAAGTAAATCATTGTGTTCATGTATGAATCAACCCATCTTGATTGCATTATACCTCTAGACGTTACCCCGTACCAATGCCGTTACACCTGTACGCGATAGTTCACGAATGCCATAAGGCTTGAGCAGTTCAATCATGGCATCAATTTTGTCCGTATCCCCAACCGCCTGTACCATCAGGCTTGCTGGGCCTACATCGACAACCGATGCTCGGAATGTTTCCACTACACCCAAAATTTCCGGACGCTCAGAAGGCTCGGCTTTTACCTTGATCAGTGCAAGTTCACGGGCAACCATCGGTTTGAGGCTGAAGTCAACCACTTTGATAACATCGATAATTTTATAGAGCTGTTTCTCAATTTGCTCGATCGTTTTGTCGTCACCCATCGTAACAATGACCATCCGGGAAAGACCTGGCTCTTCAGATTGACCTACCGTAATACTTTCAATGTTATAGCCGCGTCGACCAAACAATCCGGATACACGCTGAAGGACACCTGGCTGGTCATTAACCAATATCGAAATCGTATGTCTTATCATTCCTCAGCATCTCCCATCAGCATTTGATCGATTGTTGCTCCCTGCGGAACCATTGGATAAACATTTTCATCCTTGCGTACTACAAATTCGACAACGACTGGCCCTGGTGTATCCAAAGCTTCCTGCCAAGCACGCTCTGCTTCTTCCTTGTTTGTTGCGCGCAGCCCCTTCACGCCGTAGGCCTCCGCCAGCTTCACAAAATCAGGGCTCCCTGCCAGGTCGATGTGACTGTATCGATTTTCGTAAATCAGTTCCTGCCACTGACGAACCATTCCAAGTACTTCGTTGTTAATAATTACAATTTTAACCGGAATGTTGTTAATTGCGCAGATAGCGAGTTCCTGAGAACACATCTGCATTCCGCCATCTCCGTTGATGGAAATAACCAATCGATCCGGATTGGCCATTTGAGCACCGATCGCAGAAGGGAAGCCGAAGCCCATGGTTCCGAGTCCACCTGACGTAACCCAAGACCGCGGTTGATTGAACTTGTAGTACTGAGCTGCCCACATCTGATGCTGCCCAACATCGGTGGTTACGATAGCTTCACCTTTGGTAGTGTCGTTCAACATTTCAATAACCCACTGTGGTTTCAATACTTCATCAGAATCTGTGTAGCTGTAAGGTTTTTCCTGCTTCCACTGTTTGATCTGGTCTCGCCATGCATCCGCACGCTCAGCACGCTGCACTTCCTTATTGGCAATCTCCAGTACCGTTTTCACATCACCTACGATCGGGATATCTGTCGCGATATTTTTACCGATCTCTGCAGGGTCGATATCGATATGAACAACTTTCGCATGCGGCGCGAACCCATCCAATTTCCCTGTAACCCGGTCATCGAAGCGTGCTCCAATATTAATCAGCAGATCGGATTGCTGTATCGCCAGATTCGAAGTGTACGTTCCGTGCATGCCCGGCATCCCTGTCCAAAGCTCATGACCACTAGGGAAAGCGCCAAGTCCAAGAAGGGTTGTCGTGATCGGAATGCCTGTCTTCTCTACAAACTCGAAAAGTGCTTCGTGTCCGCCAGAGTAAACTACACCGCCACCTGCAATAATCATTGGGCGTTCCGCTTCCTGAATGGCCTGCGCCAAGCGATCTACCTGTAATTTGTTTGGTACCGTCCGTGGATTGTACCCTCTGAGAACAACAGGTTCGGTGCTTGGTTCAAACAACGTTTTGTTCGCCGATACGTCTTTTGGAATATCGATTAATACAGGTCCTTTACGTCCGGTATTCGCAATATGGAATGCTTCATGGATGATACCCGGCAGGTCTTTTACGTCTTTGACCAGATAACTGTGTTTCGTGATCGGCATCGTGATTCCGGTAATATCGGCTTCCTGGAAAGCATCCGAACCGATGAGGCTTGATACGACATTACCTGTGATAACCACCAAAGGTACGGAATCCATATACGCCGTTGCAATGCCTGTAACAAGGTTCGTAGCACCCGGACCAGAGGTTGCGATGCAGACCCCCACTTTGCCGCTCGCACGGGCATAACCGTCAGCCGCGTGAATGGCACCTTGCTCGTGACGAGTCAAAACGTGTTTGAAATCTTCAAAACCATACATCGCATCGTAAATGTACAATACTGCTCCGCCTGGATAACCGAAGACACAATCCACACCTTCAAGCAGCAAACTTCTCAGCAGAATCTCGGAACCGCTAATGACCTCCGGCTTCATCCATTTTTCACGTAATTCATCTGTTGATCGTACTTCTGGAATTTGAGCTCCCATCAGTCATCCTCCCCTCGGAATTTACACCATTCTGACATTCAAAGTTACAAAAAAAACCTTCCATCCCTGCAAACAAGTTCATGCTTGCGAGGGACGAAAGGTTATCGCTTCCGTGGTACCACCCAACTTTGTCCGAAATTTCGCAATAACGGACCTTACCAGGTATAACAAAACGATGTTCAAACGAACACAGTCGTCTCCCATACCTGTTGTCTGTAACGCAGACTTACGATTCCCCCTAATACGCAAGGATTTGACGATCCAATGCTTTTCAGGAAAACAGCTCCGAGGTGAGCTCGTATATAAGGGATAATGGTGGTGGTTTCAGCAAATCCAGCCACTCTCTGAGCAAAAGAGCCCTTAAAACTTCGTCCTCTTCATAGCCGATAAAATATTCTCGTTAAATGTTAGGAACATTATATGATTCCTCCAACCGATAAGTCAATACCTGTTTTTGATAAAATTGTACAAACCTCTTTTTGCAGGCTCTCTTCACCCTATTTTAACCCTGAGCCTCCGCCTTCATACAGTCACCTTTTATCTCGCCTCAGGCATAGGATATACAGGCTGCACAACTGGCCCTGAAAGGAGGCTCCGCATGATTATTCGTCAGCGTTCATCCAAACTGGATGACGGCGCCATTATGAAGCTGATTGACACGCAGCTTGTTCCTCTATCACATATGAGTGAGAAGGAGATCCATAAAATACGCAAAGAAATACCCCTGCGGATGAACAGGGGCATGACCTTTGTCATCTCGCCGGAGCCAAATCAAGCTGCTGTCGCATTCATTCATTTTCTCATGCATGGAGAACTGCTCTACGTCGATATGATGGCCGTGAGCACCAAAGAACAGCGCAAGCGTTACGGACAGACGTTACTGCATAAAGCAGAAAGCTTTGCGGTATCTCGCGGCTGCCGAAAATCCAAAGTTATGGTAGACGAGGGCAACACAAAAGGATTTCAGTTTTACCAAAAAAACGGATATCAAAACCTAAGATATATTATGATGAGCCGCTGTTACGAAATGGAAAAAAGACTCTAGTATCTTCTAGAAAATGCCTGGTGGTCTAGGACCTGGACCATAAGGACCGTATCCTGGACCCGGGCCATATCCCGGTCCCGGACCATAACCGGGTCCATAACCAGGACCGTATCCAGGTTTCGGACCCGAACCATACCCCGGACCGTAACCAGGGCCTGGACCATAAGCGTAAGGCAGCGTTGCAATCGCCAGTAAATCAAACAATACCAGAGGTAAAATGGCCTTGGTACGTACTTTTTTTCCACCGAGACGCTTGAGAACCAGTTTGCTGCCTGATACTTTTAGCAGTTTCCCTGTAACCCGAGTACCGTCTTTTTTGATCGCAACAATGTTTTTGCCTATGAGTTTCATCGCTTCAGTACGCGTGACATGTTTTTTCATACTATCCCTCCTCCTCGGATCATTCAAAACAGTGTATTCGTCCAAGACTGGATTCGCCTGTTTCTTTGTCCATACCGAAAAAGTTGGGTGCTTAGAAACAAATACAAAAAAGGCCCGCTCGATTGCGGACCTCTTGTGTATAACGTATTCCTGATACAGCATTAAATCATATATTTATTACCTCTTACCCGGATCATACGGTTCTCCCAGTGCAGATGGCGCCGAAGAACGTCCCACTGCTGCTACAAGCACAATAAGTGTCAGCAAGTAAGGCAGCATGTAGATAATTTCCTGGGGAATACTTTGGGTCCATTCAAAATTTTGCACATAGTTTCGAATGGCTTGAGAAAATCCGAAAAATGCCGCTGCTCCAAAAGCCCCGATCGGATTCCACTTACCAAAGATCATCGCTGCTATGGCAATAAAACCTTGTCCCGATACCGTGTTGTGCGAAAAAGTCCCTGTCGTCGTCAGTGTAATGGCTGCGCCGCCAACGGCTGCAAGTGCTCCACTGATCATCACACCGATATAACGGTAACGACGCACTTTAATACCTACTGTATCGGCCGCACTTGGATGTTCACCCACTGCACGCAGACGAAGGCCAAAAGGTGTTTTGAACATAATGTAATAGGTCAAAAACACAAATAATATTGCCAAATACGTTGGTGGATAAACATTTTTGAAGAGCGCTTCTCCGAGCAAAGGAATATCCTCAAGAAAAGGCACATTGAATTTGTTAAATCCTTGAACCAGAGGTGAATCTCCAGAACCTTCAAACAGCAGTTTTACCATGTACAGCGTACTTCCTGCTGCCAAAAAGTTAATTACGATACCGCTGATAATTTGGTCAGCTTTAAACGTGATCGAGGCCACTGCATGAATAAGTGAAACGAGCACACCAATGACTATAGCAAGCAGGACTCCCATCCATGCTGCTGTCGTTCCGCCCATACCCGCTTCCTGAGCATAGTGAGCCCCAATACCGGCCGCAAAAGCACCGAACACCATAAAACCTTCGAGACCAAGGTTTGTTACTCCGGATTTTTCCGAGAAAATCCCCCCGAGGGAAGCAAAAATCAATGCCGTAGCAAAGACAAGCGTCGTATTAATAATTTGCCCGATTGTCAACAAGTCCATCTACAACACCTTCTCTTTCTTGCGCTTGGAATAGAACGGTTTAAGAATCCAGCGCACGATGCCTTGTGCTGCAATGAAAAAGATAATCGAACCGATGACAATCCGAATAATCTCCGGCGGTACATCCGCAGCAAAGCTCATTCCTGCTGAACCGTATGTGAGAGTTCCGAATAGAACTGCCCCCAGCAATACACCAAATGGATGATTCAAACCAATCAATGCTACGGCTATACCATCAAATCCTGTTCCAGGTGAACCCGTCATTAAGGATTGATAGTGGAATACACCCAAAATTTGAAAAGCGCCGCCCAAACCTGCAAGCATACCGCTAATAAACATCGCTTTTACAATATTTCGATTAACACTCATCCCTGCATATTCTGCTGCGTTCGAGTTGAGACCTACAGCGCGAATTTCAAAACCCTGCTTCGTTTTCCACATATAAATATAAAAGACTACAGCCATCACGATCGCAATCAACGTTCCCATATGAACGCGGGAGTCCCCCATTAATTCAGAAAGCCAAGTCAAACTAATGGATGCCGTGTCGCTGATATCTGCTGAACGATTGTCGCCTGGAAGCAGTAAGAACTGTCTTACGATAAGGTTCGCCAGATACAATCCGATCCAGTTGAGCATAATACTGCTGATTACTTCATTAACTCCGCGAGCAGCCTTCAAATAACCTGCAATGGCAGCCCAAAGTCCGCCAAACACCGCCCCCGCAATCAACGCCAGAGGCGCGTGAATATAAATAGGCAGGCCTGCGAACTTCACACCTACGAAGGTAGCAGCAGTCATACCTACGAGAAACTGTCCTTCGCCCCCAATATTAAACAGTCCGGCGCGAGCGGCAAAAGCAAACGCGAGCCCTGTCATGATGAGTGGTGTCATCTCACGAACAGCTTCACCGAAGTTGTACATATCGCCAAACACCTTTTTAAACAACGCACCATACGCTTCAAATGGGTTATATCCACCAATCATCATAACAATTCCCCCGAGAATGAGTCCCATCAGAATCGCCACGACTGGCATAATAAATGAATCCCGGGTAAACCATTTTAATACTTTATTCATGCACAGTACCTCTCTTTTGGGTGCTGCCCGCCATCATCAAGCCGAGCTCCCTGTCATTGGTTTCTTCCGGCAGCACCTCACCTACGATCTGTCCTTCGTAGATCACCGCAATGCGGTCCGAAACGTTCATGATCTCATCCAACTCGAACGAAATAAGCAGCACGGCCTTCCCCTGGTCTCGTTGTGCGATCAATTGCTTCTGTACAAACTCGATAGCTCCTACGTCCAGTCCACGAGTTGGCTGAGCCGCAATCAGCAATTCAGGGTTTTTATCGACCTCACGGGCGATAATGGCCTTCTGCTGGTTTCCTCCGGACAGCGAACGCGCTTTTGTCTCGATGCTCGGTGTACGCACGTCAAATGCTTCAACAAGCCGCTTGGCCTGCTTTTTGATTGCCTCAAAGTTAAGGAAACCTTTGCGCGTATACGGTTCCTTGTAATATGACTCCAGAACGATATTTTCGCTCACCGAAAAATCCAGAACAAGCCCATGCTTATGTCTGTCCTCTGGAATGTGTGCGACACCCGCCTCGGATATATGACGCGGAGAGTGGTTGGACAGTTCTTTCCCCTGCAGGCGGATTGATCCACTGTCGACTTTACGCAGGCCAGTAAGAGCTTCAATTAATTCACTCTGGCCATTACCGTCAACGCCGGCAATACCGACAATTTCTCCGGCACGCACATTCAGATTGAATTCGTTCAGTACTGCGATTCCTTCTTTGTTTTTGGACATCAACTTGCTGACCTCAAGCACATTGGCTCCAGGCGTGGCAGGCTTCTTGTCCACTTTGAACGTAACGTTGCGGCCAACCATTTTCTCTGCCAGTTCATTCGGATTCGTTTCCGATGTTTTGACGGAATCAATGACCTTGCCACGACGAATAATGGTTACTGTATCCGAAATCTCCATGATTTCTTTCAGCTTATGGGTAATGAGAATAATCGACTTGCCTTCTGCAACAAGTTTTTTCATGATAACCATCAGCTCTTTGATTTCCTGCGGTGTAAGTACCGCTGTAGGTTCATCGAAGATCAGAATGTCCGCACCGCGGTACAATGTTTTAACAATCTCAACACGCTGCTGCATACCGACAGAGATATCATGAATTTTGGCATGAGGGTTAACCTTAAGCCCATACTGCTCGGACAATCGCTGTACTTCTGCAGCAGCCTTTTTATAGTTAATATTGAGACCCTTCTTAGGCTCGGATCCCAAAATAATGTTCTCTGTTACCGTGAACGGCTGTACAAGCTTAAAATGCTGATGCACCATACCGATGCCAAGATCGATTGCCCGGTTAGGACTATCGATGATGACAGGTTTGCCATTCACTTCAATGGAACCTTCATCTGGCTGATAGAGACCAAAAACAATATTCATTAATGTTGACTTACCAGCGCCGTTTTCGCCCAGTAGAGCATGAATCTCGCCTTTCTGAAGCTGAAGGCTGATGGCGTCGTTGGCAACAATGCCTGGGAAACGCTTCGTTATCTGTTTCAACTCAACGACGGGGGTTGCTGCACCCATGTAATCACCCTTATAACTGATATAGTGTGGTTCCGCAAACGTAAAAAAAACGTCTATCGACGTACTTTATGGAAGAAAGATCGCACTTTACTGAAATTTTTCTTGCGATAATACAGTTGTTCAGCTCCGCTGAAAATATCTTAAAACTCTATTATCTTAAGAAAAGCTCCGATCCGGAGCAGTGTTACAAATGTCACCTTGTACAAATGTTATGATGGCTTGATCAAATGTTCCTGTCTTTACAATCACAAGGCCGGTCAAGACCGGCCCTGATAATTATATTCAGCAATTTCAAACACCTGCATTATTACTCTTTAGGTACTTTGATTTCGCCGCTGATGATTTTTTCTTTGTATTCGTCAACTTTGGCCAAAACGTCAGGCTTCACGTTTTTACTGGAAGTATCTGCAATGCCTACGCCGTTATCTTTCAAAGTCAATGTTTCTGCTCCACCTTTGAATGTTCCGTCAATCACTTCTTTATTAACACGTTTAACTGCTTCATCCACTTTTTTAATCATGGAAGTCAGCGTTACTTCATCACCGAACTCCAGGGATTGGTCCTTATCGACACCGATTACCCATACATCCTGACCTTGTTTCTTACGAGCATCTGCTTCTTTAAACACACCGTTACCAGTTGCACCTGAAGCGTGGAAAATGATGTCTACGCCTTGGTTGTACAATGTAGCAGCTGAGCTTTACCCAGGTCAGGCTTGTCAAAAGCACCTGTGTAGTTTGGAATAAATTGAGCGTCAGGGTTAACTGCTTTAACCCCTTCTCTGAAACCTACTTCAAACTTTTTAATCAGTGTGCTCTCTGCTCCGCCTACAAAACCAACTTTATTTGTTTTTGTTGTCAAACCAGCAACAACACCTACGAGGAAAGAACCTTCTTCTTCAGCGAATGTTACGGATTTCACGTTAGGTGCATCCACTACGCTGTCGATGATTGCAAGTTTGGCATCCGGATTTTGATCAGCTACTGCTTTGATCGCTTTTTCCAACTGATAACCGATACCCCAAGTCAGGTTATATCCACCTTTAACAAATTCGTTCAAGTTTGGAATATATTCTTCATCCGATTTACTTTGCAGGTATTTAACTTTTGCACCTGTTTCTGTATTGGTTGCTTGAAGAGCTTCCCAAGCGGATTGGTTAAAGGACTTGTCGTTTACGCCGCCTACGTCAGTAACCATACCGATTTGAATATCGGATTTGGCTTCGCTTGCAGCACCGCCGTTGTTTCCACCAGCGTTTGATTCTTCTTTCGGTTTGCTTCCGCATCCTGCGAGCATGACCGATACTGCCAGCAGCATCACCAGAGACAAGCTGAGCATTTTTTTCATTTCTCTTTTTCCCCCTTAATAATATGTCCCTTTCAAATCTTGTCTGCACTGCACGGACCAACAGATAGGGAAACAGGTTAGAAGCGGAATGTTTGGTTAATTGGAATGAAAAGCGCATTCTTATCTTCACAACATCTGCTCATCTGTCGAAAAACCGAACATTATGACCCGAAAAGAAAAATTTAGGACTGACCTACTAGAGGTGATTATACAATCAACCAGTGTTAAAATCCAGATGTATAATCACCAAAGTTCACTTATTTTTGTACTTTTTTTATTGAAAGCGCTTAATAATTTAACGTTTTAACACACTAACGTTACAGCGATGTGATGTTGTGTAACAAACACTTACCATCACTCCCCTTATGCATCGCAAAAGAGGCGTGTTTCTTTGCATTATTCCACCGTTCGTATTTTATGTAGTGTCATGTTGTGTTATTCACTAAGGAGCATCGCAATTTGTGCTCTTATCTCCTGATGCTGCGATGTATCTAGGTTGTTCTTCCTACGCTGTTCTTATTCTCCAATCCGTAAAAAAAGCCGCCGTAGTACGGCGGCTTACATTATACAGATTTAAGCGTTGATTTTGCCTTTAGCTACAGTCGCCAAAGAGTTGAACGCATTGATGTCATTAACGGCCAGATCAGCCAACATTTTGCGGTTCATGTCTACTCCAGCAAGTTTCAATCCGTGGATCAGTTTGTTGTAAGACAAACCGTTCATACGTGCTGCAGCATTGATACGAACGATCCACAGTCTGCGGAAGTTACGTTTCGTGTTGCGACGGTCACGGTATGCGTATACCAAGGATTTCATTACTTGCTCATTAGCTGTTTTAAAGATACGGTGTTTGGAACCGAAATAACCTCTTGCCAGTTTCAAAACCTTTTTATGACGACGACGTACTACAAAACCGCCTTTTACTCTTGCCATATTAAAGAACCTCCCAAATAAATATAAATGTATCCGTGGTATGTGTATGGCCGAAGCCAATCCCCCGTACGGAATCTAGTATTTTGAATTAACCTTTCAGGTTAGCCAAACCTTGTTTCAAACGTCTCACGTCACCTGCAGCCATAACCGGGTTACCGTTCAGAACGCGCTTCGCACGTTTGGATTTGTGAGAAAGCAAGTGGTTTTTGTGAGCTTTGTAACGAAGGACTTTACCGGAACCGGTAATTTTGAAGCGTCCTTTCAAACTGCTGTGTGTTTTCATTTTAGGCATATTGTGTTTCCTCCTCCAATGTTATCAGGCTTTAGGAGCCAAGATCATGATCATACTGCGGCCTTCCAGTTTGGGTTGACGCTCAACGGTACAAAGTTCTGCAACTTCCACCTTAACGCGTTCCAAAATCTTTTGACCAATAGACGCATGTGCAATCTCACGTCCGCGATAACGAACGGAGCATTTCACTTTGTCGCCTTCTTTCAAAAACTTAATTACATTACGAAGCTTCGTCTGATAATCGTGCTCCTCAATATTGGAACGGAACCATACTTCTTTAATATCAACAATTTTCTGGTTCTTACGGGCTTCTTTTTCTTTCTTCTGCTGCTCATAGCGGAATTTGCCATAGTCCATGATGCGGCACACCGGCGGTTTAGCCTGTGGGGCCACATTGACCAGGTCCAAGTTCAGGTCAATTGCCATTTGAAGTGCTTCACGAATGGGTGTAATCCCGATTTGTTCTCCTTCAGCTCCGACAAGGCGTACTTCCTTCGCCCGAATCTCGTCATTAATCATGTGATCTTTACTAATAACCGTCCACCTCCAGGTCATTTTGAATATCCAGTTACACAAAAATAAAAGGGATGCCGGTCAAGCTACCGACATCCCTGTAATCAACACAATTCTTCATGAGTATACACTTCATAAATTATTGGGATCGTTGACCAGCCAACTGATGTTGGACAGGTGAGAAGTCGGACTTCTGCTTGTGATTCCATTTTGCTATTTGTTTAACACACTTGAACACTATACCATTCGCCAAGCAACGTTGTCAACATATACAGCATATTTTTTTGAAACAGTATGACAAGACTCATAGCAGTGTACTGATTCTCACATTACTCTATCCGAAAGTTAACCTTGTTTGCTCTGCACTTCGTCCAGACGTACAACCCGTGTGTGCTGTGTGTGGCTCCACTGTTTGTTGTTCTGTGTGAAGAACGCATAGAAGGTAATCGGATACCACGACAGCAGATAAATCGGGAACAGGATCAGATACAGATACACTTTGGCAAAAGTAACTTTCTCCAGAGCCATCGATAACAGGAACGTCAGCACATTCATACCGATAGCAATGAACCCGACCCATAGCGGGAAGTAGCCATAGATATTGGCAATATGCGGCCCATCCAGCACATAGATATCGATCGACATTACAGCCGTCAATAGAAAGGTAAGAAGCACTACATATACATTGGCACCATACACAGCAAGGTCAAACTTCACCAGACTTCTTTCTTTGATCGACTGCCAGAGCAGCGGGAAGAAGTATCTTCTGGCAACCGTAAAGTGACCCTGCATCCAGCGCAGGCGCTGTCTTGCAGACGCTTTGAATGTTAATGGTTTCTCATCAAATACTTTGGCATCATAGTTAAACACTGGATATACATTACGCTGCACGCTGCGCATGGTAAACTCCAGATCTTCTACCAGACTTGTAGCTCCCCAACCGATATCTTTTAGCAAATTCGTCTCGAAGCACATGCCCGTACCACCGAGGAAATTCGCCATGTTCAGATTATGACGGGACAACTGCCACAAACGGTTGATGTACCAATACGATACACCATAAGCAGCTGTAATCCATGAATCTTCAGGATTCTTTGTATCGATGTATCCTTGAATAACACGTGCTCCATTGCACAAGTCGTTGTTCATCTCGCGCAGGAAGTTCTGTTCCACCAGATTATCGGCGTCAAACATAACTACCGCATCATACTGGCGCGGCAAATCCCACAAGTATTTAAGCATCCATTCGATGGCATAACCTTTACCTCTCAGGTCAGGATTCGTGCGCACACAGGCATTCCAGCCATGCTCGCGAACGATATCTGCCGTACTATCTGTGCAGTTGTCACAGATAACAAATACATCGTACAGATCCCTAGGATAATCAAGCTGCTTCAGGTTTTCCATCAGCGCGCCAATAACTTGCTCCTCATTGTGCGCCGCAACGAGCACGGCAAATGATTTTGAAGCAGGATAATTTTTCTTTTTCTTTTTCTTATACAGACCGAACAGCGAAAACGTGAATTGGTACACGGCGAGCAGTGCCAGAATGACCTGCAGCGTGACAAATATAGCGTCCAACATCGTTCTCTGTTACCCCCTTTTAATAAAACCCAAATTACTTCGGCATTTCTCTTCCTGATTCTGCATTTTGTTTTTTTGTAATTGCAGAATATGACCCTGTGCTTTTGTTTACTACGTCAGTGATACAGGCAATGTTTCAAATCATGGCTGCGGCCCGTGGGCTGCTTTATCGATTCTGTATTCTTTTCAGCGATTTGTCAAAACCCCAATTCTACTGTCTGAAGCAGAAATGTGAACTTTAAACGCTGAATAGCCACTCCTTGATACCACAACCTCGCATTCATGCCTGTTATATCTTATTTTCAGCCGTTTTCTTGATTTTTATTTCTAAAGTCCCTTCTTTTTTCTGCGGCTTACTGCAGATTAACTGCACCTCTACTTCAAATAACGTAAATGGGCACCAAAAAGTTTAATCTAAAACTCACATTTTTTTACCTCATTTCAGCCACGTTGAATCATTGTATCTTTTTTCAAGGATTGAAGTCAAAAAAATACACTGGTTTTTTACCCACTCTTTTACATGAATTTTACGTTCTTTACATGTGTTCTTCTTGAAAAGGACAACATTTAAAAATATGATAAACATATGTCTGAAATAACCTCAAGACTTCAAAAAACGGTTATATACTAATCAGGTGGAAACCGGACACCCGCAGCATCCCGGAAATACTGCCGCCCTTGGGGCGGCCTACTGGCAGGAGGCCAATATGAGCCGTTTTTTCTTAAAGTTCCAAGAGTATGATCGTAACGTATTTATGTGGATTAACGGCCGACTTCATAATCGGTTTATGAATTTCTGGCTGTACTATTTCACCCACCTTGGTGGAGCAACTTCTTCCATTGCTGTATCTCTTTTGATCTGGCTGCTCGCCCCGGCTCCATGGAGCACGATTGGACTTCAGGCCTGCATTGCTTTAGCCGTAAGTCACATCCCAGTAGCCATAGCCAAAAAATTGTATCCTCGCATTCGGCCCTATCTGGCCCTGCCTGATACAATCACTTTCCGCAACCCTCTGACGGATCATTCGTTTCCGTCCGGGCATACGACTGCTATTTTTTCGGTTACAGTGCCCTTCATGGCTGCTGAACCGTTTCTACTGCTAACACTGCTGCCTGTGGCTCTTATTGTCGGATTCTCCCGAATCTATCTGGGGCTCCACTATCCGTCCGATGTTTTGGCAGGAGCTGCAATCGGTACTTTAGTCGCACTTGCCGCAGTTGCATTCTGGCCTTAAAGCCGATATGTTAGACTCAGGAAAACCTAGCAGGAACAGGTGAAGCAAGCGTGGAGAAAAAAAGAATCTTACTATTATCTGAAGGGTTTGGTGCAGGACACACCCAAGCCGCTTATGCATTGTCCAGCCATTTACGAAAGCTCTCTCCCATGATTCAAACCAAAGTGCTTGAGCTGGGAAGCTTTCTCAATCCAAAAGTAGCGCCACTTATTATTAATGCGTACAAAAAAACGGTGACCAATCAACCGAAACTTGTTGGATACATGTACAAACAGCAGTATAAAAAACCTTTAAACCGGCTGACAACTCTTGCACTGCACAAATTGTTTTACACACATACCCGCAGTGTCGTTCGTCAGCTGCATCCGAGTGCCATTGTCTGCACTCATCCGATCCCAAGTGCTGTAATTTCTCGTTTAAAGCGGCTGGGAACGAATGTCCCGCTGTGCAACGTCTTAACTGATTATGACGCACACGGTACTTGGATTAGTCCTGAGGTTGATCTGTATCTCGTTTCCTCGGAAGAAGTAAAGTCAAAATTGATGTACCGAGGTGTAGCTGTAGACAAAATCAAAGTGACAGGTATTCCGGTTCACCCGAACTTCTGGGAACACCCTGGACATGAAGAGATTCGCAGCAGATTCAATCTGAAGAACATGCCCACTGTGCTGGTGATGGGCGGTGGTTGGGGAATGATTAGTGATAAGGTTGTCCACCAGCTGCTGGCACGCTGGCATGAGGATATCCAGATCATTTTCTGCCTCGGGCGTAACGACAAAATACGCACCCGTATGGAACAGGACCCGCTGTTTCAACAGGAAAATATCCATATCATCGGTTATACGACGGAGATTGACAAATTAATGGAAGTTTCCGACCTGCTGATTACCAAACCGGGTGGTATGACCTGCAGTGAAGGTTTAGCCAAAGGTATTCCGATGCTTTTTCATAATCCAATTCCCGGGCAGGAAGAAGAGAATGTGCATTACTTCACAGCCAGAGGTTTGGGCGAACCCCTCACCTCACTTGATGTGGTCGTACAATGGATGAATAAACTCCTCCACCATTATCCGGAAGTAGTCGAGAAAAGGAAACGGCATCTGGCCGAAATTGCCAAGGTGCATCCGATGGAAAGCGCCCACTGCATCATGAATTTGCTGCAGGATCTGCAGTCCTCCTCTTCCGAAGAAACACGAGTATAATCAGAACGATCCGAGCATCTCGCATTCATCATTTCTTTCAATTCATGAGTAAAGGTGCCTTCAAAACGAAGGCACCTTTTTTTGGTTTTTTAGAGCAGCGGCTTCATCGCCTTACTGTATACCCGCCGTTTTCAGATACTCCTGCCACTGCTTTGTATACTCGGATTGGATTTTCTCCAGACCTGCCTGCTTGGCTTTCTCCATAAACGTGTTCAGACCGCCTTCTACATCTGCGACAAGACCTACGTTAAGCGGATACAAGTACTGCTTCTCCACCTGCTCCAAAGCCGCTTTTTCTGCTTGATAAGGGGTCCAATCCTCGGCAAAACCGGTGAAAATATCCGGTTTTTTAATCTTGTCGAGGTCTTTAAACATGGTCAGCACATCATCAAAACTTTTGTCATACAGCATAAACTCCGGGTTACGCCATGCCCATCCATTCATACCTTCACGCGGGAAGCCGTTGCTTTGGGCATCGCCGATCATATGATAATAACCATCTTTCACTTCAAAGTTTTTGCCTTCCACACCATACTCCGTCAGCCAGTTATATCGTTTATCCGTCACAAGCTTCTCATAAAATGCCAGTGCTCTTTCCGGATTTTTGCTGCTGCGCGGAACAGCAAAACCGTTATGAATCGGATGCACCGGCTGTGCAAATCCTTTGGCATTCGGATAAGGAAAATATCCCAGCTTCCAGTCCGGGTGAGTGGATTGGACCTTAATTACGTCGGAATTGAATTTGTTCGGATTCTCCCCGGCAAGAACGACAGCCGCCTTACCATTCTGCAGCAGTGAATTGGATGTATCCTTGACGTTCAGCACGTTTTTCGGGAAAAAGCCTTTATCCATCCAGCGTTTATATGTTTTGAGATCCTCCAGATGCTGCGGTGAGCCCCAATAGGACGTTACCGTCGATGGTGAGTCATACATAATTTCCAGGCCGTATGGAAGCTGTCCTGCCGTATTTACCAGCTTGGAAGTTAATTGACGAACCCCATGAGTGTGGTTTGCACTGCTGTCTGCGATCGGAATCATATTGGGCTCGTTTGCCTTGATGCCTTCCAGATAAGCTTCGAGCGTTTCCATAGACTCAGGCTTCGGCAGATTATACTTCTCACGCAAGTCTTCGCGGTAAGCAATGCCTTCTGTTACGTATTCAATCCATGTGGATGGAACCGTGTAGATTTTGTCATTGATCTTAACCGCATTCCACATATCATCCGGGACATGAGATTTAAGCGCAGGTGTCTTTGCAAGAAGTTCATCCAGCGGCAGGAAAGCGCCTTTTTTGGCATAGGACTGATAATTCGTCCAGTCCGCTGTAAAGATTAAATCGATTGGCTGTCCGGAAGACAGCAGCAATTTATATTTTTGATCCCAGTCGGTCCAGGACGTGAAGTTAAATTTTACATTAACATTTAAATCCGCTTCAGCCAGCTTGTTAATCTCGGACTCAATTACAGGCAGATCTTTGGGCGCATCACCAAGCATGTAAAATTGCAGTGTTACTTTCTCGCCTTTATTGTCCGATGAGCCTCCCTGCGCATTCCCTCCTGACCCGCCGCCATTACAGGCAGCCAGTACCCCGGCAAACAACATCAGAGCAAGTACCATAGACAGGTGCCGAATCATTTTATTACGCATGTGCATCCTCCCTTTTTGTGTTAAATCTATATGTTAGCGCAGACCCGCCATGCATCAGACCCTGGATATCCAGCATCGGCCTGACGTCCCCAGCGTGGATACGTTCTAACCTTTAACTGCACCAATCGTGAGTCCTTTGACAAAATAGCGCTGCACAAACGGATACAAGAACAAAATGGGACCGGTAACGATAATAGCCATTGCCATCTTGGTGGACTCTGTTGGAACATCCTGACTGAGGGTAACCCCCGTACCAATCGCCATCTGGTCAATGAAGGTAATGGTATTCATCGTGTTGTAGAGATAAAACTGAAGCTGATACATATCCGGATTGTTAATAAATAAGGATGATGTAAACCAGTCGTTCCAGTACCCCAGAGCAAGAAACAGTCCAACGGTGGCGATGCCGGGCATTGCCAGTTTCAGCACAATGCTGAAATAGATGCGAAAATCGTTGGCTCCGTCGATCTTGGCCGATTCAATCAGCTCATCCGGCACAGCGGAGCGAATAAAGTTTTTCATCAGAATAATCAGAAACGGAGTCATAAGTCCCGGGAAAATCAGAACGGTATACGTGTCCGTCAGGTTAAAATAGTTCGCCAGCATGATGTACCAAGGCACAAGTCCCCCACCAAACAGTGTTGTAAAGTAGATGAAGAAGGAGAACGTGTTGCGGTATTTGAAATCCTTGCGCTCGCAGCACAAATCCGGCCATGGTGATAAAAAACAAGCCCAGTGTCGTACCAACTACCGTGGTAAACACGGTTACCCCATATGCTTTCAGGACCTGGGTTGGGAATTTGAACACCATTTTGTATCCTTCCAGAGAAAAGTGTGTTGGAAAGAGATGATAACCGTCCCGCACGATGGATTCGTTGCTGGTGAATGAGCCTGACAAAATGAGCAGAAATGGCAGCAGGCACATGATGGACAAAATAATGATGACAGTATAAGCGATCACCTGAAATGCCAGGTTGAATTCGGAATCCTTTGCATGAGTGCGGGTTCGAAGCCGTCTTTGGGTATGCGTTTGTGTGCTCATGATAGCTCTCCCTTCTGCCCTGCGGGCGTGTTTATTCTAGAACAAGGCGTAGTCTTCATTAATTTTGCGAATGATGTAGTTGACCGTCATAATCAGGATGAAACCGAATAACGACTGGTACAGCCCCGCTGCGGTTGCCATACCGATATCGAAGGTGACTTTTAATGATCGATATACATACGTATCAATAATATCCGTGGCATTGTACAGTACACCGTTATTTCCAATGAGTTGATAGAACAGATCAAACTGCCCCTTCATGATGCTGCCCAGTGAAAATAACAGGAGAATAACAAAAGTTGGTTTCAGCATCGGCACCGTAATGTACCAGATCCGCTGGAAGATATTTGCCCCATCAATGCGGGCCGCTTCATAGTACTCGTCACTAATTCCGGTGATCGCAGCCAGATAGATGACCATGCTGTACCCCAGATTTTTCCACAGATAAAAGATAATAATCAGAAACACCCAAATCCATGGAGTGTTGTAGATATCCACCGGTCCTGCCTCGAATCGTTTGAGCACCGTGTTCACGAACCCGGATTCATAATTAAACATGTTGTAAGCGATTACACTTAATAGAACAAAAGAAATAAAGTATGGCAGGAACATGACGGACTGGGTAATTTTTTTGAACAGTTTGCCCCTGATTTCACTAAGCATGATGGCACAAAAGATCGCCAGGCCATTCCCCAGTATAATAAAAGCCAGATTGTAACCTACCGTGTTCGTCGTAAGTTTCAGCAGCATTCCCGATTGCCAGAGGAACTTGAAGTTCTCCAGTCCAACAAACGGACTGCCGAATAACCCGCCTGCAAAATCATAACTGGTAAATGCGTAGTAAATACCGACCATCGGAAAATACGAGTTAATGAGAAAAAAGATCAGCGTGGGCAGCAGCATCAGAAACATGATTTTGTTTTTGTTCAATTCTTTGAGCATGGCTCGATCCCTCCCAATATGCAGCAGTGGTACGTGTGAAGCTCTGAATTTATTGTAGGCTGCCCTCTTCAAGCTGGATACTGAAGCTTCCTGCCAATTGATGAACGATGCTGCGAATGGAGCTGTGAACAATATGCACCAATGATGAAATGAACACACGTACGTTCACAAAAGTTGATATCGTGCACAGCATCATGGAGGTGAACAATCCAGCGATCGTTGAACTTTATCTAGGGAAAAGGAACCAAAACACTCGTCCAGCGTTGATGTAAACGCATACATAATATATAATTCAAGTTACCTTGCTCTTCTGTTCTACCGCATGTGAAATCAGATCTATGTTATGAAAAATACATAAGTTCACTCATATCAGAAGGTTCGAGGGGGAAAAAAGGATGCGCAAACGTTCAGAGGACAGCCAGAAAGTATTCGCGCGGATTCTGATTGGCATTATTATCAGCACAGCAGCAACCCTGCTTGTAGCATCAGCCATCTTGTACGTTAACTATAATCGGATTGCACTTCGCCAAGTCTACCGTACAGATATGAACAGTCTCACTCAGACAAGTCGTGAGGTAGCCAAAATGACCGAAAGTGCCAAGTCGCTCTCCTATCAGATTTATCAGGACTACACCATTTCATCCCTGATGCTCTATTCGAAACCAAGCATCTATCAGATTACCTCCGCCATGGAGCAGCTCGACAATTACCGCATGTCTCTTCCATTCATTGAATCCATCTATGTATACAACTCCAAAAGCGATGAGTTTTTTATCAGTTCCGACGGGGTACGCAATGGCCAGCAGTCTGTAACCGAGATCGATGATCAGGGGATCAAGCACATCCTCGAACGTTTTCATGACTATAAACCCTTCGTGCCCATCCCGCGCACGTATAAGGTCGGCTCAACGGAAGCCAGTGAGGTGAACAGCTACACATACCTGTGTTATGACACCATTAATGATAATGCCAAGCTGAATTATGCCGTTATCGTTAACATTAAAGATGACTGGCTTAGTCCCAACATGAATGCCGCGGATCAACCAGGCACGACCTTTATCGTGAATGAAAAAGGAGACTTGTTGTCCGATTTCGGAGATCGGCCGCTGCTTCATAATCTCTCTGGCGAAACATTCATGCGTCCGATTATGCAGGATACGGAGCATTCTGCTTATTTTACCGAACAAGTGGACGGAGAAAATTCACTGATTACCTATACCGTACCAGACAGCCTGGGATGGCGTTACGTGCGAATTACGCCTTACGATGTTATCACTTCAGATATTCGCAGTATGCGAACTCACACGCTGCTTTTCTGCCTTGGGCTGCTGGCTGCAGGTCTCATTCTCTCTTATCTTGTATCCCGTAAGCTGTACCATCCGATTAATAATGTGCTTGTACGCATGCGTGTAATGGAAGCGGAACGCCGAGGCAGTCTGCACCTGTTGAGACAGGACTATTTACGGGGTGCGCTTCAGGGACGGGAAACGGTAACCTGCAGTATGCTGGAAGACCGGATGAAATTTTACGGTTCCTCTGTCGATGTGCATCGCTCATCCCGACTGGTGCTGCTGCGCATTGACCACTATACGGAGTTTTGCGAGACTTACCGTGATGATACCAAACTGGTGAAATATGCGATGATGAACATCTGCACCGAAACGGCCGACCTTCATTACCATGTAGAGGCTGTGGATATGGGAGGTGACCTGATCACACTTCTGTTTAACGAGAAATCGGGGGCGCATTCTTCTTCACTCTCAGAGAACGGGGAGTCGCATGAAATGGAAGAATTGCTGCGTATGATGCAGGCCGCAGTCATGACTCATTTGAAATGCTCCATCTCCTGTACGCTTGGTCCAGAAGAACAGTCGCTTGTGCAGTGTATTGAAGGTTATGCACGCTCTGCCGAAGCCTCTCTTCACCGTTTGTTCATGGGTCCAGGCTGTCTGATCTACACCTCGGAGATCATGGCGTATCAGACGAAGGAATACACCTTCCCTGCTGGCAAAGAGAGACAGCTCGTGGATTGTTTGATGACAGGCAAGACGGGGGAAGCAAAGATGATCTACGCCGATATTGTTAATGAAACAGCGGAATTCCCGTTTAATGTTTTTCAGCTTGCCCTGTCCCATCTCACAATGACACTTAATCATGTTCGCAACACGCTTAAGAAAAACAATCAGTTTAGACTGGATTCCGTCTCAGGCAGTTTAATGCTTCCCGTGAAAAATGCGGAGGATATCAGTGAGGTGCATGAACATTTTTACCACATGTTTGACGAGCTTGGCTCCAAAGTGGAAGAAAAGCGCACGCTCAAACACGAAGAACTTATTCGGAAAATCAATGACATTATTGAGCGAAACTATGCTGATCCGAATCTGTGCCTGACCTCGATTGCAGAAGAGCTGGCCATGTCCCCCATTTATGTCAGCAGGCTGTACAAACAGCTCACCTTAAAGGGATTAACCGATGTTATTAATGAGACACGTATTGCTAAAGCGCAGCATCTGCTTGTCAAAACCGAAAGTTCTGTCGCGGATATTGCCGAGAAAACCGGTTTTACCAACAGCTCTTACTTCTATCGGATGTTCAAAAAATTCAACGGGGTGACCCCCAACGATTATCGCCGCAAAGAACTCCACTCTGATCATCTTTAACGACAAAAAAGAGCGGTATCTGAGAGTAAAACATTAGCCCTCAGATGCCGCTCTATTGTATTAAGCTTCGTCTTGATCCTGACCGTCACCAGATTCGTCAGCCGCTTCACGTACTTTATACTTGTCCAGACGCATCTCGTTATACTCCCGCAGCGCCTCTTCGCCTACAATCACTTCAACCCTGTGAATGTTCATGCCTTTGCCCATAAATTTCTGTTCATACTCGGTCATCACATGCTCTTCATTCAGGCCGTCACGATGCAGGTTCAGAGACAGATTCGTCATCTGCAGTCCGAAATCAGCGATAGAGTTCAAAGAGAACTCAAACAGCGTCTCTGAATCGGTTTTAAAATGAATCTGTCCTTTCGGATTCAGCAGCTCAACGTATTTTTTCAGAAAGCGCGGGTGGGTTAACCTGCGGCGTGCATGTTTTGCTTTTGGCCACGGATCACTGAAATTCAAATAAATGCGTTCCAGTTCTTTCGGTTCAAACACCTCTTCAATCTGTTCGATGTTTGCGAGCGCCAACTTCAGGTTCGGTGGCGTCTCCACCTCAGCTTGACTCCAGGCGTTACGCGCTTTCTCACTGGCACGACGGACCAGTTCATCATACATATCAATCCCGATAAAATTGTACTGCGGATATTTATAACTCATTTGACTGATGAACTGACCTTTACCCATGCCAAACTCGACAAAGATCGGATGATCATTGCCAAACAGTTCAGCCCACTTACCTTTATGCTGCTTTGGCTCCAGTACAACCAGGTCCTCCTGCTGCTCCAGATTTTCTCTAATCCCTTTTCTGCCACGTAAACGCATCTTATTCCTCCGTTTGTCCATACTTGTCCTAGACTCATTTTGCCGAAGAACCGGCCAATTGTAAAGAGCAATGAAAAAGGAATCTCCGGACCTGCCACGTTGGGCAGATCTCAAAGATTCCCTTTTCGATTTATTTGGAATTGGGGTCCAACTACTTTAGTAGTTCATAGTCTACCTTATCTTGGTGTGAAAAATCAAATGTCTTTTCGAAAGCATCGCGAACTTTTTGTCTTGCAGCCGCTTTCACTTTTGGATTTCCATTAAAACGTACACCTGTCAAAGCCAGTGCCTCTTCTGCAGTCAGTTCAACGGATACATGCTGGAATTCTTTATTTTTAACTTGGGAATTCATTCGTATCACCTCACGGTATAGTATGAACCATAACGTCAGCATTCATTCAAATGCTGCAACGAAAACTGCTCACTGGATGGTGTCTGACGCTGATTTAAATATAACATAAGGTGTAAACTGCATCAAGTAAAAACCGTTGATTTGGCGGCCTTTTTTTTCGTTTGCATTCCCCTTTTTTTCGGATTTTTGATACAATAAGTGACGGAAACCGCACAGCGTCTGTATTCCCTATTCAGGTACGATAATACGGTATCAGAGATGTACCCAATACAAAGACATCGATCTCAAAGGAGTACCTTAAATGAATGCACCTGCTTTACAGCCTCCACGGATGTGGGGGGATAAACGTTTTCACACCTGGAATTACGAAATGCGTGATCAATTTCACAACAAAGTATTCAAAGTCATGCTGGATGCCGGGTTCACCTGCCCGAATCGGGACGGTTCTATCGCCAAAGGCGGCTGTACGTTCTGCAGCGCACGAGGTTCAGGCGATTTTGCGGGCAGCAGACGTGAAGACCTTGTCAGCCAGTTTAATACAATTCGGGACAGGCAGCATCTTAAATGGCCCTCTGCTCACTACATCGGCTACTTTCAGGCGTACACGAATACTTATGCGCCGGTCGAAGAACTGCGCGAATATTTCGAAGAAATACTGCAGCAGCCCGGCGTTGTGGGGCTATCAATCGCTACCCGCCCCGACTGTCTACCAGATGATGTCGTGGAATATTTGGCCGAGCTTAACGAGCGCACTTATTTATGGGTAGAGATGGGACTGCAGACGATTCATGATTCCACTTCAATTTTGATCAACCGTGCACACGACACCGCATGTTACGAAGAAGCTGTCGAGAAGCTTCGCAAACACAATATACGGGTTTGTACACATATCATTTATGGCCTGCCTCAGGAAACACACGAAATGATGCTGGACACCGGCCGTGCTGTTGCTCGTATGGATGTGCAGGGTATCAAAATCCATCTGCTGCATCTGATGCGCAAGACGCCGATGGTGAAACAGTACGAAGCAGGTCTGCTTCGATTCCTTGAGCAGGATGAGTACATCAAGCTGATTGTAGACACGCTTGAAATGCTTCCGCCCGAAATGATTGTACATCGTCTTACAGGCGATGCCCCTCGCGATTTGCTTATCGGACCCATGTGGTCTTTGAAAAAATGGGAAGTCTTGAACGCCATTGACCGGGAACTGCGTGAACGGGATACCTGGCAGGGTAAGTATTGGAGGGGAGCGTAAATGGGATTTCTATCGGTTCTAAGCTGTGCGCATCAATGGATTGCTTCCCGGCTCCAACCGGGAGATTTCGCGATTGACGCCACGGTAGGCACAGGTGCTGATACATTGTTTCTTGCACAGCAGGTAGGCGCGCGTGGTCAAGTTATCGGATTTGATATCCAGAGCGAAGCACTCACACTGGCTCAAGCCCGAATCCGTAAACAATCGGAAGGCAGCAAACTTGGATCAATTTCCATGCTGGAATTAAGTCATGCCCGGATGGCTGAAGCCGTACCTGATGTCTGGGTTGGCAGGGTAGGAGCCATCATGTTTAATCTGGGTTACCTGCCTGCCGAAGGTGCTGATGCTTCCATTATTACCGAGACAACCAGCACCATTGCAGCGCTCGAAGCCGCACTGACGTTACTGCGTCCTCGCGGCATCATTACAGCTGTGCTCTATCCAGGTCACGAAGGGGGCGCTCAGGAAGCTGAAGCCGTATCCGCATGGGCCTCTGGTCTGCCAGTAGAAAAGGCCCAGGTTGTACTGTACCGTCAGATGCAGCGTGATAATTCCCCGTATCTAATTGGCATTGAGAAAAAGTAACAACGAATTCCCTTCGGTCCCCAAATGAAATACACTAGACACAATCACAGGACAAGCCGCATCAGATTAATCCGATACGGCAGTGTGTCTGCATATGGACCTGCAAGCGCATCCACCTGTTCATGACACTTCACCATCGTGAAGTTAAAAGCTTAGCACCGGAACCGTTTAAAGGGATTCACCATTTCATATACTAGAGGAGAGATACCCATGTCTACGCCATACCCACTTCAATTCCAGCCCGAATTCAAAGAACGTGTATGGGGAGGTCGTGCGCTCGAGCAATTCGGCCTGACGCCCCCTGAAGGACACATCGGCGAGGGGTGGATGATCGCGGATCATGCCAACGGTACAACCAAAGTGTTAAACGGTCCATTGGCCGGTAAAGGACTTGATGAGATCCGCAAAGAGCTGGGAACAGCCTGGCTTGGAACTAAGGGTGTTTCGGAAAAAGGCGGACGCTTCCCTCTGCTGATCAAGCTGCTCGACTGTAACGATGACTTGTCGGTTCAGGTTCATCCTACAGATGATTACGAGGCTCTGCCTCCAGGTGAGCTGGGTAAAACGGAAATGTGGTACGTGCTTGATGCCAAGCCCGGTGCCCATATCATTTATGGTCTGAATGAAGGTGTAGATCGTGAGAGGTTGAAGCAGGCGCTTGAAAATGGCAGCGTGATGGATACTCTCCGTCAAGTCCCTGTGGAAGCCGGCGATACTTTCTTTATTCCTGCCGGAACCGTTCATGCCCTCTGTGCGGGTGTTGTCGTTGCCGAAATACAGCAAAACTCGGATACCACCTACCGGATTTATGATTACAATCGTCCCGGACTTGACGGTCAGCCGCGTGAACTTCATGTAGAAGATTCTCTGAACGTCACCGCATATGAAGGCGCAGGAGCCACCACAATGAAAACTAATCAGGCCGTACCTGGGGAATGGCTCCAGCTCGCAGCCTGTCCATACTTTGTTGTGGAAAAAGGCGTCGTTACCGACCGTTGGGAATTGTCCACCACACCGGACAGCTTTACGATTATTGTCGTCTGTGATGGTGAAGGCACACTTGAGTGGGCTGGCGCAGAAGAAGACAGACAGATGCCATTGAAATCAGGCCAATGTTACTTGCTTCCAGCCAATCTGGGTTCCTACACCTTAAGCGGGAACACCACCGTTCTTCGCTCCTATCTTCCTTAAGTAACGAGACGGACAACATACCTGTGAAGGAGGAATCACACGAGATGCAGGAGTCTACCTTTACGCTGATCAGCAATGAAGGTACCCGTATTCATGTGTACCGCTGGCTTCCCGATCCGAACCATCCCATCCAAGCCGTTGTGCAGATCGCACATGGAATGGGCGAGACGGCGGCGCGTTATGCCGAATTTGCGGGTTACCTTACCAAACACGGATATGCTGTGTATGCCAATGACCATCGGGGCCATGGCAAAACCGTGGAGAACACCGAATTACTGGGTGATGCAGGTGTTGATGCGTTTCGCTGGATGGCCAGCGATATGCTTAATCTGGGTGAGACGGCAGCCGAAGAAAATCCGGGCCTGCCTCTATTCCTAATGGGACACAGCATGGGGTCCTTTTTGGTACAGCACCTCATGTATGCCGGACATGAAAGATACTGTGCTTTTCTGCTGTCTGGTACAAACGGCAAACGAGGACTTCTGAGATTCGGAGAAAAGCTGGCCCTGCTGCAGTGCGGCATTCAGGGTGATCAGCATCGCAGTTTACTGCTGAATGCGATTGTATTCGGGGGGTTTAACCGCGCTTTCCGCCCTGCTGCAACACCCTTTGACTGGTTGTCCCGTGACCGCCAGGAGGTGCAGCGGTTCATCGACGACCCGATGTGTGGAGTCGTCTGTACAGCCGGTTTTTTCAGGGATTTCTTTAAACTGCTGCTTGAAATCCATAAGCCGCAGCATATGGAACGTATCCCCAAACACAAGCCGGTTTTCCTGTTTTCAGGTGAGCTGGATCCTGTCGGTCTTCGGGGCAAAGGTATACTTAACCTGTTCTCCCAGTATCAAAAACTCGGCTTGCAGGATGTAGAATATCGGCTTTATCCTGGAGGACGTCATGAAATGCTGCATGAGACGAATCGTAAAGAGGTGGCTCAGGATGTCCTTGACTGGCTGGAGCGGCATATGCCGGATCATGAACAGACCGATGAGCAGGATAGTCATGCGAATTAACAGTCTATCAAGTGCTTAGTGCAGTAAGCCGCTTAGCAGATGAGCGCTCTCTGATGATATCATCCAATGTCTCCAGCCCCTTATCTTAACTATTTCTCGGACGGTTTCATTCAATCTCAACAGTTATAAGCCAAAAAATCCCCTGACCAGCACAATCTGTACTGTGCCCAATCAGGGGATTTTGTTCTACTTCCATCTCATAGAGATCATATAAGTCCGATGCAGCTGCTGCACGTTTTGCAGGTATTAACCTTCGATCAGCAAGGATTCCGGATCTTCAAGCAATTCTTTCACCGTCACCAGGAATCGTACTGCTTCGCTTCCATCAATAATCCGGTGATCGTAAGAAAGTGCGATATACATCATTGGACGGTTCTCCATCCGTTCAGCATCAATCGCTACCGGGCGAAGCTGAATTTTGTGCATGCCGAGAATACCTACTTGCGGAGTATTCAAAATTGGCGTGGACAGCAGGGAACCAAATGTTCCGCCATTCGTTATTGTGAACGTGCCGCCCTGCAGATCAGACAGTGCCAGCGTGTTGGAGCGCGCTTTGGATGCAAGGTCTGCAATGCTTTTTTCGATCTCGGCAAAGCCCAGACGATCAGCATCACGTACAACCGGAACAACCAAACCTTCTTTGGCAGATACGGCAATACCGATATCGTAGAATTTTTTCAATACAACATCTTCGCCATCAATCTCTGCGTTAATCGTCGGGAACTTCTTAAGCGCACCGACTACTGCTTTGGTAAAGAACGACATGAAACCAAGGTTGATATCATGCTTCTCTTTGAATTTGTCTTTACGGCGTTTACGAACGTCCATAATAGCTGTCATATCAACTTCATTAAACGTGGTCAGCATCGCTGCAGTCTGCTGCGCTTCGACCAAACGCTTCGCAATTGTCGCCCGGCGGCGGGACATACGCTGACGCTCTACCGGCTTGGCATAAGTAGAACCGCCGGAAGTCGGAGCAGCAGGCGCAGCTGCCGGAGCTTTGGGAGCAGCAGGCGCAGACGGAGCGGAAGGCTGACTGCCATGGCTTTTCACGTCATCCTGATACACGCGTCCAATCGGATCTTTGCTCTGCACTTGATCCAGTTCGATGCCGCGCTCGCGAGCCAGCTTGCGCGCAGACGGAGAAGCTGTTTTGCTGCTGTCGGATGCCTCTGGAGGTGCCGCAGTTGCCGGAGCTGCTGCTGGAGCCTCAGGAGCAGGGGCAGCAGGTTTCGATTCAGCTGCTGCTGGTTCGGAAGCGGCAGTACCGCTTCCTCCCCCTGCTCCAGCTGAAAGTGTACCGATCGTTTCACCGATTTCGACAGTCTCGCCTTCCTGACGAATGATTTTCTCAAGCACACCGCTTTCTTCCGCACTGATCTCAATGTTGACTTTGTCTGTTTCCAGTTCAAGCAGGACATCACCTTGGTTAACGGTGTCCCCTTCTTTGACCATCCATCTGGATACCGTTCCCTCAGTAATCGATTCACCCATTGCAGGTACTTTAATTTCACTCACAGCTGTTACCTCCCCAGTGGAATATTATTCTTCGCCGTTTGTTTTAGCGCTGCTGTAATGATTAATTGCTGCTCCATGCTGTGCACAAGCTGATAACCGCTGGAAGGACTTGCATGTTCCGGACGGCCTTCATATCTTACGGTTGTGCCTTCAGGCGCAATTTCGCGAAGACGAGGCTCCATATACGTCCAGGCTCCCATGTTTTTGTTCTCTTCCTGCACCCATACTAGCTCTTTTAATTGGCTGAAACGCGCAAGTACACGTTTGATCTCTTCCGCTGGGAACGGATAGAGCTGCTCAACACGGATGATGTGAAGCCAGGACCAGTCTCCTTTATCCTTTTCAATCGCATCTTCCAGGTCAATGGCAACTTTACCGCTGCACAGAATGATTCGTTCTACCCGATCCGGCTTCGTACCGAGACCTGGCTGCTCCAACACAAGTTCAAACTTGCCCTCACTGAATTCTACAGCCGGTGACGCCACACGCGGATTACGGATCAAACTTTTTGGTGACATCATCACAAGCGGACGTGCATCTTCCGTCTCCGTTAATGAAGCCTGACGACGCAGGAGATGGAAATACTGTGAAGCACTCGACAGATTCACCACTGTCATATTGTCTTCAGCACACAGCTGAAGGAAACGTTCCAGACGTGCACTTGTGTGTTCCGGTCCCTGACCTTCGTTTGCGTGAGGAAGAAGCATTACCAGACTTGATTTTTGAGACCATTTCGCCCGGCCTGCCGATACAAACTGGTCAAAGATCACTTGTGCACAGTTTGCAAAATCACCGAATTGAGCTTCCCAGATCACAAGTGTTTCTGGAGAATATACGTTGTATCCATACTCGAATCCAACAACAGATTCTTCAGACAGCGGGCTGTTGTAGATCGCAAACGATGCTTTTGCCTGCGGCAGATGATGCAGCGGACAGAATTTATCACCGTTCTTCGAATCATGCAGTACCAGGTTACGGTGAGCAAAGGTTGCCCGCTCTGCATCCTGACCGCTGATACGGATCGGCTTACCGTCTGCCAGAATAGTTGCAAATGCCAGCGTTTCCGCAAGGCTCCAGTCCACTTTTTCCCCTTCATTCAGAGCAGTACTCCGGCGCTGCAAAATCCGCTGCAGCTTTGGATATACATTAAACGTTTCAGGCCATTTCAGAAGATCCGCATTAATGCTGCGCAGTTGGTCCAGCGGTACTGCTGTTGGCGTAATTGCAACAGCCTCGGACTCGCTAATGTTGCGCTGGTAATATTCATGCACTTCATTTTTCTTCATCTGATCGTAGGCTTCTTTCAGGCGATTAGCTACGCCATCACGAACCTTGGTGATGAAGGCATCATCGATGACAGATTCCTTCTTGAGCATATCCTGATACAGATGGCTGACTGTCGGATGATTCTTCACCTTGTCATAAACAAGCGGCTGTGTCGTTTCAGGATCATCCGTCTCGTTGTGACCATAACGGCGGTATCCGATCAGGTCAATCAGGAAGTCCTTTTTGAACCGGTTGCGGTATTCCGCAGCCATGCGGACTGCTGCAATACATGCCTCAGGGTTGTCTGCGTTCACATGCACAATCGGAATTTCATAACCTTTGGCAAGGTCACTTGCATAGTAGGTTGAACGAGAATCGCTGCTGTCTGTAGTGAAGCCAAGGCGATTGTTCACGATAATATGAATGGTTCCGCCATTCTGGTATCCCGGCAGCGCCTTAAAGTTCAATGTCTCGGCTACAATGCCTTCTCCAGGGAATGCGGCATCCCCGTGCATCAAAATAGTTGCTGCCTTCGTTACATCCTGCTTCGGATAACCAGGTTCACGGCGATCATCCTGAGCTGCACGTGCGAAGCCCTGCACAACCGGATTCACATATTCCAGATGGCTCGGGTTGTTGGCGAGTGTCAGGCGAGCCTGCACAGTTTCCCCGTCTTTTACAAAACGGTTCGCGCCCATATGATATTTGACATCCCCCGTCCAGCCATAGTTGATTCCGGTAGAACCTTCAGATGGAACCAAATCTTTGTTCGGGGCATGGTGGAATTCAGAGAAAATTTTGCTGTATGGCTTGCCCAGAACATGAGCGAGAACGTTTAGACGTCCGCGGTGAGCCATACCCATCAGAATGTGGCTGGAACCTGCTTCTGTCATAAGACGAACCGCTTCGTCCAGCATCGGTACAAGCACATCGTTACCTTCAATAGAGAAGCGCTTCTGTCCTACAAATGTTTTGTGCAGGAAATCTTCAAACTGCTCGGCTTCAACCAAACGCTCCAGCAGTGCTGTACGTTCATTCTGGGTAAGCGGAGCCGGAGATGTACGGGATTCTGCACGGCGGTTCAGCCACTCACGTTCCTGTACTTCGTGCACATGACTGAATTCGTAAGCAATAGGTCCGGTATAGATTTGGCGAAGACGCTGAATCGCATCCCACCCCGTCGCTGTCTGACCATCTGCACCTTCCCAGATCAGGGAAGCAGGCAGTGCCTTCAAGTCTTCTTCATTTAATTGAAAATGCTTTGGTTCCAGCAGGGATGTATCGGTTGCTTCACTGATCCCGAGCGGATCAATATCTGCAGCCAGATGACCATACGTACGAATATTCCATACGAGCTTACCCGCTGTAACCGCTTTCTGCAATAATTGAATATCTACGCTTCCGGATGCAGTTTGGGCATTCCCGGAATTCGAAAGAGTCTCTGCACCTCTGCCAGACATCGGCGGTGCACCCCATTGTTCAAACAATTCACGATAAGCCGGTGTCACTGCACCCGGATCTTGGGTGTATAATTCATATTGTTCTTGTACGTATCCCATATTGGGACCATAATAACTCTCCCAGGGTTTCATGTTGCCTTTCTCGATCGTCATCGACGTTCCCTCCGTCTTGATTTTGTCATAGGGTTTGACGGAAATCATTGAATAAGCCGTAATTCGCGTTCGTTCAACATTTTAAGCGAAATTTTTCATGAAGTCCAATAGTCGTGCTGTTAGTGGTGATAACGTTGTTCCGACGCTCCCGTCAAAGGTTTGTCTGCGTTTTCAAAATCAAAGTAAAACAATGATTATCTTTACCATCGCACAGATGTCGAATAATGTCCTGATCCGTTCGAAGGTATACATCCTTCCACCATTTCGGCGAAGTACGTGTTCTAATATCTATTCTATAAACTTTTACGCTCAGGAGCATTTCCTATTTTTAGTTCAATTGATGCATAAATTAGATCAATCGAATAATCGGTGCAATTCCGGGCAGGCCTCGAACGCCGGATTCCGCCAAATCCAGATCTGATTCCGTATAACCTCCTTATAAGAATTGTGGTCCATTCTGTCTAAAAACAAACCGTCCATTTAAACATTAACCAATTGACATGTTATTCAACAAGAAATTGGTTTTTCTCAGACTGGCTTGATGAAAAATTCAATAGAATAAGCCGCTCGAATCGTATGACTCCGGCGGCTTCTCTATGATATGATTCATGGTTTCAGATCCAATTTATCATATATCGGGCAAAGGGAGTTAACTCGAGACCTTTCACCTGCTCCAGTGTAAACCACGCTGCTCCCAGCGAGTCTTCTCCATCAGGTTCTCTTCTGATATACTGCAGCTGATCATCCTGCAAAGCGGTAATATTGTAGAGTATACCAATATGGTGTACTTCCTCCGGTTCACCTTGATATTCCCACTCTATCCTGTTGGATTGTGAAGAATGAATGGTCAGCTGCAGCGGAGTGAGTCCCGTTTCTTCCTCAAATTCACGTTTCAATGCCGCTTCCGGCTGCTCCCCGAATTCCATTCTCCCGCCAGGCAGATCCCATTTCCCGCAGTAAGGTCCACGAGCCTTCTGAATTAAAAGACAGGATCGTTCCCGCACGGCCAGTCCATATACACCCACATGAGTGTGCCTGTTCATATCCCAGCCCCCCTTTTTTCGTGCTCTTGCGCCTCTCGAAGACTTATGCGTATTCTGCTCCAGCCTTACTTCTTGTCCTCCTCGGTTGCTGATTCCAGGTCGATGGCCAGGCGAATCATATCTACACAGCGTATGCCGTTCTCTATAATTTCTTCTTCATAATGCCTTACGAAATAATCGCGATCTACTCCCGTAATTCGAAAACCGCAGCGCTGGTACAGCTTCAATTGATGCAAACTGGAATTCCCCGTGCCAATCTCCAATATGCTGCACCCAAGCCTTCTCGCAGCTTCCATTGCTTCTTTAATCATGTGTTTACCAACACCTTGTCCCTGCAGCTCCTCCTGTACGGCGATGTTAACAATCTCTGCAGTCTCCGGGCGAGTCTTGAGCAGTACAAACTCTCCTACCATCTCTCCTTCATACTCCGCGATGAAACAAACGCCTCTGCTGAGGTATTCGTCCACAATGGCTTTTGAAGGATCTGCCATCAGCAGGAGTCCGTACGGTTTTTCTTCATCCCAGTCCAATATCCGGAACGACAAGTTCATGCCAATCCCCACCTTTTCTCATCATACAATTTTTTCTCCTCCATGCCTTTTGCAGAAGCCTATGTATGGCAGATCTACAAATTACTCATCCCACATTTTAGTGAGGTCCCTGATGCTGCTTATAACGCTGCTGCTGCACAATCTATGTTAGTCACTCTGTCTGCTGCTGATATTTCCCGCTTGATTGGAATAACGACGGATGGACATGCCCGTTGATCTCCGCATCCCATGTTTCTCATAAAATTGCTGTACTTCCGCATCACACAGAAGGTCAATCATATATAACCCCTCAAGCCGCTGGAGCATACGCTGGACAAGCCTACTTCCAATAAGCTGATTTTTGTACTCCGGCAGCACTTCCAGTAGAGGAATGTAGGCACTGAGTACCCCATCCGAGATGGCTTGAATGAATCCCACAACCCTGCCGGTATCTTCATCGACAGCCAGTTCAACAGCATAGGACTGCTCCAGCAATTTTAGAAACGTTGACGTAGAGGGCGGATTAGGCCACCCATCAAAGAAACCTCCACTAAGCTGCTCGCAGTCTAATCCCACAAGCGTATCCTGAAAAATGATTCCCAAGCACCTTCACCTCCGTAAAAAGACTAAACTTCATTATATCATAATATCTGGAACAAAATATATAGATATGGATACTATGCCGGTGTTCTATTCCCCCAGGCTCAAATGCTCATGAACCAGTTTCCAAGCACCTTCGTCATCTTTTACAAATACATTCGTTGCTCTACCCTGCCCTGAAGCATGCTTGCCCCGAACGTATCCTTCCCAGTGATAAGTGTAGGTACATACAGCCTGATGCTCGTCCACAGCAATCCAATGCACGTTCTCCGCACGATATACCTCTTCTTTTACTGTCTCCCAGGCATTTTCGAAGTAAGCCTGAATCTCATTCAGGGTTGTGCAGGAAGTACCTGTGAACCAATACAGTGCATTCGGGGCAAGCAGCCTGCTTACCTCGTCAAATTGATGTGTGTTTGTTGCTTCAATATACGCACGCAGCGCCTGTTCATGCCCCATAACCATAATGCTCATCCCTTCTGTTATCTGTGTATGTTTTGAAGGTCTCCTGCAGCGTTTGTCCGCTGGACTTCTCCCAGACGACACTTCGTTCAAATGTACCTGCATTGAAAAAACGTGGAAAACGCTCTGCAAACCAGTCCTGCATTGGCAGCTCCAATGCCTGTTTCAATGATATCCATAGAAGCTCTCCCTCCGGCGGATTGGCCATCAGTTCCCCCTCAAATGCAGTAACCAGGTAGTTAAAGACCATGTACCTCAAACCCTGCTCCGGATCACAGAACTCATCCAGCCCCTTGTACGTAATCTGCTTCACAATAAGCCCTGTTTCCTCGCGAACTTCACGAATGGCTCCATCCACGATACTTTCGGGGAATTCCACTTTCCCTCCAGGCGCAATGTATCCCGGAAACCCTTTATGATTCGGCCTGTTCATTAGTAAAACCTGATCGGAATCCGGGTTCCAGACCATACACATCGTATAGATCTCAACGTGATGATTCATGCCTGACCTCCCCCAATATATGTTTTTCTCACGGCTCATTATCATTTCTGGAAATCATGTGTTTATTCCTGCTGTATGAAATGTATATAGATTCCTTTTCTTAAACACACATCTAAAAGACGGACGTCCGTAACTCCAGATGCCCGCCTGAATGAACTCGTTTGTATGCTGTTCTGACTTGAATGTTCTGAACTGAAATCAATCAGGATATGCCTTAGTTCAGGATAATTCTGTGATCAGTACCCGGCGTTTCTTCCAACCGGCTCGACGATAAGCCTGTAACATTCCAAATTTGCGGATGCTTGCCTTGGGCAGCACCTTGGTTGACATACTTACTTCGAACTGCTCGTCAAATGGAAAAAAAGATAATCCTACTTTCTCGCCCGATACCCACTCGGCCTGGATGGTCTGGCTTGGACAGGCGTCAAAGCCGCAGCCAAGTCCTTCTGCAAAGAAATCATAACGCGCTGCAGGTGTACCCGGCTCTTCCATACATAAGAAGAGACTGAGCTGATCACAGAACAGCATTACGCCTACATCATTTTTCAGCTGCCCTTCCAGCGCTGCGGCATCCCCGCCAAGCTCTTTCTTCCAACTTTCCTGCTGCTGCTGTTCTTCCAGCAGATATTCTCTGATGTCATCATCATCCTCTGGGTTTGCTCCCAACGTTTTCTGAAACAGTTCTGTGTACATCAGACTGCACAGCAAACCGGCATACGGACTTTGCTGTCTCACTTCCTCGATTCCCTTGCGATAAAATACAAAGCGCGGGCGCAGCGGAAAATCCCGAAAGGAGTATGGAATCTGATTGTAGTCGTTCCACAATGGTGCAGCATCCAGCTCAATCCAGCCCCGGTCATGCTCCTTCGCAGCGAGAACCAGCTCGTCCCGGTGCGGACCATGGGGAAGCCACTCGGTTTTCCAGTGGGCAGCCATCTCCCCGGCAGCAAGTCCATGCTCATGCTGAGCGGTCAAAACAAAATCATGCTCTCTCTCATATACGATCATTTGCTGTCACCCTTCCGCATGGTATACGTTGACTTTAACATAAATTGGGTTACACTTTCTTATAAGCCGCTTTTACGCTGCATTTAAGCTGCCTTATCCTTTATATACATGACGTTGATTATTAAACAGAGCATGTAAAAGTGTTGTCAGTTGCCTGAAATTTGGTACACTAATGATTGTGTCTTCGATTACATTACATACAGAAAGCGGGATCTCATGAATTTATACTCACCTTACATCGAGTTTGACCGCAAAGAATGGGCCGAACTCAAACAACATCAGATCACTCTTCCGCTGACGGAAGCTGAACTGGAACAGTTAAAGGGCTTAAACGAAGAAGTATCCATTCAGGAAGTTGAGGATGTTTATCTGCCCCTTACCCACTTCATTGACTTATATGCAAGAGCTTCTCGAGATCTTGATCGGCTAACGGCCTCATTTATGAAAAAAGAAGCACTCCACACCCCCTATATAATTGGCATCGGGGGCAGCGTTGCTGTGGGAAAAAGTACGGCGGCCCGTCTGCTTCAAGCCCTGCTCGCCAGAGGCAGCAGTAAACCCAAGGTCGATCTGGTCACGACGGACGGCTTTTTATACCCGAATGCGGTCCTCGAGGAAAAAGGCATCATGAACCGTAAAGGTTTTCCCGAAAGCTATGATATCAAATCACTCATCAAATTCATGGGCGATGTGAAATCAGGCAAGCCTGAAGTGAAAGCACCCGTCTATTCACACCTGGCTTACGATGTGATCCCGGGCGAAGAGAAAACGATCTGCCAGCCGGACATTCTGATTATTGAAGGCATCAACGTACTGCAGGTGAAACGGGAGACGCCGTTACTGGTCAGTGATTTCTTTGACTTTTCAATCTACATTGATGCAGAGGAAGAGCACATAAGGCACTGGTATGTCGAGCGCTTTAAGCTGCTGCGGGAGACCGCTTTTCAAAACGTGAATTCCTTCTTCCATCAACGATTCGCCAATATTAATGAAGAGGAAACCATTGAAACAGCCAATCAGATCTGGCAGGACATTAACGCCAAAAATCTGCATGAGAACATTTTGCCAACCAAAGGACGCGCACGGTTAATTTTGAAAAAAGAAGCCGATCACTCCATTCAGCAGATTCAACTGCGCAAATTGTAATCAGATATCACAGCATCCTCTCTCGTCAAACGATGGATGTACTGCTTATTACCCGTTAGCTGAACGATAATTATCATATAAAGGAGAGAAAATGACATGCAAACTCTGATCGTTCTTGGCAGCATTATGATGTTTCTGGCCGTTGCATTGGGAGCCTTCGGGGCACACGCACTCAAACGCAAGCTGTCCGCTGATATGATCAAAATCTACGAAACCGGTGTTCAGTATCATATCGCTCACGGACTCGGCATCATCATGCTTGGACTGTTCGCAGACCGATTACCCTCCACATCCCTTGTCATGACCTCGGGTTGGCTCTTGTTTGCCGGAATCCTCCTGTTCTCCGGGAGCCTCTACACGTTGAGTATTACAGGCGTCCGCAAGTGGGGAGCCGTTACACCACTAGGCGGAGTGGCCTTTCTAGCAGGCTGGGTCACTTTGCTGATCGCAGCACTGTAAGCAACCAGCAGCTTCCATACCGTTTAATTACGTGTTCCGACTGAACGAAAGTGATGTCGGAACACTTTTTTATTTAATCCGGCCACAGTCTCGTCATACTGACCTTGTGTTCAGCCTCCTTGGTTATCCCCTCATCTGACGATGCCTGTTCGCGCCTCAGAACATATACATCCGGGTTGGACAGCTTGGCCCATTCGGTATAACCAAAAGAAGGATTGTAATGACGAATAATTAACGATAACAGGTTGCCATGTGTGACAACTGCTCCATTCGGCTCCGGTCTGCTCCAGCATTCCTCCAGCAGTTCCAAACCTCTGGCAGCCGCAGTTCTTGAGGACTCTCCGCCTTCTGCCGTCCAATCTTCATCATCATATGTACGTTTCAGCGCATCCATCCAGTCCGGCAGATCGCGAGTACTCAGCACCCGTTCCTGCAGACGTTCATCTATATGAACATGCTGTTTGACCGCTGCGCCCAGAGGCACCGCTGTCTGCACCGCCCTTTTCCACGGACTGGATACAATGTAGGAGATTCCGCGACTGGACAGCATATCGGCCAGTTTTTCGGCCTGTCTGTATCCCTCATCCGTCAGACTTGCGTAAGGCTCCTGTCCTCCGGCTCTCGCGTGACGAATCAGATAAATGGACTCCATCTCTGACACCTCCGTTGGTCTGGTCTAGAGTGATTTTTCTTTGAGATATTGAAGTGCAGTACGCATTTTATCCTGATCTTCCGTTCGGCCCGATGAACTTAGAAAAATTACTTTGTCTTCCCTTCGCCGTTCTCCGCTTCCAGCCTGCTGCTGCACATGAAGTCCCAGCCGCTGCTTCAGGTGATTCACGGTACCCGTGCTGCCGTCAACGATCTGGATATGCTCTGGCAGCACCTTACGCAGAATGGACGTATAGAACGGGTAATGAGTACAGCCCATCACCACCGTACCGTATTGGTCCAAATCCAGATTGGACAGCTTGGAGCGGAAGTAGGCTGCTGTTTGTACCGGGTCAAACTCAAGCTGTTCGCACCACTCCACGAGCTCCGGGAGCGCAAGTGAGTCAACGCGGTGCTCATCATCAACACGCGATACCAATTCGTTATACTTCGTTTGACTCAGGGTCAGAGTCGTAGCAAACACAAGCACCCGCTTGCCATTGTCCCGGTTCATCTCGACGGCGGGCTTGACGGCCGGCTCCATGCCAATAATAGGAATGTCATACATCGAGCGCAGCTCATTAACCGCCAAACTCGTTGCTGTATTGCAAGCAATGACAACCGCTTCTGCGTTTTCCCTTACAACCGCTTCTACGCAGGCAAAAATATAATTGCGGACTTCGTCCGCTGACTTGGTTCCATACGGAACATGCAGTGTATCTGCGTAATATATGTAGGATTCATCCGGAAACTGCTGCAGCGCTTTGTGCAGCACCGTTAATCCACCGATGCCTGAATCAAAAAATGCAATTTTTTTCGTCAAGGATGTCACCTCTATCACGTATTCTTTCGGCTGCAGGAACCGTTCATTACTGCTCATGCTGACTGGAGGTGAAAGTTAAATTAGAGATAGATCTGGAGTTAAACGTATTTATACAGTCCTCTATACTGACCAAGTTCTCTTCGTTAAAGTGCAAAAAAATCGTTCGACGAATACAGCCTAATCTATATTCATTTTATACTGCCTCAACCAATCTTTGCCACTGTTCCAGTCAAGCACCGGATTATCGTGTCCCAACATCTCAGCACTGGCCTGAGCCATAACCCACTCCTTCAGACCGTTGTCCTCACTGGATTCAAGCTGTTATTTCTCATGACAGCACCTCCATTAAACCAAATTTTCCTCAAATAGAGACCTGCCTTGCGACTTCCAATAACATTCTGTCTCCGGAACCCTCTCCAGAAAATTGGAGTAACTCCCCGTCCAGCCCTCAGGCATGTAATGCTCGTAAGAGGCAGGTTCAGGGAACATGGAGAAAAACAGCCTTTGATCAAAATCGACAAGAAAGGACGGTACATACTTGAGCCATTCATCGCCTTCACGGTGCTTTTCGCGAAAATGCTCGGAGCTCACATCTCAGCTCCGCTGTGCTTACCTGTTCCTCCTGAATCGCTTCCAGAAAAACAGCCGCCGTCTCCTCATTTAACACATGAATGCCAAATCGTTCTTCCATCTCAACATTCAGAAACCAATATTCCCGCTCGGTAACGTACCAACGCCATATGCCCTGAAAGCACACACCTGCAATTGTATGTTCAGCATAAACAGGTTCTGTTTTCATCGTTACACCTTCCGGCGCAGGTCCTGCTCCTGCAATTGTTTGAGGTCTAAAGCAAGTTCCCAGCGCTCCTCCGTCAATTCCTGGCCCGACAGAATTTGCGTTCGAATCTCTTTCACTTCAAAACCATAAGACTCATACAACCTGCGAGCACCAAGCAAAGATTGATTGGTCCACAATAAAATCAATCGGTATCCCTGTTGGTTCGCATACGCAATCACGTGCTCAAGGAGCTTCCTTCCCCAACCTGCCCCCCGAGCTTCAGGTTCAAGCAGGAACCAGCGCAGCTGAGCGGTTGTCTCGTTTACACGTGTCAGCCCAATTGAGCCACAAGGCCTCTGAGAAAGCTCAACGATCCACAACATCTCACTTGTGAAGTCACCCGTTTGAGCGAATGTCTGGACTGTCTCGGAGATAAATGCAGCAAAGCTGTCATCATAATTATACTCGTCCCCATAAATACGGCTATGCGCTTCAATGACATATTGCAGGTCTTTTTGTATGAAATTGCGAATCATGGCTGCATGTTCTCCTGTCCTGTTCCTATCTCATCCATTGATGAAGCAGTCTCTCCCCTTCACTTCTTTGGCCAGCGGCCTGCTGTTCCAGAAATTCAGGTACCTCACGCAGATCAGCAGGACGATATCCTGCCCCGCATCCACAGTTATGAAAGGTCACACCATGACGATACAGCGTCATTACTTTGGTCCACTGCTTGACATCTGTTTGCTTCGGAGCCTGAAAATCATGACCCATATTCACCATGATCTCCGCACATTGCGGGCATTTATGTTCAAGCCCTGCTGCCGTTTGCGGATTCAAATCACGGGGGGATACTTGTTTAAAAGATTTACGGCAGTTAAAACAAGCATATATTTCTTTATACGGTCCAGACATAGCATATCGGCACACCATCATCAAACCTCCTTATCATTTTCCATTATACGGGATTTTTTGCATAGATACGAATCCGGTGATGCATCATTATGCATTCGCCTTATTCCAGGCCAGACCGAGCTCCGCCACAGATGTGTAACGGTGGGAACGGTCAGGATTGACCGCACGTATGACGACCTCATACAGCGCTTCACCGGCATCCCAACGCTCAAAGGAACGATCCAGCTCGCCACCAAGGAGAGCAAATGCCATCGCTCCCATGTTAAACACATTCGTCACCGCATCAATCGGTGCTCCAAGTTCAAATTCCTCTGGAGACATAAAGCGAGAGGAGCCCCACATCCGTCCCATTGTATTCGTGAAGGTACCTTATGAATAACTTCATCCATCATTGAACGGCTCCTCCTGCCTATTCTATCGGTTCAACCGGGCTCTCCATTGTAAAAATACGTCATGTGCGCCTCATCGTAAACCTGGCCTTCAACTTCCAGTGCATGGCGTTCGATCCCGTAGGTTTCAAACCCGTGCCGTTCATATAAACGTCTCGCCGCAGCGTTGGCCGTGACGACACTCAGGTTAATCTGCTTGAGGTTGTCCAGTTGGCTGCCCCGCTCCAGTACCTCGGTTAACATTAGAGATGCCAGTCCCTGCCCCCGATGCGCAGGCGATACATAGACACCCCAGATGAATCCCTTGTGCCTGAGCTTCAGGCCGTATTCTCTTTTAAAACCCATGATACCCGCAAGTGTGCCGTCAGGTGTGAACGCACCCAAAATATAGTCATCCGGCTCATTATGTATGCGATCCTGCACTTCACTCACAGACAGCTGGCTGGATATCTCATAAGAAGCCCCAAAAGCTTCGGGATGCGTTCGCAGGGCTTCAAGACGCAGGGGCCAATACAGCCCGTATTCTTCACGCTCCACACTGCGCAGGATGTACCTTTCTCGCCCAGCTTTCTTGTTCAACGTTCATCCACTCCCTGCATGTCATAAGGGTAATCCATCTGAAGTTTGACATTCGCCGTCGCTTCCATCTTCGTCTGAACACCCCCAAGATTTGGTTTTTTCTGCGCCTAAGAATAATTCAACTTATACAGCTATTTTTCGGGTACTCGTTCTAGTTAGTTCTTGTTGTGATTCGAATTATGGTTGTGGTCGTGGCTGTCTCTCTGGGCAAGATCACGGTCCAACGCTTCCCGTACCCGGTCACGGGCCGGGAGCTTGATGTTGATATGCAGGAGCAGACCAGTAATAATAAGAAGCAGGGCAATCACGATAACCTCAAACATGAACCAACCCCCAGTAGAAAAGTATACGGCTTCCATACATACATGTCACAGATTCACGCCCCTTCACGATCGAAGGGCACGGGCAATGATTCGCTCCAGCCACTTCCACGGCAGCAGCGCCTTTCCCATAATAAGCATCCTCGAGCCTTTACCAAGCGCATACCGCAGCCTTGGTGCTCGCATGCGTGCAATCCGCCCGATCAGTTCAGCAACCTCCTGTGGATCAGGTGCAGTCTCGCTCGCATGTCTGGAATATTGAAGGACTGCATCCAGCTTATGCTTATAAGGTGAATTCTCATTCCGATGAATCTCCCCCAATCCTTTTTTCCAGATGGGTGTGCGATACGCCCCTGGTTCCACGAGTACGACCCGAATGCCAAACGAAGACATCTCATGACGCAGGCTTTCTGTGAATCCTTCCACAGCAAATTTCGAAGCGGCATAAGGCGCATATCCCGGAAATCCCGACAGGCCACTCACACTTGAAAGGTTAACAATCAGTCCCTGCTTCTGCTGACGCATAACAGGCAGGACGGCACGTGTGACCGCGATTAATCCAAACAGATTGGTCTCCATCTGCCGCCGCCAGTCCTCCATCGACACTTCTTCAATGAACCCGCCCACAGCGAAGCCGGCATTATTCACCAGTATGTCAATGCGTCCATATTGCTGTATCACCGTGTCGACCGCGGTCTGTATAGACTCCGAATCCGTCACATCCAGCTGCAGATAATGGAGCCCGTCCGTTACACCCGCTTCCTCGGCACGGTTCACAAGTTCTCCCTTGCGGCTCAGATCACGCATCGTTGCAGCAGCAAGATAACCCTGTTTGGCAAGCGTGATGGCCGTCAGCATACCGAAGCCGCTGGATGTGCCTGTAATTAAAGCAACAGGACGCTCGCTGCCGTGTTTGAGTGTTCTTGTTTCTTCTGCACCCGATGTCGGCACTGTTTCCGCTGTCTTGTTTTCCCGCGCTGCCTCTCTTCCATCTGCAGTATTTGGCGGTACATCTTCTCCTATTTTATAAGCCCATACCGTCATTTCATCACCTGCTCTCTGATCATTGGTTACCTGCACCTGCTTCTTCCCTTAGTCCTGGCGTCTCTCCACCCGCCGCAGCTTGGTTATTCCGGGCTCGAACGTGTACGGCACATAACGCACCTCTGGCAGCACACACTGCATCCGGTCTGCTAATCTTCCGAGCTCCCGCATGACTGCAGCCTGCACCTGGTTCTCATCTGCTTCTTCGCTGATCCGCATCGAAACTTCCAGTACTCCGCTCCCGCGCTGCACCACACGATAATGCTTGATGGCCGGCGAAGCTGCAATCACGGCACGACTGATAAAATCCGGGAAAACCGAAACTGCCTCACCCTCCGATATATGTGAAAAATAAAGCGTATCATCACTGCGGCCTTCAATCCGCTCAATGGGAGTAAACAATGAACCGCAGGGGCAAGGCGCTGCCGCTTCGGTTAGTATATCATTCAGCCGATATCGGATGATCGGCTGTGACGTTCTGGAAAAGTCCGTGATCACAGGCACGAACCGACGAGTCGCAGGATCAATGTATTCTTTTTCAATATGCACAATGTCTTCGTTAAGATGTAATGTACCATGAGAACAGGTCGCACCCAGAAAACCCTCTGTGCACTGATATACCTGATGAACGGTCTGCCCGAATACGCGCTCCAGCACGTTACGATCGAGAGGATCAAGCACCTCAGCGGCTGAAATGATCTTGTGCGGCTCATGGGTCAGACGGCCCTGCAGATACGCATCGGCCAGTATACGAAGCATGGAAGGCGGAGCCACCCACACAGTGGGCTGGTATTGTTCCATACGTTCGATCAGAACATCCACATGTTCCAGCAGGTCAAAGTATTGAAACTGCAGTCTTCCGCGCTTCACAGATTCGTACAGCTTACTGTTAGCACGCAGGAAGAAAGCAATCTTGGCGGGTTTCCACAGCCCACCCGGCAGCAGTTTGGCCAATACTGTACCTGTCCAAGCATCCTGCTCCCGATCACTCACAAGAAACAGGCCCCGGTTACCAGATGTCCCCGAGGACAGCCCAACCGTTATTCCTTGAATGGAGGACTGCTTGAAATCACGAGTGTCTTCACTTTCCCCTGCCAGAATAAACGCCTCTTCCTTCGTGATACCTACGGTGTTCAGCGCATCGAAATGCTGCATCATAATGGACTTGTCGATCTGCGGAAAATGTCTCCACTGCGATGCGTTCCGTTCGCCCCACCACTCGCGGTAGAACAGTGATGCCGCTCGGACATGCTCGACATGCCGCCGGATTCGTCGTTCCTGCCAGCGTTCAAGCTGCTCCCGATTGGCCCATCTTCGCATCCCTCGCGCAAGTGCATAATGAGTTACAATGCGAAACGGACTGCTCATAACTCGGTACCTCCCATGCCCCATGAACGCAGCACTTCTTGACAGTGGCTCGGTACAATCCGAAGATCAGGAAACTGCTGATGCAGCTGAACTAACTTATCAAAGTTCCGTCTGTACTCCCGCCGATCCGACATAATGATGCTCGCAAGCGCATGGGGTCTGCGCTGTTCACGAAATGCCCGACTCGACCACACCGCATCGGCACACAGAAAATAGGTATGCTGCTCTGTCCGCAGCAAAAGCCCCATCATGCCTTCCGCATGACCGGATACATCGACACCCAGCACGCTGCCGTCCCCAAAAATATCGTACACCTCATCCCAAGGGAATCCATCCGGCGCTACTACTCCCGCATGCTCTGTCACCTCCGCCCATCGTTTGGGATGCGAGTTCACGGGCAGCGACCGAGGGACAAAATCATCGGGGAGCAGCCCTGCCAGAAAGCCGGCCTTTACTGCCGCAATCGGACCAAGTGAACGAACAGCATCATAGGCTCTTGGCAGGTAAATAAAAGCGGCCTCCGAAAAATCACGCACACCAGCGATGTGATCCCCGTGAAAATGGGAAAGAATGACATAACGAATATCCGATGCAAGCAGCCCGATCCGCTTCAGAAAATGAACAGCGCTGTCCTCGTCCCGATATACCACGGGTGTGATATGACGATATAATGCATTAGGGAGACGTGCAGTCTCATCGAAAAAGCGGGAACTGTACCCCGTATCCAGCAGCACAGGACCATGTACCGGATGAATGATGCAGGCAAACCCTGCCGGAAAAGGAACCGGCTTGATGCTTCCGCCGCGAAGCGTCAGCCTTTCGGGATGTGTACAGTACCCTGCTGCACCCAAATATAACTTTACTGGCATTGTCGTCAGCATGATCCACCTCTCCACCAATCCGCAAATTGCTGCAGTCCCGCTTCAATAGACACCCGCGGTATATATCCCAACCGCTCTTTGGCATCGTTAATGTTCAGCGTCTGCGGCACACCCAGAGATCCAACCGTATATCTGGTAAGCATTGGTTCGCCAAGAGCCGGAATGATCCGATGCACACCTTCCAGCAAAGCTGCAGCACCATAAGCCGTCCGATATGGGACATTCAAGCGCCGAAGCGGCATGTCTAACAGTTCAAACAGGCTGCTGACCAGTTCAGCAAACGGTTTGGGATCTCCATTGGAAATATTATAGGCTCTACCCAGCGCATCAGTAGAAGCACGCTGGCACAATAACAAGGCATCCACTACATTATCTACGCATGTCAGGTCAATCCATGCCTGCCCACCGTCAATCATAGGCACTCCCCGTTTGGCATTTGCCGCCACAATGCGGGGAAAGAGGGTCTGGTCATACGGACCGAAAATAGCTCGCGGACGAATCATGATTGAAGGCAGACCTCTACGGTGTGCATCCATAACCAATTGCTCGGCGAGCCGTTTGGTAGCCGCATAATGATTGGCAGGTTTGGCTGGCAGCGGATCATCTTCATGAACTTCGTAACGCGGTGTAAAGTTAAAATATATACTTGGAGTGGAAACGTGCACGAAACGTTCCACCTGGCTGCGCCCAGCACTATCGACCAAGTTCTGCGTGCCCTGCACATTGCTGCTGTAAAAGTCTTCGTACTTTCCCCACGGCGCCGACAATGCCGCACAGTGAAAAACGACATCCTGACCCGCACATACCTCATCCACAATCCGCCGGTCCCGAATATCGCCTTGTACAAATTGAATGCCAGCGGGGCCCAGTAAAGTCCCAATCTCTTGCTGACGGCCTAGTCCCGTTACAACCCAGCCTTCTGCGGCAAGCCGTACAGCCAGGTGTCGTCCCAAACAGCCTGTAGCCCCTGTGACCAGTGCTTTCTTCATGATTGTTCACCGTTCCATTCTATGTCATGAGTCAACGCTTCTGTCAGTGAAATCTTCTGTGAACGCGCAAGACGCCATGCCGCGAGCACTACGCTGCACTGCATGAAGAAGGGCCTCCGATCCTGAGGCATATACACGACATCCCTCGCACCACGCCAAGCGGCCATCCATGCCCTCATACTCCCTCTGCTGCCTCGAATCTGTCTCATGCCGCTTCCCAGCATAGGCAGTGAAAGCATGGCCTTAGCTCCCGGCTGCGGCGTTACTTCTATACCTTCTTTCAGAAGGCCTGCGGGGTCAAGCAAAGCGCGCACCAAACCATCACCTGGATGAAACAGATGAATGCCGCTGGTTGCCCTCGGATTGCACTCGATTGCATATACTTGTCCGTTCGCGTCTTCAATAAAATCAAATCCGATCTGTCCGCTAAAACCCGCTGCCTGCACAAATCGCTTCACCCAAGCATGAGTCTCCTCATGCTGGACCTGTTCAAAAAACACACTCGCACCTACCTCACCTGTACGGTATCTGCTCTCGTAGGCAGCATGAGCAACCAACTGCCCTTCATGCACCACACTGTAGGTGCACAGCCCCCGTCCATCTATGTACCGCTGGGCCACCCAAGGAGCCCGGGGGGATAAAAGTATTTCGTCCGGTGGATCATGACGCAGCAGGGCAAACCGGGATGGCGTGGTCATCCGTTTATGATGAGACCGCGTCTGATGTGCTTTTGCGGTACTTCCACCTGAATCGGCGAGGTTATTCTTATGGATATGGGACAGCCTCTGTACCGGCATGCGCACTCTAGCAGCAAAACGGGAATACACCGGTTTCCAGACCCACTCCTCCGTTTCTCCGAGCACCTGCTGTGTTTCCAGCCACTCCTGAGGACTCTGAATCAGATGTGTCTCTGGAACCGGAAGCCCCGCAGACTTGGCATAATGGATAAAATCATACTTGTGATGGAGCATATGCAGCTTTTCCAAGCTGGAAACCAGCACTCGGCAGTGCTTCCTCAAACGATCAGCCCCAAGAGCTGCATAAAATACTTCCTCGCACATCGGAATGACCAGATCAATCTGCCATATTCTGATCCAATGTTCCAAGGCTGACAGGTATGCCTCCGTATCATGGCGCGGCGATGGAACGATAACCGACTTCTCGACTGCTCTGGACGCACTGCACAAATGCCGCTTCATGCTCTCCGCAGCAAATACCCGATGGCCCGCACGATGAAGCATACGAGCCAGATCCAGCGTCACCGGAGCTCTTCCTCCTGTAAGCAGCACTCTGCATGCTTGGTCTGCTTGAAGCATGCTTCGTCCGAGTTCAGGTTTAGTAGTCAAAGATAAGTCCTCCCAAGGATAAACCTGCCGCCGTACCAATCATTAATACGCGATCCCCGCGCTGTAACCGATTTTGACGAATCGCTTCATGCAGTCCCATTGGAATGGAAGCTGCAATGGTATTGCCGTGACCTCTTGTAATATCCATGAAGCGTTCTTCAGGGATGCCAAGCTTCTTGCGAATGAGACGCATAGCCATTGCACTGCCCTGATGGGGAATAACCAGCTTGAAATCCTCCATCCGGTTACCCGAAGCTTGAAGCATCTCGTCCATAAAACCTGGTAACAGCTTGGATGCCATACGAAAAATCGCCTGTCCATCCATGTGAAAGAGATAGGGAGCGGGCTGCTCACGATTATAGCTGGCTGCGTGCTGACGTGTACCCCCGCCTGCTATTTCCGAAAACCTCGCCCCGCGGCTGTAAGTGCGAAGCGAAGCGTGAATGATCTGCGAGCCTGACGCCTCAGGTGTACGCTCGATAATGACTGCGGCCGCTCCATCTCCAAACAAGGCTGTACTCTCCGGGTCTTTCCAGTTTAATCCGGCAGAAGCAATCTCAGTGGCAACAAGTAATACACGCCGGTAACGGCCGGCATCCACCATATAGGAGATCACATCAAGTCCGTTCAGGAAACTCAGGCAGGTTGCATCCATATCAAAAGCAGGTACACCCGAATCCTGCTGCCCCATCGCCTGCTGGATAAACACAGCTGTACTTGGCAGCGGCTGTTCCTTTGTTCCGCTTGTGCATACCAGACAATCGATCTCTTCAAAAGAAAGCCCGGCATCCAGGAGAGCAGCTTCTGCGGCTCTTGCCCCCATATAGGAGGACGTCTCTTCGCCTGAGGCATAGAAACGAAAACCTACACCTGTCGCTTTACTGACCCAGCCTGCGGGTACATTCAGGCGTGCATCCAATTCCTCGTCCGTTACTTTCATCTGAGGCAGATATTTCCCTGTTCCTGCGATTCTTACTTTTCTAAGCTGCATGTGTTCAACCTCTTCTCTTCCATACGTCTTATGTAGAATTGGTGCTATTACCCATTAACCGAATCTGCCTCATGCTGAATACCGGGAAATATTTCAATACAGCTAAACCTGCAGCATGATGAGATTTTAATCTGTATATCATCAGAATCTGTAGAAGGGCAGATTGCTCTGCCCCTCCCACATTTTACATTTATGATCATCTCTACCCTGTGAGCACAGTTCCGAAAAACGTGTATGTGCGGCCTTTCCTGCTTCGCACTACTTTGAAGTTTTGAGGATGTCGGCAAGTGCGGCATCCAGTGAAGCAAAGTGAAATGTGAAACCTTCCTTTTCCATTCTGTCAGGGATCACCCAGCGGCTTTTGAGCACCAATTCCGTCTCCGTGCGAATGAATACGGCTCCAAGCTCAAGCATCCAGCGCGGAGAAGGCAGTCCAATACGTACACCCATCTGTTTCCTCAGAGACGCCATCAGTTCCTGGTTGGTCACCGGATGGGGAGATGAGGCATTAAAGACACCTTCCAGACGCGGGTGCTCCTGTACAAACATGACCATACGGAACAGATCTTCGATATGAATCCAGCTGAACTGCTGGGTACCTGCACCCTGTGCCCCTCCAAGTCCAAACCGGACCAGGTTGGTCAGCGGCCCCATCACTCCGCCTTCGCCAAGCACAATCGCAATACGCAGTGCAATCTGGCGTGTAGACGGCAGCTTGAATTCAAAAAATGCCTGCTCCCATGCTTTTGCTACATCCACGGAAAACCCTGAGCCAATCTCACCCTCTTGTTCCGTCATTGGACGATCTTCCGCATGACGATATATGGTGGCTGTACTGGAGTTAATCCACAATTCGGGCGGCTGCGCACATGCCAGCACCGCTTCTCCGAGAATGTTCGTCGTCTCTGTTCTGGATTTCATAATCATGCTGCGGTTCTCTTCCGTATAGCGGCAGTTTACCGATTTGCCAGCCAGATTAATAAGCATCTCCGCGCCTTCAAGAGCTGAGCGATGGCTGATCGATCTTCCCAGGCAATGTGTCCGGGTTGGCGTGAAATGATAAGCACGTCATATCCCCGTTTTTTAAACCTGCGTGCAAAATCCTGACCAACGAATCCGGTTCCTCCAGCAAGTACAACCTTTTTCATGGTATTCCCTCATCTCTCCATATGGGTAATGCCCTGCATTCATAACAGCTTAAACACCGCAGCCGACCCTTTCGTTTGATGATGCTCCATTTTTTTGTTGAGCAGTGCTTGAAACGCTGCGTTTCGCTTGAACCGTTTCAATATCAATCCGAGGTCACTTCACACCAAGAGACGCGTACAGACGGCTTCGCTCTTCACCGGCCCAGGCATCCGCACAATTTTGTTCAAGCCGATATAGAAGCTCGTCATGAAAATCATGAATCATATAACCTTCTGGCAGTTCACCCAGCATTGCCGCAAAATCATACTTCGGCAGCACCTGCTGTCCCTCACCGATCTGCTTCAACCAGTACATCCAGTCCTGCAGTGTGAGCACTCCCTCCTGCCACAACTCCGCCTGCAGTCCAAGCACATCCTGCAGCTGCTCGTAGGCGTATGAATCCGTGAAACACCGGCAAGCCTTCACAGCCAATTCATACAGCTCAATCACGGCACGCCGGGTTTCTTGCGTCAGTTCAACCTCCAGTCCTTCCATATAATCCTCGACCTGAATGTGCTGACCATCATCGTATAGTAAAGGCGCATGAGCCAACATCCGTATAATGTCTTCCAATTCGTTTGCTGAAACGTTTTTCTGCTCCTGAAGAGCAGGTAATTGATATGCTGTAATGATCGTTCACTCCTGCCTTGTCCATCTATTTTTGACCTTTAGTATAACATGCTTTGTCCACTGCTTTTGAAGTGCCGAAAGGGGATAGGGAAGTGAATTTCCTCATGACTTGAGGTTCCTGTGAAAGTCTGTACCTCTTATCTTGAAAAAATAAAAACAAACCCGCCTGAGAAGTTCTCAGCGGGCTTACGAATGCAGTACGGCTATAGGAACGCTTTGACTGTGCCAAAATACTCACGAATCATGTTGATCGGCTTCATATATCCCGGTGAAGGAGCGGATATGCCGTATTCTGCGGCGTAGCCGTTTTTGGCAGCAATATATTTGGATCTGAACATATGGTAATCACTGGTGACAATCATAATTTCGGGATGTTCCACCCCGGATGCCTCAATGATTTTTTTTGAAAAAGCCAGATTTTCCTGCGTACTTGTCGAGCGGTCTTCCATAATGATCTGAGCAGGAGCGATGCCCTGATCTACCAGATAATTTTTCATCGCAAGAGCTTCGGGAATGGATTCACCTGGTCCTTGTCCCCCGGATACAATGACCGGGATCTGCGGGTGGTCGCGAACGTAATCCAGACTGGCATCCAGCCGCTGTTTCAAGGTCAGTGATAATTCGGTCCCCTTGATTCCCGAACCGAGAATGATAACATAATCCGCCTGCTCGGTATCCTTCGAACCAAGCTGGGTAAATACAAGCGCTTCAATAATAACAAAGGATACTGCGCCGATGCCGAACCCGATCAGAAGCACACGCTTCAACCAAATGTGCTTCTCGTAATTTATCCTTCTTAATATCATAAAGCTTGCTGTGATGAGCGCGAAAAATTGAACAGCAAAGTTCCAGCCCCAGAATGCAAGAAAGAAAACAAGACACGCCAGCAGCATGAGATCGAGAATATATCCTTTTTCCCGTATAAACTTCTGTACCAGTACAGCAGCACTCCTTTCGGTACTTACGCCCTTACTATCGTTAATTTGGGCCAATGTTCCTGCCAATTCTTATTGCGAACACGCTCGTTATAGTAGGCCGCATCCTTAAACGCCGGGCTTTTCCGCACAACTAACGCATACAGATCCTCCAGCCCGTATGGTGCACATATGCTGATTTGATCGTCTGTATCCAACTGCACAGCCACTGCGGTTACTCGTTCAGGCCAGAAGCGAAGCGCATCCTCGGTAGATTGATAGGGTGCATCCCCGTTCCGAAGATGCATTCTCGCCTGATTTTTAACCGACCACTTGCTGCTGCCTGAAGCAGCACGCAGCCTCTGTTCAAGCTCGATGTCCCGTTCCTCCTGAAGATGAACGGCATCAAAATAAACAACATCAATATCGCTATGCAGCTCTCGTCTGGCGTACCCATGAAGATCATCCCATATGTAATTGCGAATATAACCTGCGCCGATGTAACAATTCGGCAGCCTAAGCTCACGCACACGGCGTAAATCCTGCATGATCTGCTCATCCTGCCGAAGCGCTCTGACAAACCTCTCTTCACACTGCATAACCATCTCTCCCTGCCTGCACGACTTCTGATATCTTAATTCATTTCCAATATAAGTCTTCTTGTGGGGGACAACTATCTTTCAATATAACATGATTCTAACCCCGGAATAAAATAAACAACTCCGCTCAAGGTCCTCATTTTTCAAGCACACCCTTAACAAATGTACGTTAAAAAACGGTTCCTGAGAGGAGTCGTAATGTTATTATGATAAAATGTCGTGACGGCAATAGAACTATATGCACCACTCTTCTTACTCTTATGATACCAGTCTGTCTATCTAATCGGAATCCAGATTTGAGGCAGTTGATGCATCCCAGGATAGACTTCCAGTTCGGGCAGCCAGGCATGTTCGTACGAAGTGGAAGGAAACCACTCGCCAACAATCCGTTTCCACAGCTTCTGCATCCCTTGAGGCATCGCTTCCTCTACCTCAAATACCGCCCATTTGCTCGCCGGAAATGATAACGTAGGCAGTCCTTCCGGTTCATCACCTTCATAGGCTGCTGCAATCCAGTACTCCATCTGTTTATCCTGAATCTCGGACTGGTCAACACACACCCCCAGCAAACCCGGGATCACCCCGTTATTCAATGCAAAAATCCGGTCCTCCGCTCCGCTCTTGTAAGCTTCCTGCCACATATTACCGATGCCCTGCAAGTGCTGTCCATCAGCATACGAAAACCTCTGGCTGATGCCTGCAATCGAAAACGGCCCCTGCTCAACAATACGATGCTTCATCGGTTCTGCTCCTACTAAACTAATTTGAATAACAAGCCGATTATATGACTGCACGGAGGTACCAGACTTGCGAATTTCACTCGGGGTTATTCCATGCTGTCTTCGAAAAGCTTTGGAAAAAGATTCAGGTGTGTCATAGCCATATTTGAAGGCCATGTCCATGATTTTACAATCCCCCTGCAGCAGTTCATGTGCAGCAAGTGTCAGCCTTCTGCGCCTTATGTACTCCGCAACGGTCACCTCGGTCATCAAAGCAAAAATACGTTGAAAATGAAATACCGACATGTGTGCCTGTGCCGCAATCTGCTCCACCATCATAGATTCCAGCAGATGTTCTTCCATATATTGAATAGACTTCTGAATTGAATTAACCCATTTCATGCAGCTCATCACTCCCTGTTCCCTATCATACAGGATGATGTGCACAGCAGCCTGTCATTTTGTGCTTTTCTCTGTCCGGTATACGTTTCGCGCTCTTAGATCACAGCTTCTGGTTCCCGCACTACCCCCACATACCAATCAGCAGAATGCCGCCAAAAATGACGAGGGAACAGAGAATACGTTTCATGCCCTGCTGCTCTTTCAATAACCAGATTCCAAGAAAAGCTGCAAATACGGTACCTACCTCCCGAAGCGGACCCAATCTGGCCATCGGAGCCTGTTCCAGTGCAAACAGAAAGAGCAGGTATGATCCCGGATTCAGCAGAGCTCCTAACATAATGGTTGAACGATTCATCTTCCATTCCAGGCGCAAACCACCTGAAGCGAGCAGGGCCGGGGTTAATCCAGCCACGAAGCCAATGTTCGTTACTTCAAGCAGCGCCAGTGGCGATATATGCTGCAGATTTAATTTGTCTACAAATACGTAACTCGTTGTGCACAGTCCAACACATAATGCCATCAGAACCGGCTTTGCTCCCTGCATCCCCGTGCCTGTTCCCTTCCTTCTGCCCACCACACCGCTAAGAATGGTAAACCCAAAAATCATGCAGGCGATGCCCAGCCATCCGTATCCCGTCAATCTTTCGCCTAGAAAAGCAGCCCCGATCAAAGGCACCAGCAGTGTGCTCGTGCCCCGCATAATCGGATAGATCTGAGAGAGATCTCCAAGCTCATAGGTTTGAGACAACAGCCAGGAATACAGCGCCTGCAGCCCCATTGATACAAGCAGCAGCGCATAGGCTGACATCGTTAACGGCTCACGGGACAATTCCACGACCAGTACAGGGAGCAGCAGCACCGTAGGAATCATCATAATGGACCATAAAAAAACACTTTTGTTCAAACTTCGCTTCGTGAACATACTCCAGACCGCATGAGCCATTCCCGAAGCAAGTACCAGTATTAACGGTAAAATCATGCTGTCTACGTTCCTCTCTTTTTCCTTCGCTCACGATTACTCTACAGCTGCTGATTGCTGATCTCGTCGTGTATGTGTATCTTGGGTTGATTACAGCTAAACCACTTCACCGAGAGGTCTCAGGCTGATGCTCCGGCTGCTCCTTCACCAGCGATCCATCTTCCAGACGAAGCCAGGTATCAAACGCCCGCTCGCCAGCCCTTAGCTGAATCACACGTGCTCCGCGCAGCATCCCTTCCCTGCCGTATGTGCTGTGTCCGCTGGAACGCCCGTAGCAGAGACGTATCCCATGATACTGTCCGTGAAAATCATTCACATGATCATGCCCGCAGAACGTACCCATCACATCACCCATCTCCAGCAGCGCAGCGAATAACCCTGAATTGACCTGCGCACAGCAGACCGGTTCGTATTTGCTGCCCCAGCAGAGCTGCGTGTCCCACATCGTTTGATATTCCGGAATCGGGATATGAAAAAACGCCAGAGCTGGGAGCTTATCCCCGCGGCTGCGGCCGGGATTGACGCGTGTGGATTCATCCATCAGCCACCGCAGCTGACTCTGCTGAATCCAGCCATAACCCGGGATTGATTCCACGGTTGAATAACTTCCCGAATCGAGCAGATACAGCACAGCTGCCGGAAGGCCATCTGCCCCGGCAATCTCCAGCGTGTAATTGCCCACACCTGCGATGTCGCGAGGTCCCGCCTGCGTCACGCTGCAGGCATGTTCCTGAACCACACGCATAAGTTCCAATGGAGTGATTCGCTGCTCAGCATCATGATTACCGTATACAAAAGCCCACGGAATCCCGCATTCTTCCACAGCAGAAACGGCATCGCGAAAAGCCTGCTCCGGCTGCTCGCACGCTTGATTCCCCGGATCTACAGGGCCGGTGTAGATGACGTCTCCTGTGAAAACAACCAGATCAGGCTGCTCAAGCTCGATGATGGACTGCATCATCCGCCGGGTTCGAAGATCCTCAGGCCGCCCGTCTTTCCAATGCAGATCGGTAAATTGTACGATCGTAAAGGTTCCATTTTCGCGAAAAGCAAGCTGTCGTTTCAATGTTTGTCCCTCCCAAAAACCACATGAATATGCATTGGAACAGAGCAGTAACCGTGACCAATGGCTTGATTTCATGCAGCGTGAATGATGTATTTTTCGATATGTATGATTGATTAATCTTCACAAATGACTAAACAGGTTAATCCATTCTCCTTATTTTAAATTGTGGTTTAATGTGGTTTTTAGTTGTTTTACATGATATTACTCTCGCTATTTGCACCTGTCAACACATTAAAACAGCGTCTGGACAAATGAAATTGACAAGGAGTTTGTACAAACTTACACTATTAGAAAACAACAACAATCCACAAAAACAGTAATATCGGATCGCAAGGAGGCCGGATCAACATGTCTTTAACATACGAGGAACGAAAACATACCATTCTTGCTCAGCTTGCCACACAAGGCAAAGTCCAGGTACAGGCACTGGCTCAGCTCTTTGATGTCTCTACAGAGACTATTCGGCGGGACCTGGATCGTCTGGAGAAAGAAGGCGAGCTTCGCAAAGTTTACGGAGGTGCTGTACGTGTTCGCTCAGGTATGATTGAAGCGCCCTTTCAAAAGCGTTCACAGCTGCAGCTTCAGGAAAAAAAGGCGATTGGTGCAGCTGCGGCTTCATTGATTGAGGACGGTGAGACCATCATGCTGGATAATGGCACAACCACCCTCGAAATTATGCGTCAGCTGCAGCATCGTTCACTAGTGACGGTCATTACCAATTCGGTTCCCATTCTTACGACAGCTCTCGAGTCTTTTGCCGGCAAAATCATATTCGCCGGGGGTGAGATTCGTGCAGCTGTACAAGCCGCTACCGGACCTGCGGCACATGATATGCTTGAACAGTTCAAAGTCAACAAAGCGTTCATCTCGGCTGGCGGTGTTTCCTTCACGGATGGCATCACGGATTATATGCTGGAAGAAGCTTTGATCTCGCGCAAAATGATGGAACGGGCTGAAGAGGCCATTTTGGTGGCGGATCATACCAAGTTTGGACGCTCCACCTTTGCCAAGATTGCACCTGTAGAACATATTTCCATGGTCATCACAGACTCAGCATGTCCTGCGGAATGGATTGAGAGCCTTCATCGGCTGGAAATTGAAACGGTCATTCAAGTTTGACAACGGAAACCGCTTTCTATATTTTGGATAGATACAGCCATCATTCTGCTGCACCCGTGAAAATGTTTGAAAGGAGTGAGCCAGCATGAGCAGCAAAAAGGAAATGCTCCTGAATGTGTCAGAAGATCTTTTTTATCGGCATGGTTTTCATGCGATTGGTTTAAAACGGATCATTACCGATGCCGGAGTGGCCATTATGACCCTATATAATCACTTTAGTTCCAAGGATGATCTCATTGTCGAAGTACTTCTGCGCCGCGAACAGCGCTATTTGGAGCAGCTGCGTTTATATGCAGATAACAAGACACAGTCTGTCTTTCTAAATCTGGCTGAGGGACATGCCAAATGGCTGATGGAATATGAGGCCAGAGGATGCCTTTTTTTACGGGCAAAGGAAGAGTTCGGCGCTGATCCGGACCATATTGTCGTGCAAACGGTGAACGGACACAAAAAACATGTCATGACCCTGATAAAAAAATGTGATCCCCAAGCCAATGACCGGAACGTCATGCAGTTTATGCTTCTGCTGGAGGGTTCTACGGCGCTTGCCGAAACGGAAAATGTAAAAGTTGTGTGCCGGGAACTGATTCACATGACTCAAAATAGTTTCAAATCATTACACAAAGGGTGAGTTCATATTTCAACTCACTTTTTTTATTTCACAAGAAATATAATGATCGTTCTATCCAAAAAAGGCGGTGGAATTGTAAATGAAAAAAATAGTCCTTCCTGGCGTTGCCCTCATCGCCGTATGTTATGCTTTTGGGCGTTTCAGCTACGGACTGTTTATGCCGGAAATATCCGAGGCACTGCAATTATCTGAATCGGCATCCGGGGTCATTAACTCGGCAACCTATATCGCTTATTGTCTTGCACTTCTAACGGCTCCTCTGATTATTAATCACAAGGGGCACCATTACGTGATTCAGCTTGCAGGGATCAGTGCGATTCTCGGCTTGATTGGTATTGGCTTGGCCCATGACGCCTGGCTGCTTGCAGTCAGCGTTTTTCTCGCTGGACTCAGCACAGGCTGGGCATCGCCTGCTCTTGGTAATGCGGTCAGTGCGGAGCTCGAACCAAATCTGCATGCCAGAGCCAACAGCTGGATTAATACAGGAACCAGCTTCGGCATTATTGTGTCCGGTCCGCTCTATTTGCTGTTCACCGATTACTGGCGTATCAGTTATATCTTGTTCGCCCTCATCGGCGTGACTGTGCTGATCTGGAACAGACGGGTGATTCCGGCAACTAAAACCCTGCCCTGCACGAAATCAATCTGGGCCTGTATGAAACCGACCAGACCCGGCTCAGCTTTACTTATGGCTTGCCTGTTAACAGGTGCGAGCTCTGCGATTTATTGGACGTTTGCCCGAAATTTCCTTACGGAAGACAAAGGGGCCTCCGATTCGGAAGCCGTCCTGTTCTGGATTGTGATGGGTATTACGGGGATTCTGGGCGGATGTGCAGGACGAATCATTGAACGAATTGAGCTTGCCTGCTCTTATCGGTTAGGCATTCTGTTATTATCCATCTCGCTCGGCGTTATTGTGCTGCCTTCCATGACAGCAAGTCTGGTCTCTGCCGTCCTGTTCGGAAGTACGTACATTTTTCTCACCAGCATATTTATCGTATGGGCGACTAGACTGTTTCAACCTAATGTATCCATTGGGATCAGCCTTGCCTTTCTTGCGCTGGGTGCGGGTCAATTTCTGGGATCATTCATGGCAGGTTATACCATCGAAGTATTTTCCAATACAGCAGCCTTCATCGCTTTTGCAGCACTTGGTTTGCTGGGGTTATTCCTTCGTGTAAAAGCTTAAACAGGTGTGGTAGTCGTAAGACAACAGACGAGGATTACTGCACTTGCAGAATACTTCCCTCCAACCCTTGCTGCAGTCGTACGCCGCTGAACGCAACTTGGGTCCCCTGCCCAATGGGTGACTGGGCCACAAGACCAACCTGAATCTCTTCAGGACAATCCATGCCAAAATAACGAACCAGTTTCCATTTCTCACCATCTTGAGAGTAATGGAAAGCAAAACTGCAGCCAACCCGAGCCAAACGCAGATACGGTTTCGTGACGTGTATTGGAGCAGATACGCAGTCATCCGAGTGTCCACGGGTAACGACGCTCAGAATGGATGGCTGCTCTTCAAAATATTCAAAGCATACTTTTGCCCAGGTTGTCTCGTTTGCTCTGACCATTAGACATCCCGAATCATACTGCTCCTTCATCTCCACATATACCTGAGCAGTTATACTGAAATCACCTGTAATCCGTGTATGTAAAAACGGTGCTGATGCCTTCACCGCCGCGCCCGCCGGATCAATGAAAAAATCACTTGCCGGCGGCACGGTCATACATACTTCTCCATTTTCAACAAACCATTCCTCCGGCTCATTCAACCACTCCAGATCCGCAGCTAATCTCTTACCTGAACTATGTTGGAACAGATTCATTACGCATCGCTCCCTTTAACTGTAAAATAAATGTACATAGACTACACGAAAATATTCCTTGTATATCACGAAGCGAATTCTGTTCAGGCACCAAAATGCTGCTCCCTTACTTTATACAATGGACTAACAAAATGGTCTGACGACACGTTCGTCCCAAACCTGCACCTCAATATAACGTTCGGGCCCCTTTTTTCCTGTCTGATTCCATTCCTGCGGCAGGCCATAGGTCTGTATGAGTTCACCGATTTCGGATTTAGTATAGACCTGCCTGCGGTAAGGCTTGCCGTCTGCATAACGCATTGTTGGAAAAAGATCACCGTACGTGAAACTTACCACGTCTGAGGGAAGCTTCTCCCATGGTATGATGATATGCTCCGGCTCCCTATACCACGATTCCAGCCAGGGGCATGAACCAAGGGTCATATAATGGGGGTAGGATTGTGCCGGCCGGCCTCCTTTGGCTGCAAATTTCACATATGCTGTCTGCTCAAGCTCTCTGCGTATAGTCATATAATCAGCTGAGCGCTGACTGGCAAAGATTCGGCCTTCCTGCCGGATCTGCTGCGAAGCTGCTTCCGCCTCGCTTAACGAAAGGCTGGAAAGATTACAGAAGGGACCTCTCTTTTTCTCATAGTAGTGGTATGCATTCAAGTTCATGCAGCTCAACTCCCTGATGGTATATGAATCCAATTAAACTCAATCCATTCGATTACAACCCTGCACTCTGGATGACGGACTGTATAAAAGAAGCTTTGGCACTGGTATACCCCACCCGGTCATGACGGAATTGCTGTGCGAGTTCTCTTTTTAATCTATCATAAGTTTGCATCAGACGGGGATCATGCCGAAGCGCATTACGAAACCTCAGCTGATCTTCCCACGCTTCCCCCTGATATTTATACACATGCAGATGGTGAGTGCCTGCTCTCCACTGCCCTTTGCGGAAGAAAAGACGCTCCGGGAAATCCGGTTTGTGCATGTATTCATAACCGAGTACGGACAGCGAGTCAATGTGTTCCCGCTGCACTACTTGCAGATCAGAAACACCTGCCATCATATCGATTAAGGATTTGGCACCAAGCCCGGGTACAGCGGTACTGCCGATATGTTCCATACCCAGACAGATATCGTGCAGCGCTGCCATTATGTGTTCACGCTCGGTCAGGTAACTCTCGACCCATTCAGGATTGTATTCAGTAATCTCCACCAGCTCTTGGACAGCAATACACCTCTTTCCTCTTCAAAATAATATGACAGATCGTTTACTGCAGATAATTGCATCGTTCCCTGTAGATGATATACATAGTTTACTTTAAAGGCGCAGCTCAGTGAAATATGCTTCAGCTCTAATCGATCAAATTCAAGTATATTAATTAGGAATTTTTAACCAAAAATGATAAACTGGAACTATCCTGCAATGACTACTATTTTAGTATCACAGAACAAGGAGGTCATCTTATGTTTGGTGTAAGCGCAAAACAAGTAGAGGATCAACTGGTCATTCGTTGGCAGTTTTCCAAAATTGAAATCCCTCTTGCAGAGATCACATCGGTTACGCTGGATGATTTTTATGGAGGCAGTGAACCTTCGGCTATTCGAATTGGACCTGTGAATGGGACAACCGAACGGATTGCCATCCGCACTACGCGTCAATCCTACATTTTATTTACGAACAGCGAGAATCTGTTTCCCGAAATTCAAGCCATGCTGACTCACGCGGCGGGTTAACGGTCCAAGATCAGTTCTTCATCTATCCCGAAATCTTGATAACCTCAAAATTTACGCTTAATGAATATCGAAACGCCGGAGAGAATGTTCTCTGGCGTTTTCTATTCCCCTCACTAAATACCTTTCTATTACCGAGCATCTAAGACGAAACAGAATCCAGATAAACGTAACTCATACTCCGTCTATAAGGCCTCTTGTTCAATCCATGTCACAATATCATGATCGGGAATTGTTACATAGATATCCGGATAATCATATGACACAGGAGGAAAGCATGAAAAATCAAGTTAATAAGAAGCTCTCACTAAGTAAAGTGGCTGTGGCTTGTTTTATGGCCGCGGCTGTAACAACGACAGGAACAGAAGTATTGTGGAACTTTTCGTCTACAGCAGAAGCAGCTCAAGCAAGTACGGCCAACTCTAAAAGTGTAACTCATGATGGGGTCAAACTTACGTTGTCTGAGGTAGAGTATGACGGTTTGGTACTCAAAATAACGATAAAACGTGAAGGCAAGGGGCTGCCTGAGGGAATGATGGCTTCCTATAATCAAAAAAATACCGTAAAAGGCCATCTGAAGACACCTGAAATTCTAATCAATGGTCAAAAAGACAGTAAAGCCACGACTGGATTACGCAGTCATTTAAAAGAATCAAATACTGCTATTTTGGAATATAAATCCGAATCTCTTCCAGATCAATTTGAATTGACCCTTCGGATGCCTGTAAGCAGCATTAAGGAGAACTTCGAGTTTAAGATTCCGGTTAAGAAACAAAACGGACTCATTCAAATCAAGCCGAATCAAACGAAGGAAAGCAAAGGATTCAGTTATACAGTACAAAAAATAAATATGACTTCTAGCCAGACCCAACTCGTGCTGGACAGCAAAGGAAAAGTCCCTGCATCTTCCAAGCAAACGGGTGTATATGCCCCAACCATGATGTATTACGATATTGTGGACGACCAGGGCAAGACGCTGAAGCAGAAACGATTAGCTTTCTATTCCAAAAAGCCCGGCACCAAGTATCATATTGACGAACTATATGATGCCGTCAGTCCGCAAACCAAATCGATCACCATCAAACCTTACACCTTCACGGTAAAACCTTCGGATTGGAGCATTGTGGGAGAAAAAGTGGACAAAAAAGGGAGAATCGTCAGCTCAGGAACCAAGACATACATCAAAGAATTAGAAATGAAAGTTAATATCACAAAATAACTTCAATTAACAGCACAAGAAAACTTTTAATCGTGTCACAGATGAACTCTTTCAGATTGTTATATAAACATCAAGACAAGGAGGTGAGCCCATGCAGGCCGCCATCCCCGGGGACATGCAGGTTAAGAAAGAAAAAAATGAACGAATCGAACGAGCTGTACAGCGAGTGATCACTGGCGAAAAGGAAGCCTATGAGCTTATTATTCAGGAATTTGAACGTCAGATGTACACCTACTGTTATTACATTCTTAAAGATCATCAAGAGACTGAGGATGCCGTCCAGGAGATTTTTATTCGGGCCTATGAGAATCTGAATAGTTATAAGAGAAAGGTCAGTTTCTCCTCATGGCTGTATAAAGTAGCCTACAATCATTTGATGAACATGAAGAAAAAGCACAGTCGCTGGTTGAAGCTGGTGGATGAGTACAAGCACCACAAACCTGTCGTACAGGAATATCCTTATACGACAGTTATTGAAGAGCTCATGGAATATTTAACACCGGAAGAACGTCACATCCTGCTGCTCAAGGCTGTGGAACAGTACACCTTTGAGGAGATTGCCATCATTATGAATACCAGGTCTGCTACGCTGCGCAAGAAGTACGAACGTCTTCGCCGTAAACTGATGGAGCAGACAACCAAAGGAGGACAACTGCATGGACAAACAGCCCAACCCTTTTCCTGACCAGCGGCTTGAAGAACTGGAACAGCGGATTCGAAACACACCCATGCCGCGAAATAGTATGAGCAGTGAAATTATGAACCAAATCGGAGGAATAAACATGACCAAACAACGGAATGGATCGAAAATACTGAAACGGACTTTAACCGCAGCCTCCATTGCTGCAATTATGGGCGCAGGTGCTGTAGGCGCAGGATTCGTATCACCAACCATGGCTAGTGCATTGAAACAAATTCCAGGAATCGGATCTATGTTCTACGGGCTGAATTCCGATGAAATTCAAAGGGCCGTTGATCAAGGTATCCTGACACAACCATTGGAAAAGGTAACGAAGGACGGGATCACTTTAACACTTACAAACGTTTTGTACGATGGGACCCGTCTGAGCTACACCATTGAACGTGCCGGAGAGAATCTCCCGCAGAAAGTCACCAGCCCCTACATTCCTATGGACAGCCAGCTGATCTCGGATGATGAGGAATGGAAGAAATCTCGCCAAGTACCGGAACAACAGCAGGAAAAGGGTTATGTCACATTACCTAAAACCTTTATCAATAATGAAGCGTTGAAAGCCTTTAGTGGTTTTGGAGATGATATCGGGAACTCAAACGCAGTCTTTGTTGAATATACGAATCTAGGCTCGCTGCCTAATGAATTCGAACTTACCGTTCGGACAAAAGTAACTCGGGTAGATGAACCTTTTGAGTTCAAAGTACCCGTAAAAATCAGTGACAGCAAACTTGTCGTCCAACCGAATGAGACTAAAAGCTACGAAAATTTCAGTTACACATTGCAAAAAATGGAATCTACCGTAACTAATACACGCCTTATCCTCGAAAGCACAGGAAAGGTGCCCGCTGCCTCCGAGCAAACAGGAAAATATGCTCCGACCATGATGTACTATGAGATCATAGACGATCAAGGCAAAGTATTGAATCAACGGCAGCTTGGCTTCTTCCACCGGGCTCCCGATCTGGAGTATCAAGTGGATGAATTGTATGATGCGGTCAGTCCGAACGCAAAATCAGTGACGATTAAACCGTACACATTCACAGTGAACACAGACAATTGGAGAGTTGTAGGGGAGAAACTGGACGAAAAAGGCAGAGTTATCAGCAGTGGCGACAAAACGTATATTAAAGAGTTGGAAATGAACGTCACACTTAAACCGTAACACTTAAGGCATGATCTTCAAACCGCATCCATTCTTTACATTCACAGTGTACCTATAACATAAGAGCCATCGATCAGATTAAAAACATCTGCTTGATGGCTCTTTTTTAATAAGCTGGAGCTGAATTCCGATCCATCCACCCCGATTAACCTACGATGCCTGAACGCTCAATGCTCTCCACGAAATAGCGCTGTACAAACAAATACAATATAATCAGCGGTGCAATGGCAAGTAATATACCCGTATCCACAATCATCGCCACATAGTTCGGATCAACTTTCATGCCCGAATTCGAGCCAAATCCCATCAGCTGCGGGACCAGCTGGTTCGTTTGGGCGGGCAGCGATGCCACTTTTAGCGAAATGAGCGGACTTTCACTCATGAATAAAGCTGAATAAAACGTGTCATTATACTGCCATACAAAAGAGAACAGAATAACGGTAATCAGCGGTGAGATCGCGTTTGGCAGCATAATGCGGGCAAAGGTCCGGAATCCTCCGGCGCCATCGATCAGCGCAGCCTCTTCTATTTCCTTCGGCATCCCCTTAAAAAACTGACGGAAAATGTAGATGAACAATCCTGCCTTGAGTCCACCCGCCGTAGCGGCCGTAATCATGGAGGGCCAGTAGGTATTCAGCAGATTAATCCCGTCCCGCCCAGTGAACAACCGAATGATTCCCAGAAAATCAAAACTGCGAAAATGCAGATACATCGGTACCATCAGCGTACTGGTCGGTACCAGAATGGTCAGAATGACCAGAATAAACAGCAGGCTGCTGCCGGGAAACGTAAACCGTGCAAATCCATATCCCGCAAGCGCACAGGATGCGGCCGTCAGCAGCGTCGTCATGGCGACGAACAATAGTGTGTTTGCCAGCAAAGGCATATAATCCATCACTTGCGCGGCAATCCTGATATTATCCAGCGTAAAATGCCGGGGAATCATATAAATCGTTGGATTATAGATATCCTGCTTATCCTTGAATGCAACGGACAATTTGAGAAATAACGGATAGAGAATAATAAAAGAAATCCCGATAACCAGTGCATATCTAAATATGGAATACAGCAGGTCCGATGTCTTGTTTCGTACCCGCTGCATACGGTGGTCCGACTTGGGCACCACCACCATGCGATCTGTTCCTGACGCAGCCATAGCCTGCAGCCTCCCTTGACGTTAACCTTCAGTTGTAATGGACCCTCCGTGAAAGCACCCAGCCTACGATGAGCAGAACCAGCCCAATGACCAAAGTGTACAGCCAGGACATCGCCGAGCTTAGGCCAAAGTTCTGGGTTTTGAATGCGGTCTGATAGATGGCACGGGTAACCGGACTGCCGGCAAACGAATCAATGATGGTATAGATGACATTGGTCAGAATGAGTGGACTTACCATAGGAAATGTAATTTTCCAAAATGATTCATATGCTGTGGCTCCCTCGATCTTGGCAACCTCATACATCGAGCCGGGAACCGATTGCAGCGCGGCAAGAAAGATCAAAATCTGTACCCCGGAGCTGCTGATAATGTCATAGATTCGCATAATGGCTTCCACGATGTAATCCACGTAAGCCATCGGAAGTCCGACATCGGCCAGCATACGTACAATGGACACCACGTTAAATGAAGCTCCTCCATCTGCCGCTGCTTCCACTGCACTTGCATCGCCCATCAGATTAATCAGCCCCGCGGATTCAGCTGCCGCTACAGCACTGGACGCCAGAATGACGGGCAGAAAGAAGACAGCACGCGCCATCGTTCTGCCTTTGAATTGCTGATTAAGCAGTGCTGCCGTAAACAGGCTGAAAAACAAAATCATCGGCACGTTCAGCAGCATAGCCCAGACCGAATCCACCAGAATGCGGTTAAAAGCGGCATCGACCAGGAGCGCATCCTTAACATTTTTCAATCCCACAAATTCCAGTACATAGCCATTCGGTGCAACAGACAGATTGCTGAGGCTGAACCGGACCGATTGCAGCAGTGGTGTGGCAAAAAGAAAAATAAAACCGATCAGCCACGGAGAGATAAAGGCAAGCCCCAGCAGGGCTCTCCGTGATTTCAACGACAGTCGCATGCTTCTCATCGGCCTGCCCCTTCCACCACATAATCCATTCCGCCAACCGTTGTTCCATTTATGGTGACTGGATCTGCGTTATAATTTACCAGAAGTGCTGTACCACCGCTGTAGGTAATCCGGACAACACCGATCTGAATGCGTTCATGCTTGAGCATCCGTTCGTTCCCCAGCTTACCCAGTACAGCATTGGCCTGATGATACAAGTCAATCGCCTCATTCACCCAAAACCCGTATTCGGCAGCATAAACCCAATCATAGTTTGTCAGCTTCAGTTTTGAGGACGGCTCGTATGTCCATTGAAAATACGGGGCTGCCCCAAGCTCCAGACTGCGAAGCAGCTGTTTCCGCAGATTCTGATCTCCCGATGTATTCATTGGTGATGAAGCATAGTTCACATAACCATGAATAACCATCGCATAGAACGGCACCTCTTCATCTGTAATGCCGAAACGGCTCGAACTCGCCGGAATGTTCACGATATGCTGGGCACTCCCCCAAGCGTAACTGTTCGCTGCAGATAACATCAGATTCGGATAAGACTGCCGCAGCTGCTGAAGCTGTTCTTCCACGATGTATTTTGCGGTCTCCCGGTGGATGACCCGGCTGTCGCGATAATCGGATGCCAGGATCTGACCCAGGTCTCGCAGCGACAAACTTTCAAGACCGATATCCCTATACTTTTCGGCAAATTCATTCACAACGTACGGAAGTTTGGCAGCGGAAAGCAGATAATAGCTGTCCTTGCTCCGATCCATGCGGTTCAATGCCGGATTGTAAGGATACAATGCTGCCGTCTCTCTGGTGACGAACCTTGCCGCATCCTCAGAAGGAGCAAAATTCATATCATCGTGGTAAATCTGTTGAAATGCCGCATCCGGGAACAATGCTCCACCGGACTGCTCCAGCTGACCGGACAGCGCCTGAAGGTCGGTACGGCTGCCCACTTCACGATCCAGCTTCATTCGGGTTGGTGTGTGATGACTGAAGCCGCCACCGAACCACCCCTGGAACCGCATTTGTATCCGGTTCACACCGTCTCGCTGCAGCCTGGATGCCATCTCTGCAGCCTGTTCATACGTAGTCATTGCCAGAGTGGTCCGGTAAGGCACACTCAGGAAGGACGACTTTTTGTCCACTGCCCCCAGCACATCCACATAAAACGGCAGATCCGTCTGTTTGGGCAGCGGTTTCAGCATATTCTGCTTCACCAGTTGTTGTTGATACAGACGAGCCATGCCGGAATAGTTGGCATCCTTTCCGTGCAGGAATCGGTATCTCACCTGAATATCCCCGCGAAAGGGTTCTTCGCTCAGAAGCTGAATCTCCTGCATCTTCTGTGAGGTGTACATCTCCAGCTCATCCTCACCCCTAAGGGCAAAGGACGCATGCACGTGGTTATAGCTATTTTGTCTTCCGCCAACATCTGCGGTGATGCTGGCCATGCCGTCTCCTTTTTCAATGACAGCAAACCATGCGTTTTCACCCTTCTTCAAACCGAATACAGGCATTCGTACCGACTGACTCACTTGAGGACGACCGAGTGAATTATCATTCGGATCTGACCCGTATACACGCTGAACATACTGTTCTTCCTGTACCTTTCCGTTGTTCAGATAGATCAGACTGCCGGAACCGTCCGGAACCAGCATGTAACCCTCATCCTGCGTTCCCGCTGCACCGAAGTATGCCAGCAGATCCAGATGCCGAATGCGATACTGTCCGCTCTCTTTTACCTGACTTAACGGTACCTTCACAACCAGCGCACCCTGATCCAGTCGGTATTCAATTGGAATAACGAAGCTGGGTTTGTCAGATACTGTCCCGCCTTCAACTCCATTTTCCTGATTGTCAAAAGCCAGATCGTCCGCTGTATACCCCGCTGCCTCAAAAGCACCCAGCATCTTGTTTAACACCAGCTGCTTGGAGATCTGTCCATCCAGCCGCTCCAGCACCTCCGGATTATCTTTAACCGGGTAATAACGGGCAGACGTGTACTTTGCTGCAGAAGCGTCCAGTTTGGACAATACTTTCTCCTCCAGCCGCTCCTTGCTAATCAGCTTGGGCAGGGCTTCAATGCCCAGAGAAGTATCCCCAACCGTATAAGTCACCCGTACTCCCTGCTCAATCGGGCCGACAGTGAATTGTTTACTGCTGATGCTGGCACCGAAATTCGGAAAGTTCTCCAGCGTGCCAATCGCATCCCGGAACGATACGTTCAGCTGTGAGGAGAGCACTTCCTTTTCATAGGCGGAAGCCAGACTATCCTCATTTCGTTCCGGCGGATTGCTGTACCATATCTGACCGCTGTTCTCGTCCCGCACCGCAATTTCCGTAGTTTCCTCGTTGTAGTAGAGAGCCAGCCCCTGATCCTGCGCTGCCAATTTCATCCCTGGAACCCCCTGCGAAGTATCTGCCAGAAAGGATATAGGCTCCCCCGTGACAGGATAAGCTTCTGTCGTTGTCTCCAGATAGCCCGAGACGTCAACGGCAGGAATGCCTCTGCTGCTCATATACAGCAGACTGCCTGCAATCAGGATTACAGCTGTACCAGCAGCCAGCACCGTATATAATCGCTGCCTCTTGTTCACGGATGCCGCCTCCTTTAGGTCCGAAAAATCAACTCGCGGTAAATGTTATAACCGAATTCATACAACTGCTGCAGCATGCTGAATACCAGTGCACCGAGAAAAATGATGATTCCCATCACAATGACGGTCAGCAGCATCGTCAACAAGGTTTTGAACACCGTATACTGATGCACAGTCATCATGCCGATGAAGAGCAGCAGCAGAAACCAGAGAAACGCAATGCTGTTGAACAGGTAATAAAAAGACGTTTCCTCTTGAACCATGAACCGGCTAACCACAATCATGGGAGCATAGATCAGAATGATCGGAATCAGCGAGTATCCTGTCGCCAGAAAAATTTCTCTGAATCTGCCCTCGCCTTCCATAAGGGTGGTTACTGCCCAGTTTGCAATGCACCATAAAAAGAAAGGCAGCGCTGCTGTCGCAATCTCTACAAAGCTATTAATGGTCCGGGGATCGATATCATTGACCAAAAAACCGGCGTACTCCTTTTGCAGAATCATCATCGTAATGGTCAGCGCCAGCGCCGTGTAAGCCACCACCATCCGGCCGCGATGATCCGACTTGAGATCCCAGAATGCATCGATGGGGTGAAAAATGAGATGCAGCGGAAACTTAATGTAATCCTGCTTCACGATCAATCTGCCTCCTCCGTCTCCATTTAACCGCCATTCGGGTTACAATCAGAATCACAATCAGCGCAATGGCAGCCGTCAGAAAAGTGCCCAGATGTTCCTTCATCATCTCCCGCCGATACCGTTTGAATGCGACTGAGTAATTTTTACGGTCCATACCAAGTTCAAAGTACTCCAATGCTTCCTTGTTTTTCTTCTTCATAAGCAGAGATTTCCCTATACCGATATAGGCAATATCATAGTTGGCGTTCAGCATCAGCACTTCTTTCCAGCGGCTGACGGCCTCCGTGTCTTCCCCCTGATAGTGAAGGGCCGACGCTTCATTCACAAGTGTTCCGAAACGGGTTGGTTCATACACGACCAGGTTATTCTTTCCCCGGTCGAGAATCAGCCGGTGACCGCCGGACCGTTCAATGGCGACTGGCGTCTTGAGGGTGCCGACCTGATTTCCTTTCCCCCCGTATATGTAGAGCAGATGGCCTTCATCGTCGTAAGTGAACACCCGATTCTGCGTGGCATCCAGAACGCTGTACATTCCGTTACCAAGCACCTTCACATCAACCAGTTTGGAAGGTCCTGTATTGCTGCGATATCGGATATCGCCCTTCACGTCATAGTATCCAAACCGCTTCAGTACATCCTCTCCCGATGGATTCAGGCGTTTGACCGGTTCATTGGAGCCTGGATCCATGTTGGCTGCATATACGAAGCCTTTGGAATCCATGTCCGCATTGGAAAACTCGGTCGGTACAAACAACACCATCTGAGCTCGCTGCGCCTTGGTAGAAAACATTCGCCAGATATACTCCCTGTAATCCCTTTCCACTTTGTTGGTGCCCACGTATCCGATAAACTCCCCCTGTTCATCAAACTGCATGATGCCCTCATATGCGCCCTGCGCCACGACATACACTCGACCTACTCCATCAACGGTCAATTTCAAAGGCTGGAACTGGAACGCTGCAGGAAGGATGTCCGATTCCGGCTTCGAGATGGTCTGAATCCATTTTCCTGTAGAATCAAGAACCACTACCCTGCTGCTGCCTGTATCTGCGACGTAAATTCGCTCTTTTTCATCAACAAACAGTCCTCCGGGCAAATGGAAACTCTCCTTGCTGCCATCCTTGATAAAACCGTCCAGCACCCGCACCAGTTGGTACGCTTTATCCAATACGACAATACGGTTATTCCCGCTGTCCAAAATATAAATCCACCCGCCTGGAGAGACGTTGACGTCACCCGGTTCCTTGAAGCTGCCGACGCCGAGATCTCCACCTGTAACGATGCGGCTGGGCAGGTAGGCATCTGGCGAGGGCACTGCCTCTTTCCAATAATTGTAGTTATAACTCTCATACGGCGCCGGGGAGCCCGCCGCAGGAACGGCATTGACCAGCAGAAGCGATACTGCCGCCAGAAGAACAAGCCATCTTTTCACCGTGCGTGCCATATCGTTCCTCCCTACTCCTTCATGCCCGAACTCGCCATCGTCTCAATAATCCGGCTTTGAGAGAAAATGAATAGCGTAATCGGCACACTCATTAGAATCAGCGCAACCGCAGCTCCCGCACCAGCCCGCGATATGCCGCCCTGAATAATCTGTCCGGCTGCATAGTGCAGCGTTTTGAGCTGCTCGCTGTAGATGTAGCCATTCCCGTCGCTCCCCCATAACATCTGAAACAGCAGAATGATCAGGGTCAGCCATGCAGGCTTTACATTCGGCATCACAATAGACCAGAAGATCCGGTACTCACTGGCTCCGTCAATCTTGGCCGCTTCCAGCAGCGCATCCGGGATCTGCTCCATAAACTGCTTCATTAGATAGAGTCCCAGAGAATAGGCAAATGCAGGAATAATAACGGCCCAGTACGTATCAATCCAGCCAAGCCATGACATGATCATGTAGTTGGGAATGGCGGTTACGGCTGGCGTGAACATCAGCGAAAGCACAACGACCTGGAACATGAATACCTTGCCCGGAAACTTGTGCTTCGCAAGCGGATAAGCCGCCGCCGAAGCCAGCAGCACATGACCGATAATACCGATGCCCGTGATGAATACGGTGTTGAAGATGTACCGTGAAAACGGCACCCACGAGTCACTTAACAGATTCAGCAGGTCTGTGAAGCTGCTGAACGTCGGATTTCTGACAAACAGCGTAGGTGGAAACATAAAAATTTCATCCAGCGGTTTGAAAGCATTATTGATGGCATAGATGAGCGGCAGCACCATAAAGGCACCGAAAACAAGCAGCAGGGCAAACAGGGAGAGACTTCCTGACAGCGAGCGGTTCACCCGCTTTTTACCAGTCGCAACAGCCGCCATAGCTATTCTCCCACCCTTCGAAGCAGTTTCTGTACCAGCAGGTTGGTGCCCACCATAATGATGAACAGCACGGCCGCAATTGCCGATGCGTATCCCATCTCAAATCTTGTTGTGCCAAAGTCGATTAAGTGCGTAACCACTGTCTCGGCCGCGTAGTTTACACTTGGAAAACCGGCCAGCGCAATCGACACATCCGCCACGGCAAATGAAGTGGTCAGTTGAATAACCGCACCGAACATGAGCTGCGGACGCATCGAAGGCAGCGTAATATACCACAGCTCCTGCCAGCGGTTTTTGATCCCATCCACGGCTCCCGCTTCGTACAATGTTCGGTCCACGGTCTGCAGCCCCGCAATAAAAGCAAGGAATCCGGTCCCGAGACTCAGCCACAGCTGGACAAGAATGAGGATGGGCATAATATAGGCTTCCGTCTTCAGCCACTGAATCGGTTCGAGCAGCACTCCCCATTGGATCAACAGACCGTTGGCAATTCCATAGCGATCTCCCGAAAAGATCATCAGCCAGATAAAATACACATTGCCCGAGATGGATGGCGCATAGAAAATCAGTGTCATAAACGCTCTCCATTTCGGTGTCAGTTCATTGATGATCCATGCAAATACAAAGCAGGCAATGTAACTGATGGGTCCGGTAATAATGGCGAACAACAATGTATTTTTGATCGCGATCAGGAATACGTCGTCTTCCAGAAACAGGCGAGTGTAGTTCTGCCAGCCGATAAAACGTGGAAATTCCAGCATGTTAAAATATGTGAAGCTGAGTATGATCGAGATGACAACCGGAATCACGGTAAACATGGAGAACAAGATCATATAAGGTGCCAACAGCACATAGGAATGTTTGCTGGCCTTCATCTCCTGCAGCTTCCAGCTCCACCACCATTTCACGCCCATCCTGGTTGATTTCTCAGGAGTACGCTGCTGCCCGTCTTGAAGTGATATTTGCGGCACGGTTAACCCTCCCTCTGCTTACGGAAGACCAAATTCATGACGTTTGACCCGAATCTCGTCCTGAATATACTGGGTATAATCCATGATGGACTCCCTGGCTTCCATTTGGCCCACAACGGTTTTGTAAAATGCATTGAATAGATGGCGACCGGTAAAATAACCGCCTGGTATCTCGGGTATTCCCTTAACCGTTTCGAATTGTGCCTTGAGATTGGCGTAATCCTCCGCAGGCCATGGCAAGGAATCCAGTGCCTTGATATTCGCCGTCGGGTAACGAGCCGCAGCTCCCATCAGCCCTTCCATCTCTCGGCCAAATTCGGCCTGAACCGGGGTACTGGTCCACCATTTCATGAATTCCCACGCCGCCTCCTGATCCTTGGCGTTCTCCAGCATCATGACTGCACTGCCTCCACCCGGAACGTCACGGTTTATCGTTCCATCCGGCTGGATGGTTCCCGGAACAGGCACAAATCCCCACAGCCCGCGTATCTCTGGAGCAAATACGGATAGTTGGTTATACATGGTGTAATCACTTAAACCGATCGGCATCTGTCCGGTGCGAAACCGGTTGGCAAAATCATATTCACGCTCCAGCTTGTAGTCGGTGTAAAACTCCGTCCACTGTTTGAACGTCTCAATCCCGATTTTGGAATCCAGATCCGACTCTTTGCCATCATTCCGATAGAAGGCTCCCCCGTTCTGGAGAAGCATGGCTGCATACTGAGAGTTTGGCGGAATATTTACTCCCTGCATATTGGCCTGGGTTACCATCGGCATGCCAAATTCCATATGATTTTTGCTCAGGATGGCGAGCAGAGCTTCAACCTCATCCCAGGTTTGAGGCACCTCAAGTCCAAGCTCTTCAAGCACGTCTTTGCGATAAAAAAGCATATTAAAGGTTTGTGTCTCCGGCAGGGCATACACCCCTGCATCATAAACATACGGAACGATGGCACTATCTCTGAATTCCTGCTGCACCTCTCGGTAGTCACTGAACTGTGTCAGGTCCACAGCCGAGTTCCGCATCGCAAAGTTCACGGGCAGATCGTTACCAATCTGCATCGCGATATCCGGCCCTTCCCCGGATAACACTGCAGGCAGTAACGTTCCCATGTTCACCAGCTTCAGATTTACGTTGATGCCGCTGTCCGGAGTGAAGGTTTTGTCAATCATGGCCTTCATCGTGTTGGCCTGATCACGTCCGCTGCCAATCCAGACGGTAACCGTGCGTTGGTGCTCGGAATCCGCTATGTTGCCAATCTGGTTATAGTCAATAAAGAACGAGTTATAGAAGGTTCTTGCTTCATGACCCAGCTTGGCAAAGGGTCCCATACCTGCAGCCGGAATATCTTGGTCTAACGAAGCGATATGCAGTGCGTCAATTTCAAGCGGCTGCTCACGCGCCTGCTGCACCCAGGTTCCAAGGCCCCCGGTATTCGTTTTGTATGCTGCAAGCCGTCTTGGAATGGTGTCGGGTTTGTCGATCATTTCATCCAGCTGCAGTGCCATCGTTTGAAGCAGGGCTTCCTGATCGCTGGATTGACCTGATAACAGGCGAAGCTGCGCGGCAACTTCCTTCAATCGTTTGCTCTCCCCGGCAAATACATCCAGCAGATTCGTAATCTGCTCTTCCACTCGATAGTCCCTGAATTCGTCCGGCTTCGTGCCTGTAATCATCAGAATACGGCGATACATGGAGTTGAGGTTATAGAGACTATCCTCCACATTTCGAATCAGTGGAGCAAAGCCACCAAGACTATTCTCCAGGCGAAGCACATGTTTGCCCTTTTCGAGTTGGAAGCGATAGGCTTCCTCTTCCCTTCCCATGACATCAACTCGATAATTGCTCTGATATCGGAACGCTGTTTGGGCCATCTCGGCAAATGGCACTTTGCCATCAATGGTTAACCTGCGATTGGAGTAGATCCCTTTAACAAAATTCTGCTGCGCGGTAAATGCAATTTGATATAATCCGCTTTCTGGCACATCCACTTCCCACTCAATCCACTGTCCGGGCAGACGCCAGTTGTAGCCACCAATGGTGTTGATGCGAACCTGGGAAGCGCTGTAAGGAAATACGGCTGAACTTGATCTTTCGCTCGTTGGATATAACGTTGGAGAGGACTTGCGAACAGCATGTTCTCCTTCAATGCGAATAAGAACATCCTTCGGCTGCGCATTCATGTCCGTCTGCTTGGCTCCTTCTGTCTCTGCATAAGGAATCGCAGGCTGTTCATTAAACAGTCGGAGGGAATGAATGACCATCGGTTCGCGTGACGATTTCAACGTCAGTGAATGCTTTCCTTTCTCCAAAAAAAACTTGAACGGGGCCTGCTCATAGCCGTCCGGGTCCTGAAATATTTCCTCCAGCCAGCGCGGTTTCTCCACCTGTCTTGGACGCAAATCATTGCCTTGGTTATCCTGCTCTACCACATCTTTTTCATTGCCCCACACCCGGTCAAACTGCAAATAGGCGGCTTCCGCAAATGGGAGTTCACCATCAATGTATAAGGCGCGTTCTACAGCCGAGCTTTTGCCCTCCACCGGGTAATATAAGGCCGAAAGGTTGTACAGCCCGCTCTCCGGCACATCAATGATCCATTCAACTTCCCCGGTCTCCCCCGTGTGCAGGGATTCACCCTGCATCCCTTCGTAATCCTTCAGTTTGCGGACGCCCCCACCTTCGGCTCTTATGTAATTTCCCGCTTCAATGGTGATGTCCACTTCAGGCTGTCCCGCCTGCCCTACAGCTAAAAAATATTGTTCATATCCCTTCTTTTGCCGTGTCTGCTGCAGCAGTTCATCCACCTCTATGGCTGGCAGGCTGCCAGGCGCAACAATGGCTCGCTGCCCATCTACATCAGACGTCAGGTATAGAATCATGCCGGCCGCCGCAGTCATCATCACTGCGGACAATATCCATTTCTTGCGCTTAAGAATTCCAGCCATTCTACGAGTCCTCCTCATCAAGGCTGATGTCTATAATAAGGTTCAGGAAAAAGGGGCCCGGTGCGTTTGCGGACACGCGAACCCCTGCCTGAATGAACTGCAGGTGATTTAGCTATTGCTTGCCCAGTTTATCAATGGCAGCTTGGGCTTGGGCCTTGTATTTCTCTGCAGTCGCAGTCACCGAAGCATTATTTTTAATAATATCGTTCACGTAGTCGCCAATCGGATAACCGGTGTATGCATCATCCAGCAGAATGCGTCCTGTTCCCGCGATATGCTCGCGAATCATCTGGATGTCTCTTTCGTCTGTATAAAGACTTTCCAGGTAGTCTTGACCCGGATATTCTTCAATCTGCGGAATGTCAAACGTCTCTTCGTAGATTTGGTAGACTACCTTTGGGTCTTTAACTCCCTTGGCTATAAATTTGGCCGCAGCTGTGTTATTGGCATAAGTTACATTTTTGCTTCCCTGCGGTCCGTTTGGAATAGGCACTACACCAACGGAGAAGGTCAGATCGCCGAGCTGCCACTCCGCAGCCGTAAACAGAGCAACATCCCCATCCTTAAATGTGTTGGTTTCTTCCCAATTGGTTTTGTCTCCTGTTTTGACCTTCACTACATTTTCGACGTTATACAATCGTTTGACGAATTCAGCTGCTTCAATCGTTTTGGGATCAGATAATCCTTCCTTCCTGTTTACGTCATCTGCAATCGTCCCGCCATTGGCAGCCGTGAAGTGACGAATGACATCGATGGCCCAACCGGAAAAACCATATACGTCAATTTTGCCGTCGTTATCTGTGTCCTTGGCTGCCAGTTTGGCGATTTCCAAAAACTTATCCCAGTTCCATTCACCTTTCTCATACAATTCCTGCGGATCAGGCAAAGATAATTTCTTAAACAGGTCACGGTTATAGTGGAGGCCGAGCCCAATGCTGGTTGGTGATTCAAATGCGTATTCACTGCCTGCAATGGCAGGATATTTGGCGATCAGATTTCCCTCTTGGTTGATATTGTTGTCAGCTGTAGTGAACTCGGAGAGAGGCAGCAGTTGCCCTTTGAGGATAGCTGGAAGCGCGGATTTATACTCCATCTGCACGATATCGGCGAAAGGTTCACCAGCAAGTACAGAGGTAGTGAATTTGTTCATATATTCTTCAAAAGGTACGTTAACAAACTCAATCTTGACGTTATATTTTTTTTCGACTTCTGCAATCTTATCCAGCCTTGCTTTGTCAGAAGCGGTTTCTCCCGCTGGCTTCAGATCCCACCAGGCCGCAACTTTGATAACACGTCCACCCAAATCCGGTACATCTGCTGTTTTTTCTTCAGCACCGGCTTCCTTGTTAATCTCGGCAGCTTCAGTATTACTCCCCGGATTGGCTGCTGCCCCAGGGTCAACTCCGGTTTGCGCAGTGCCCCCACTGCAAGCGGATACAAAAAACAGTACTGCAAGCAGCATCAACGGCAGAACATTCCATCTTTTCATCATGTTCCTTACACCCTCCCCGAATGTGTTTATCACCATGACCCACTTTAAAACTTTCGTTATTATTAAAACCAATCAAAATAACAACACCACCACCTTTTGTTATTTTATAGTTTGTTTTTAACAAACAAAATTTAACACGTAAAAATGTAAGCGTCAACATTTTTATTGTTAAATTTTTCTATTTTTTCTTCTTAAATTGTTTGGAATCATGTTAATTCCCTGATATAACCTCCTGAAAATATATTCATACCTCTTTATCCTCTCGATAATCCATATCTAAAAAATTCAGATTTTATAATTTTGTTATTTTACAAAATAACAAAAACATAATAATAAAGACATGATTCGTCATCATTTGATAGATTTCTTCTATGAAATGCTGCGATATATGACGTATGATGCACACCTGTTTTTCATTAAGCACGAATCGTTATTAGATCAAGAGAAACACTGCATGCTATACTAGAATCTGTTAAAGTCGCTTATACACTATGGATGCGGCAGAATTACGAGTGTAAGGATGGTATGATGAAAACGAAGGTAACAATCCAGGAAATCGCACACTTTACGGGTTTGTCGAAATTCGCAGTTTCCCGTGCCCTGTCGGGAAAATCCGGGGTTAGTGACCAGACGCGGGACATTATTCTTAAAGCCGCTGGCAAACTCGGTTATTTTAAAGATAACAGCATGTTATCCGGAGAACTGCACACTCACGCAGACACACAAGAAGCAAAAGCGGCCAAAAGCAGCGGCACGATCCTGATTTTGTTCCCTAATGTGCGTTATCAGAATCAAGATTCTGTATATTGGGGACCTGTATTTAACGGGATCTCTTCCAAATTAAATCAAAAGGGCATTAACATTCTGACCCTGACCGAGCCATCTGCGGATCAATTGTTTACACTGCTTAATCCGGATGCCATTCGTGGTATCATTACGGTCGGCTCCATCTCGACTCCTATTCTGCTGGAAATCAAACGTTTGGGTATTCCTGTCGTTATGGTTGATCATCTGGATCCGGTTTTTCACAGTGACAGCATTTTCACGGATAACTTTGCATCCATGCGTGAAATCATGCTTTACTTGCTCCGTAAAGGGCACACCTCATTTCAGTTTGTCGGGAATATTAGTGATGCACAAAGCTTCTACGAGCGATGGATCGCATACAATACCGCCTTGGCGGAAAGCGGAATTGATATGCGTCAGATCCCTGAATTAACCAGCAAGGCTTTGGATCAATTCCGCGAAACGTTCACCTCCGTCATTCACCCAGATCATCTACCCGAGGTGTTCGTTTGTGCCAATGATTTCTATGCACTCTATACCATTGAAGCTTTGGAGAGCATGGGGATACGTGTACCTGATCAATGTGCAGTCACCGGATTCGACAATTTATATGATCATATTCCAGTGCTGGCAACCGTCCATGTAAAGAAGGAATTGCTCGGCTCCCGTGCAGTCGATCAGATGTTGTGGAGAATAGCCAATCCCGAGAGCAGCGTGGAGAAAAAGCTCATCCTTGCTGATGTCATTATTCGAGAACAGTTCGGAAGATACGGCGGATAACCATAGTATCTGGACAATATAAATACCCCCACACCGTCTTTCAACGGCTGGGGGTTTACATCTATCTTTTACAACAGCGTGCTTCATCATCTGATTTTACGTATCCGTACGTACCTCGTCCCACGCCTGATCCAGATAACAGGTCAGCCAGTTGAGTGCGCGATGCCGCTCATAAGCCACACCGTGACTAAGTCCCGCAGGCGGCGCCTCCCCCTTGATCCGACTGTTTACACACACCCAATTGTACCGATAGATCAGGTCAGCCTCATCCAAAATTTCGCTTTTGCTGCGCAGTGCGGCATCGGCCAGAAACGCTGCAAAGCTGTCCTTTTGCTGTAAATAACCAACATCCTTACTTACGTTACACAGCTCTGTCGGCGCACCCAATTCCTCCACATATCCCAGTGCCCACAGCATCACATGGTACCCTTCATAGCCCCATGAGAAGCGGATAATTTCCTGCTGGTCAGCTCCATCTTGTGCCAGAAACGCCTTTTCATCGGGAGAAAAAAAGGTGGATGCATCATACTTATCAATCACTTCCTGTACCAGCGCTGCGGTGTCAGCAGTACTTTCACCCGATCCCAAGCACTCCCCTTTCAGCGCAGCCAGGCAGAGAGCAGCCGCACGTTTCGCAACCTCCTCCTTGGTTCGAATCTTCGTATCTTCCTCCCCAGCTCTTGCTGGCAGATTTACGTTATATGGAATCCCAAGTGCCGCCAGCTGCTGCTCTGAACGCGCCTTGCGCTCTACTGCATCGGCAGCAGGAGGACGGGTATCATCCAGAAAACTGGTATGTGCTGTGACCGTATAATCCTCCACCTCCGATTCACCATTCACATCCAGAAGCAGCTGGCCTTGAGCATTCAGGAGGGAGCCGCCTCCCCAGAAAATGACACCATCCAGCGCATCAGCCAATTGTAATAACTCGTTAAAGAACTCTTCCGAGATATCTTCCTCAGTCTCGATGCCAATCACCATGTTCAAGGTGGAGCATTTAATCAGTACCTTTTCCTGAAGCGCAGCATTACGCCCCTCGATCTGGCTTAGAAAGCCAAGCATGCCCCCAATCATCGTGCTGAACTCCTCGGGATGGGTCTGGCTGGTCATGATGTTAAAACCTTTTGTTTTTTTGCTGAACCATTTCTTCTGTGTTACTTGAATGTGCGTCTGATCTTCTCTCCGCTGGATGGAAGCCTCAGGGTAAATGGATTGTATGATTTCATATAACTGATCCAGATCAAACTGGGAGCTGTATATCGCGCAATTTCTCATAGCATATGCCCTCTTCCTTATGTCAAAATTTTGGCTTAAATGACCTTGGGCCTATGATCAACCCTTAATCAACTTGCTGTTAATCCTTGATTAATCCTTGTACGGGTCAAATTCATTGCCACCAGCCATGGCTACACCTACCGGACGCAGCACATGATTGATCTGGAGTGTATTCGCATGTGCATGCAGCACGTCCTGCAGTTTCTTGTATACAAACGGGCTCTCGTCGGTCCCTGCTCCACGAAGCTCTACACCGTAGGCGTGCACAGCCGCCTGCATCTGTTCTTCACTAATCTCGCCGCCCATACGCGTGCGAAGTTTGTAGTTCATTTTACCTGCTGCCTGTGTACGGCTCATTACCCGCCCTGCGCCGTGAACCGTGCTGCGGAAGGATTCTGTATTTTCCTCACTCTCGATCCCTTCTACAATCACCGAAATATCGCCCATACTTCCGCCGACAAAACCAAGCTGGCCCGGCGACAGCGGTGTAGCTCCTTTACGAACTACAACGACCTCCTCGCCCATATGCTGCTCTTTCCACGCAAAGTTATGATGGTTATGTACGGCATATTCAGCGCTGGCTCCAAGGATACTCAGCACCTGCTCAATCACGTAATCCCGTCCGGCATAAGCATAACGACCCGCCAGCGTCAGCCCCGCCCAATACATATCACCCATTTCACTGTTCAGGTCAAACAGGGTCGGCGGCTGATCCATCGATTCACCTGGTGCTTTGCCACTGAATTCCCGTCCTGCCGCCAGATTCAGGAAACCACTTGCTACCTTATGCCCGAAGCCGCGGCTGCCAAAATGATTCGCAATCCATACCTTTCCCGTCTTCTCTTCCACGAAAATATCGACAAAATGATTGCCGCTGCCGACGGTTCCGAGTTGATTCCGCGCCAATGTCTTTAACTTCTGCTGCAATCCGCTTTCGATCGTATCAAAGAGCTTCCAGTTCGGATCGTCAAACAGCTCATGCTCCACTGGAGTCGGATTGTTCCGGCCTACGCCGAATGAGATGGCTGCGCTGATATCATCCATAATAACCGCAATCCGGTCACGAATATCATTCCACATCAGATTGGTGCGTACGGCTTTGTTGCCGCAGGCAATATCATACCCGACTCCTGACGGGCTGATCATATTGCGGTAAGCCACCACCCCGCCAATGGGCTGCGAGTATCCTTTGTGATGATCGGCCATCAGAGCCACGCCCAGCACATCCCCATATTTCGAACAAGTTACCGCCTGAGCGACGGCATTCTCCAGCGGTTCCCCCCAGACTTTAATGTTATCCACGATACGCATGTTCTGGTAACCTCCTATGTATTCTTTTCCTAAGTTTAACAAAGATCCGCTCTGCTCGAAACGATACAATTCTATAGGTCCGTTGTGAAAAATTGACCTTGCTGCAAACCAGCATGCGTACTTGTGAATTCATCAAAAAAGAGAGCCGCAGCTCTCTTTGCCCCATCGCATCTAATCCCGTGTCTATCCCGTGTCCATCTGTATCACTCAACATGTATTCACTCACTGCCAATGGAGCTGTGCTCAACGCCGATTCAAATGCTTTCGGTAACCCTGAACAGGCTCGTCTTTGAAGCCCAGCTTCTCATAAAAAAGGTGCGCTTCCTTACGCTGATCCCCTGACACCAGAATGATGTACGCACACCCCAAATCTCTGGCGATATGTTCGATCTGAAGCATCAGCTTCTGACCAATTCCCTGCCTGCGCACACGATCCGAAACAATGACATTCTCCACGACCATAAACGGCTCGCAAGACCCCATCAGATCCATGCACTCAATCCCCATGACCGACCCAACAAGCTCATCACGATCATAGGCTCCAAGCACATAGTAACGCCCCTGCTTCTCCATATGCCGAAACGTCTTCTGCATCTGCTGCTCATTCTTCTGCCGATCATCGGGTGATGTGCCCATCAATTCATGATACAGCTGGTTTAACCCTGGCAAATCCTTCGATTCAATCGGTTTGATCGTAATCATCGTGATGAATCCGCTCCTTCTGAGGCGGTGAGATCCTTCTTGAAATAATAATGCTGGTGTCCTGTAGGCGCATTGTCAATCACCGTCATAAGCTCATATCCATGTCTTCTATAAAATTCAGGAGCCTGATACGAGAACGTATTCAGCATGATAAAATCACAGTTTTTCTCCCGGGCCAAACGCTCTACTTCCTGAAGCAGCTGCGTCCCGTATCCTTTGTGCCTTTCTTGGGCATCGACCCATAAAATATCCAACTCAACCCAATTCCAGCACAGCGTGCTGAGCACCCCGGCCACAATCTGTCCCGACTCGTTTCGAATGTGAAAATGAAGCTCCTCAAATCGGTCCTTCAACGCTTCGCCCACATGTGCGGCATTGTAGGCACTTAATTGTTGACGGACATATGCAGACTCTTCTGCCGTACTCACTGTTATGTTTGTATTTGACATCTCGTTCTCCTTTAGGCATTCCGATGTATACTTCTATCTTAACAACTTATAATTTACGATAATATAATTCAAACCGGATAACAAAGTAATACCTGCCGCCAGCCACATCAACATCATATCCAATCTGATGCCCGTAAACGCATGAAACAGGACATTATTCAACAGCACAGCCAGAATTGCCGCGACTTGAAGCACCATTTTGATTTTTCCATATCGATCAGCCGCAAGGGCAATCCCCTGTTCTGCAGCTGCCATTCGCAAGGCGGTTATCCCTATCTCACGTGCAATAATGATAACAGCAATCCACGAACTAATCATATTTACCTGAACCATCATAATAAGTGCTGTCCCAATTAGAAGCTTGTCTGCAAGCGGATCGAGCAGTTTACCCAATCTGGTTACCTGATTATATTTTCTGGCAATATACCCATCCAGTTTATCCGTCCCTGCGGCTAGTGCAAAAATAAATACCGCGACCATCAAACCCTGCTGGTTAAGAAAGAAGAACATAAACAGCGGAATTAATGCCATTCTTGCCAAGGTGATCCGATTGGCCAGATTCATTGATTTCCCTCTACTGATGCAGTCTTCTCCTCCAGCAGTTCCAGTAGGGCCTGTGCCGCCTCAACCGGGGATCTTAATTGCCCCGACTCATACACATCCTTGAATACGCTGGATAGTGCAAATTCATCTGCATCCTTCCCTCTCGCCACAGCCTGCAATTCCGTATCTACCATTCCCGGATCAAAAACGATGATCTCCACCGGATTGGGCCGTGAAGCTTGTTCCATCGTTACACACTGTGAGAACATGTTGATTCCTGCCTTCGAAGTACAGTAGGCCGCCATAGAAGGCGCGGGATAATTACCCGAAGCAGAACTTACATTGATTATTTTTCTTCGAGCCGTCATGTGATTGGTATAATGGATAAAAGATGACGTAAGAATCATTGGCGCAGCCAAACTGATATTCAGATGAACGCTAATCTCATCTATAAGGCACTCATCTATCGGTTTCAAAGGTTCAAGCATGGCCGCATTGTTAACAAGCCCGATACACTCCGTCTCGGTAAGCGGAATCTGCTCCAATATGCCCGAGATCAGATCGTCGATGCTGTGAAGGTCTTCCAGATCGAACTGAACATGCGTATATCGCTCATATCTATTCCCCAAGTCCGAACTTCCGCGTGCTATACCGTAGACAACATCCCCTCTTTCCAAACAAAGCTCCGCAAGCTGTCTGCCAATCCCTTTGGACGTACCTGTAATAATAAAATATCTGTTACTCATATGCTTCCCGCCCTTCTGTTCCTTGTTATGCTGCTCTGCTGCAGTGCCCAATAGTTAGCCCGCATGGTCTAAACCAGGATGTGTCCATCCCGTGCCTCCGGTTTCCTCCACAACGCTGCCCACAAAATAGGCAGGCCAAAATAAGCATCATTCTGCCCCATCGCCTTCATTGGACGCAGCTCTACACACTCGAATGTATCCTCCAGTAAATAACGAAGCTTCTCCTCCGTAAAAGCAAGACCGCCCCGCATCGACTTCTCGCGGTAAACTTCCCAATCGTCCATCACATGTTCTGGTCCGCCTTGGTCGCCAAATCCCGGAGCAAAACAGGTCAGACCAAAATAACCTCCAGGCTTCAGCGCTTGATCAATCATGGCTATGTAAGGGATTCGCTGATGCGGCAGCAGATGATGCAGACAGCCCGAATCGTAAACGAGATCATATTCCTGCTCCGGCGTTAGTTCAAACACCGATCGACACTCAAAATGCACATCCAGCTGTTCTTCGGCAGCCCGTTCCTTGGCCCATGCAATCGCAGTCTCTGACAGATCATAAGCCTCCACCTGATATCCCTGACGAGCCAAATACAGCGCATTCCGGCCCGGTCCACATCCCATTTCCAGTGCTCTGCCTCCTCTTAGCAGACCCTTTTCCATACCAGCAACGAGATTTTCATCAGGCTTGTTAGGAAAGAAGGGAATGGGTCTGTCCCGATTTTCATAGAAAGGCTCCCAAAAATGTTTGGCTGATCTGAAATCCGCATCGAGCATATCATAGAGATCCTGAACACTTTTTATCGTTTTTTCCAAAGGCCGAATCCTCCCGTTTCATCGCTATAGATGAATGTTTTTGACTGTCGTTTTTTAAGCCACTTTTCAAATCATCCAGCTTATTCAAGCTTACTCTATTATAACATTTTTACCCATTCATTCTCTATTTTTCATATGTATTTCCGCAAGGTTTTTATCCATTTCCCATAGAAAAAGCGGACGACATTTCATGTCGCCCGCTTGAGTCACAGCCGTAATATTACTGCTGCATAATTGAACCAATATTTATTTTCAGGCCTGCATTCAGGCCCTGCGTTCCATCACGGCAAAGTAGTTCTTCTCATTGTCTGCAAAGTTAAAAACACGGCCTGTTGGCATCTCTACGATCTCTCCAACCGTTACATGTTTAGCAGCCAAATCGGCATATAACCGATCGAGGTCATCTGTGAAAAACATTAGCGAAGGTGTGCCCAGATTTACCCCCTGTGACATCCGTGCCACAACCTCTTTATCATGCAAAATGATACTTGTCTGTGAATCTTTCGCAGGTGCGATCTCAATCCACCGCATGCCTTCATCCAGGATGACCTCATCGACGATATGAAATCCAGCCACTTCCGTCCAGAAAGCCAGTGATTCATCCTGGTTATTGACGTACAGCATAATCTGGCCTACTCTGCTAAACATGCTTTCACCACTCCTCTAATCAAGTCATCTCCGCATACATCTATTGTAGATTGCCACAGATTCCCGTTGAGTATAACACGCAGCCGCTGCTGCAGGACAAACATTTATTTTAGAGAAGTTGAATCGAACTTTTATCCCTGCGTACCGTACTTTAAAGCTTGATGTTCTGCGCCTGCCCCAGCTTTTTGGTCAAATACAGGACAACATCATCGTCGATCACCGTCTCTTCACCCGGCTGAAGGTAATGATCGCTCTTGTAAACGCCCCGCCCGTCTGGAACATATCCACGTAGAGCATATAAAACTTGAGCATTTCCATAATCCGCATATATCCCTACGCCAAGACCTGCCGTATTCGAGCGTTCCATCGCGACTGTCTCTGCGTGATCCATCAGTCTGGAACCAATCCCCCGTCGCCGGAACTTCATCAGCACATTAAAGTCACTGATCTCGGGAATACCTTGTTCTTGAAACGAAGGGTAGTCTGATGTCCAGATCACATTGACGTAACCGGCAAACTGCCCGTCCAGTTCGGCAATCAAGGTTATGCGCGCTCCCTGCTGCTGTTCTTCCCAATAACGTTCATATAGTTCTGACGGTTTGTACCACCCCTGCTCCTGAAACGCCTGTGAGATGACCTGCGCGTCCTGCTTGTCCAAATGGCGAATATGTATCGTGTTCATAGTGTTCTCCTCTCAAATACCCAGTCGATTTCGAAGCGACATGATCTGCGCTGTATGATGCTGCCCGTGCCAGGCATACAGTCCCAAACAATGATCCAGTCTCATCGTTTCCTTCGAAGCAGGGTGATAGAACCGTCTGGCGTAATCACCATCCGATAATGTGTGCAGCAGCGCCGTCCAGCGATGGTGCAGCGCGTTCAGCAGCTGCAGTGACACCTCGATATCCAGCGCTCTGGAGTCACTCAGCTCTGCCCAGCGTTCTTCGTAATAAGGCCGAATCTCAGGTGTATCCTCCGTCAGGGCAAGCTTAAAGCGAATGACACTGTTCATATGACTGTCTGCCATGTGGTGAATAACCTGCTGCAGCATCCATCCGCCTTCCCGGTATGGCAGGCGTAACTGCTCTTCACTCAGACCTTGAACTGCTTCCCTCGCTTGAGTCGGCAGTTCGGCAATATCCTGAATCCACTGCTTCCTGTGAGCCTGTGTCACCTCACCTGTATGTGCAAACTGTCCAATTGGATATCTCAAGTCCACTGCAAGCCCCCCTTTATAATCTCAGCATCGTGACCCGTTTGCATTTTATGCTGACGAGCACACTCCATACTCCATAAGCCAGCAATCTCTCATCTGCCCTTCGTGCAGCTCATGCTGCGGCAGTCGTTTAACTCGTCTGAAGCCGCACTTCTCATAACAGGCTAACGCACGTTCGTTCCAGGCTTGAGGGTCCATGACGATTTTCCGGGCGTGCCTCTCATAGGTTAAGTACGATTTCATGGACTGGACTAATTGTGTACCTATGCCTCTATTCCAGCAATCCGTCTCACCAATAAACTGATCGGTTCCATAGATGATTTCATCGCTGTCTGTGTAACCGTATGCAGCTCGTTCCTCCGGCTCCAGTTCATAGAATTGAATGTATCCGATCGGTCGTCCGCCATACTCCACGATACACCGCGAAGCTTCATCTTCCTGATGATAAAAATGTGCTCTTACCTGCTCCAGATCATGCGGCTGATCCCGTCCTTCGTAGTACTGCAGTACCTCCGGGTCAGACAACCATCTAACCAGGATTAACTCATCCTCCGGCTCCAGCAAACGAACTGTGATTTCTTCCGTCTGATATACGTTCTTCACCTCGTTCCCTCCTTCACGATATCCAGCTTCTGACCCGCTGCCCAGCTCAAATTTTTAACTGATAATTGTCTAACAAAATCAGCCATACTTCTACTATCCTCTGATATTAAGTCCACTCCAACCGTGTTTGACATCATCTTTTTTGCGTATTCTGTACTCCTGGCTGTTTATCAATACTCCTGCGCAGTATATCCTCTTGAGTTAAAGACTTGGTCAACTGATCTAACTCGGGAGAGGCTATCCAATCGCTGTAGGTTTCAGGTCCATGCTTGATCGTATGAATTACACTATGAGCTGACATATATATTATGTTTAGTACCTGGCTCAACAACGACAAGCTCTCCTTCCTTCATGATCTCGATAGTCGGTAACTGCTTTTCTCCTAAACTGGCATAAGCAATCCATCCGCTTTGGACTACATAGAACTCTGTTACGTTGACATGCATATGGCTATTCTGCCAACCGCCACGAGATGATGCTGCTGTTCTGCAATAATAACTACCATCAGATGCTGTCATTTTTACTTTTGTATCACCATTGTCCATTTGTTCGATACTGGTTGTTATCTTCTCATCATTAAGGTCGATGGTATCATTTCTTCCATTCATCCTCTGAACCCCTTTACACTTTTACAGCTCTCCAGATAAATTTATGTTCTTGAACCGTTATTTTTCCGCCCAAAGTATGTTCTTTTGTTTTGGCCTGCAGCAGTTCGCGGTATTCAGGCTGTGTGTAGTCCGGGCTGCCCGGAATATCCGCAAGGAAGAGCGCAAACTCGGTCTCGTCAGGAAAAACCATGCATGCGTCGCGATACTCTTCAATCTCAATTTGCTCGTATCGGTTGCGCTCCAGTCGCTCCCGAACTTTGGTAACATCCGTATGAATCCCAAACAGTACGCCTCCCGGAGGAAGAAGTCTGCCGTACTCAATAATGGATGTGGGACCTCTTCGATTGTAGATCAAGTCAAACTGCTCATCCTGAAAAGGGAGTTCTTCTTTCGTCGCTGCACAGACGAAATTTACATTTTGTACTGTACTGGATTCGAGCCCCTGCTGCGCAATCCGGATCATCTCTTTGGAATTATCGAATCCAATAATATGAGAAGCGTATGCTGCCATTTTAAGCGTAAAATCACCATGACCACACCCAGCATCCATCACGGATGTATAAGCAGGAAGCATGCGGATCAACCGTTCTTCGAAGATCTCCTCCGCTGACTTCCCTTCCCATATATACCGCGCCCGACCTCTATATCCCCCATTGCGGCGTGCGATCATATCGTACCACTCCATGCTCATAGACATCCTCCTGACTGCTATTTTTATCTTCCGTATCAATATTCGACAAAATCCTGCTGTTCCCCCTTTTTTTTCAAAAATTGAAACGCATGGATTCCAACGTCCGTATTATGCTCGAAGTCGTTTCTCTTTTAATTAAAATCCATGGAATTCGGGGGTCACTAACATGTCATTTTTCAAGAAAATGTTAGCCAGTGTTGGTGTAGGTGCAGCGAAGGTAAATACGGAATTACATACGACAGAAGTCATGCCAGGTGGAACTCTTTCAGGAATGGTTTATATCGAGGGCGGAGATGTAGAGCAGCAGGTTGATCGGATCTATCTGCTGCTTAAAACGCATTACATTCGGGAGAGTAACGACCGCAAAGTGCAGGAGACGGCTGTTGTTGCCAAATATGTGCTGACGGATGGATTCGTCTTACAGCCTGGTGCCAAGCTGGAGAAAAGCTTTCAATTCGATCTGCCGCATAATCTGCCGATTACACTTCGCCGTGCGGAAGTCTGGGTTGAGACAGGGCTGGATATCTCCAGCGCAGTGGATCCTTCAGATCGGGACCGTTTACATGTCGTGCCTTCCAGAGAGATGAAAATCGTGCTGGATGCCATCGATTTGCTGGGCTTCAAGCTTCGTGAAGTGACTAATGACTATGCACCAAGGCTTGGAGGTAATCTGCCATTTGTACAGGAGTTTGAATTTGTGCCGACCAGCAAGTTCCGCGGATATCTGGACGAACTCGAAGTTCTCTTTTATCCCATGGGAGATTCCCTGGAGCTGCTGCTGCAGATCGACCGCCGTGCACGCGGACTTGGCGGAATGCTGTCTGAAGCCATGGGTACGGACGAAACCTATGTGCGCCTGCAGCTGCACGAGAGACATCTGGAGCGCGGTGTACGCTCTGTGGCGCAGGGTCTGGAAGAAGTTATTTCAGAGCATATTTAATAGAGGACTTAATACCAGTCTCTACTCATTACGTACTCAGAACTCATACACGTGGACCTGCGCGGATTAAGCAATACCCATAAAGAAACCCTTGTCAGCCGGATCTGATGACAAGGGTTTACTTTATTCGTATTCATAGTGCAGCAGTATTTATCGTCGCCATGAGAATCACTTTCTTTTCCCGATAAAATAAGAACGAATGACGTAGTATCCCGCAGTAAACAGCATGATCATGCCAATCCCTACAACAATCGTAGAACCACCGGCACTTGTCACACTTCCAAACTCTACTTTCGATGGTGCGCCAGAGGTATGCAGCTGCTGCAGCTCAGGAACATGCTTCATGGTTAGAAACATCCCCTCCACAACGTTCCAGCCCACCAGGATCAGTAAGAAAACAAGGGCAACAATCAGCGACTCCATCCCTACACGTTTGTTCATACGCATTCATTCTCCTCCTCAGCTTGTCTACGATAACAAATGCTCCAGCTGCTGCTTCAGTTGAGCTTTATGCTCATCTGCATATTGATACAGCAGGTCGAAACTTTCTTCATTGTCCGTTTGAAAACTAAGAGAATCCGCTTCCCGCTCCACCTGCTGCAGCACTTCATGAATCTGAGGTCCATGTGTCTGCAAGCTTGTCGTGATGTCATGTTCGGACAGGCGCTCCACATGCTCTCTTAATTGTCCTACGGTAACACCCTGATCTGACAGCAGCTGACCCACTTTTTGCAGAATCGCCGCATCCGCATTATCACCAATCCGTACCAATGCTTCAATCGTTTCGTCCATATATTGTCCGCTGGCATTTTCCAGAAATCCGGTCATTCCATTCATCGACAGCTCGGTATCCAGGTCAATAATCAGTATAATATCCCGTAATACTGCGGGCAGCTCGGTGACTCGTTCCCGAATGGAAGCAAATTCAGCACGGTACATATCCATTGCGATACTGCCCACAATCTCTTCACCAGACATTCCGTCTATGTGTGCTGGCGGCAGCAGCTCTGCCAGTTCTTTCTGTAACTTGTTCATTTCACTTGTCCTCCTGTATCTCTCTGTCCCAACCTATGCCGACACGCCCTCCTATCATAACAGAATAAGCTGTATAAGCTGAAATGCATTGGTATAGAAAGACGAAAAGATCACATCATTACAGAGCAGTTCTAACAACACCTTGAGGGATCCGATTTGCTGCCATCCTGTTCAGGCTATCCCGTTAGTAATTATGGATTATACTGTTTTTCTCGTTGGAAGCTTTCCTGTCTGAACAAGGGTTTCTATAATATATCTCTTAATTCACGGAGCTCCTGAATGGTATGTATCGGTGCTGCCTCAATCCCCTCGGGCCAAGGCTGATTTACCTTGATCCAGATCGTACTCATCCCCGCCTTCGCAGCCCCCTGTATATCGTTCACTGGGTGATCACCAATGTAGAGGCACTGCTTAGGCTCCAGCCCAAAATAATCGAGAGCCATCTGAAATATGCGTGAATCTGGCTTTTTCACACCTGCTTCTTCCGATACAATGATATGATCGTAGTCCTCCCGAATCCCGAGCTGATCTATTTTCCCATGCTGGATATCCGTCTGACCATTCGTGATTAAACCGATTGAATATTTGCCTTTCAGATACTGGACTACTTCCCGCGCCTCGTCCATCAGCACCGAATTCAGTACATATTCCCTGCTGTAAAACGTCATGAGTTCCTCATGCGGCGGCTTCTCGTTCCAAGGCAATTCCTGCAGCAGTTCGTTGAACAGCATTGTTTTATACTTGTATCCATCTTCATCAAGCTCAATGATCCGCTGCTGTATATGTTCAGTAGACTCCAGGTGTCCAAAATACGTATCGATCAGACTTTGGGTAAAACCTTCAAACGTTTTGGTCCGATTCAAAATGGTATTGTCCAAGTCAAAAATGACTGCTTTAATATGATCCATATGACTCATGCTGATTGTCCCCCAATTCTGCAGTTCCCACCTTCTAATGGATATGAATGTTCAACGTTATTTTTTCTTTTTATGATAATGATAACCGGTGCAGAGACCTTTTTTAATCGATTTGGCGGAGCACTTGTGCCCGCCGCTCTTATCCAGACGACCAGGATGGGCATACGCTGCGGATGAAACACCAACGAGCATAATCAGAGACAGCAAAATAATAAAACCTTTTTTCTTCATACCATTCACCCTTCTTTCCCCCTATGCTTTAGGGTTTGTCACTACAACTCATTTTACATAAAACGCCACAATCTGGATATCCTTTATTTCCAACTTATGTCCCTTTATATAAGCTTAAAGTGCTTTAATGCATGACTTACCCCGTCTTCACTTGCTTTCAGCGTAACATAGTCCGCACATTGCTTGACTCGCTCACTTCCGTTCCCCATAGCAACACCGACTCCTGCATACGTCAAAAGGTCAATATCATTCTCTCCGTCACCAAAGGCCATCGTATCCTCTCTGCGGATTTGGAGATATGTCAGGACTGTCTGTGCTGCTGCAGATTTACTCACTTCACCTGCTTCAAGTACATTGCATACATAGGGATGGAATCTTACCAACCGCAAGGAAGGAAATTGTTCTTTATACCTGTCTGTTTCGGCTTCATTGGCGTAAAGGCACATACAGTATATATCTTCACCCAGCGTCATCGTCTGCTGCGGGTACTCCATTAACCCAAGTGTCTCCCGCAGGGCCTCCGTCACACGGTGATCGGTTCTACATGCTCCATTCATGCCAAAAGCTTCGGTAAAATAGGAAACCGCATGGCCCTGGGAGGCAGCGAAATCGCTAAACGCTCGGAGCGTCGATGGAGACAGAATGGATGAATGGATCTTCTCGCCTTTACAGGTTATAAGAGCCCCATTAGCCGAAATAATAGTTTCAATATCGAGATGACTGAACTCTTCACACAGCTGATGCGGTCTGCCCGTGACAAGAATACTATGAATTCCTTTTCGAGCCAGTTCGCGTATGCATGATTCCGTACCCCGGGAGAGGCTTCGATCTTTTTCACTGAGCAGCGTACCGTCCACATCAAAAAATACAGCTTTAATCACAACACACAACCTCCTTGGCTGCGAATCATTGGTTGGTCAAAATAAAGAATAAGCGAGCAAAGATAAACCTATGTCATTCGGCCTGTCTTCACTCGCTTTCGTTGTCTGCATCTATTGCCGATCATCTACCGGGTCTGCACCTCTCTGGAGCGTCCCATGTACCACATCTGGAACTCACCTGCAGCACTATCCGGGATATCATGAACGTGATGATGCATGACGGGTTTGGCACGGTTTACCGTATGGATCGAAGCCAGCCCGAGCCTGCGCTGCAGGGGGTGACGTGTAATTTTCACTTCGATAACCTTCTCCCGTTTGGATACAAAGAGTGTGGACGTCAGTGCACCTGAGCGAATCTGAATGAATTGATCGTTCAATCCATATCGCGTATGATAAAAATCGATTACTCGGTATGCAGCAATGCACACGAACAGTAACAGTGAGATGATCCACCAAGCCTGTGAAATCCCGAAGAGAACCGGTTTGAAATAGGCCAGGCCACCAGCAGCGATGATCCAAAACCAACTTGGTTTAAGCAGACGCAGTCCTAAGGCTGCACGCGGCAGTTTTGCCATCTCCTCTTTAACATGATACGAAGGCAGCATCTCCTCAATAATCCGATGGGCTTCTTTTACGGGAAGAAACGGGTACAGTGAATTCATCTCCTGCCCGGATTCACCTAAGCTGCCTGCTGTCGTAAGTTCTACCTCGGCCAGGCCCAGCATTCTTTTCATCGGGGACTGCGTAATTTTCACGGCCTGTACACGATCTTTCTGGATCGAAAAAGACGTTTTCTCCAGCATCCCCTTGGTAATATAAATCCGTATGTCATCGGATGTAATCTGGAAATCTCCATATTTTACGAAGGTCCGTACAATGCCAAGCCCAATAGAGATGAGGATCAGGAACAAAATAATCAGGCTGGTTACCCACCACGATTCAAGCCAGGACAAGACCAGGCTTTCCGTTACTGTTTCGTCCGGAAAAAAATCCTTCACTGTTGAATACAATGAACCCAGGATCGGAATCAGCACGAGAAAGCTGAGCGAAGTAAACGAAGCTTTGAGCACATCCTTGCGGGTAGAACGGTAGTGAATAACCCGTTGGTCTGCTGCAGCAGATCGTGGGAACATCTCCGCATCTTCAGAGTGACCTGTATCGTGCACTTCATGTGCAGCCTGATTCATGCTGTTCACTGTTTCATTGACATCCTCATTTTCCCTGCCATCCGCTGCTTCCTTACCGATAAATTCCGCATTGGATTGCTCCTCTTCCTTGGCATCCTGTTCATCCACTCCCACCGCAGCCTGCCCCTGTACTTCTGATCTATAACCCGCCACCAGCTTCTCAAGCTGCTCCGCTTCGGAGAGGGAAACCACCTGCAGTTGGAACGTCGCATCCTCACCCTTGATGCCTGTTTCGAAGCGTATGGAGGTTACACCGAACAAACGATGAAAGAAGCTGGTATGGCGGCTCACATTTTGCACCTTCGTATGCGGGATTGTTCTGCGAGTGCGGCTGAATGCTCCTGTGTAGATATGAAATGCCTGCTGATCCGCGGAGTAACGTGTGGTCAACCATTTCCAGACAATGGACACCAGCGCGATAGAAATACCGATATAAAAAATGTACCTTGCATAGAAAACCCATGTTGATTCTGAACCTGCTCGAAAAACGAATAAAAACAAAATAAAAGCAAATGTACTTTTGACCAAATTGCCCAGGCTCCACAACAAACTGAGTGCATGATGCCGTTTCAATTCCGTCATTCATCCACCTCATTAATCCGGGCATATGCCGCGATCTGATTCCGCAGTGCGAACGCCACTTCCTCCGGCAAAGCAGGTATATCATGCGACGAACCCATCGTGCCGATCGAAACGGAATACAGCCCATATTTTCTCATCAGCGGTCCCTGATTCGTCGTAACCGACTGCACTTTGGCCATGGGAATCACCTGATGGACCTTGTTCAGCGCACCATGCTTCAGCTGCAAAAACTCTGCGCTCACGCCATAGTACCAATGCCGATACAGCCATACAGGCTGCATAAAAATATCCCACACCGCATAACCAAGGGATATCGCCGCCACTCCCCACAAAATCCAGCCAATCCAGGGCCTCCAATCATATACCGAATCCAGAATAAGCAGCACAGCCAGCACGATAAAACCGATGAGGTTGGTTATAACAGCACTGACTCTCCACAGACTCACCGCGTGAGGGGAAAGCTTCTGCTGCGGTGTGCTCCATTCCTCTGTTCCAGATGTTTCTATTGTTTCTGCTGTTCCTGTCATCCTATTATCCATCTCCTTCCCTTCTCTCTCTGTCTATACACTGTACGATCATACGTGTGTAATCGATGCAGCTGGATAAGCGAAATTAAAAAAAGATGACACCTGTCCCTGTACAGGCGGTCATCTTTCGGTTCTGTTCATTTGAACTGCAAAATCCTGCACCGCACACAACCACACCATATTTTCACTGCCTTCGCCCCAGTAATCCTTCACCACGGCATACGGCTCTCCAAACTTCCGGCGCCACTTCTGCTGTGCAATGCGATAACCGCTGTCCAGACAAAATTGTTTGATGCCCCGCTCCTGCAGTTGTGTAACCAGAGCTGTAACGAGCGCAGAAGCAATTCCCTGCCCGTGCAGTTCAGGTAAAACATACAATGCTCCCAGCTCACCAACCTGGTCCAAACGATGATTTGTGCAATCTTGAATGACTTTACTGCAGGGGCCATATGAGATGGTACCCACGACTTTATTTTCTTTCTTGGCTGCGAGAAAGATCGGAGCCGTCGGTGCACCGAGAACAGATCCATGCTGCAAATAAGCTTGTGCCACAGCTTTCTTCAGCTCGATCTCATGCTGTATTTCCTCCAGAAGTGATCCGATTCCTTCCTGACTGTACGCCGCCGGAATGGTCGTCTCAAAAACATGGTATGCTCCATCCACATCTGCTGCCGTCAGTGTTCCGATTGTTATCAACTTGTCTACATCTCCATTTATTAGCTTGTAATTAACTGCCCGTCTGTCTGTTCCATTCACCTAATAAATCGATTAAGCGCCGGACCGTTCTGGCAGCAAAGGCTTGTACGATCTCTTCTGTAATGTAACACGGTACAATTCCAGGCTCTTTCCCATGCAGCAAAGTAAACGTTCGATCCCGCCAGCGTTCAATTTCATTTGCTGTCAAACGATCGGTCATGTCATAACCTGACGTGCCGTTTAGCGCCGACCATACCTCTTTGCTCCAGCCTGCGTTTTGATAGAGATTAACATCAATCTGATCCGTCTCTTGATAATATAAACAGGAGACTTCTTCCTTCGTTCGAACGATCCCCTCTCGCTGGTCATCCTCTCGAACTTGCTCCACGAACTGTGGATGTACACTTCGAAACCAGTAATAATCCGTCATCACATGCATGAAATATCCAATGACAAACGAATGCCATCCTTCATCCGAACCCTCACTTCTATAACCGCTGTATAGTTTCTGAAGACGTCCAGAATAATTATTCTCTTATTCAGGGTAAAAATGAGTGTGCTGCTTGTCTTCTCTCGTTGTTCCCTCACGCATGTGAATGGAATCCGGGGCGATACTCCCGAGATAAAATGCTCCCCGATCCAGCGGCTCAGGCAGAGCATCAGCCAATGGATAAGCTATGCTGAGATGTACCATAGGCAGAGGCATAAACCATTCTCTCCTTTTTATACAAGAAGTGCACACAATCCATCGTTGATCAGCTGACGAAACCTGCCGCTCTCTCCATCTGCATTCGGTCAAACAACTGTTCCAAGTCCGTATGATATGCAGGGTGTTCCTTCACAAGCAAACGAATATATTGTGATCCGCATTCGTAAAATACGAGTCGGTTAAACGGCGCTGTATCGCCGTAATGATTAGGTTGTAGACCATATTTGGCCCGAATCAGATTCTCGACATACCTTGCAAACCCTTCGTTCCATTCCAGCCAGCTCCAATATTCAGCTTGTTCTTCCGTCAAAGATTCAAACAGTTCCTTGCGTGCAGCCTGAATCTGCTGGAGATTCTCACTTTTCAATGCGGATAAAAGAGAATCAATCCGCTTCGCGACACGCTCATCCTCGTACGGGAAATCATAATCGATCTCCCAGGTTACCCGTTTCAATTGAGTCATTTTATGTTTAATCTGCAGACGGTCCACGATCCGCTCCTTATATTTCCCATAGACAGAGCAGTGCACGTACTCGTGAAATAGAAAGACTTTCTGCTCTAGATTTTGGAAAACGGAAGCCGTGACGATCGCGCACATCCGATGGTTTATATGATGTACAGGCATCGCGCCAAGACAATCTTCTGGAATGTACAGGTCATCCGGCACAGTTTTGACCCACTCATACTGCCGGGTTCTGGATGAATAATCATAGATATGTAACAACGTTTCGTCCGCTACGACAACAGGATGATGCTCTGCAAAAAAAGGATGCAGGCTGACCAAGTCTCTCTGAAGCTCGTTTAACTCGTTGATCTGCTGCAAAAATGTATCCATTGTCTGACCCTCTCTCTTTGCAAATGATACATTCATCATACTAAAACAGCAGCCGTAAATCACTGAGAGAAAAATGATAATGTTGTGCGAGTATAGCCGAAAGGAATCTATGAACTAACTCTTGATATATCCTGCTTTCGTCAATACGTATTTGGTAAATGGATTGATATCAGGTATCGGCTGAGTCAAGTCAAAGTATCTGAGCTCTAACCCTTCATCGTCCATCACGGTTGGGCTGCCCGTAATGCCGTCTGCTTCATAGATGGCCATTACGTTATAGACTTCATCTCCATGCGGATACTGATAATACATATCCTGTCCCGAGAAAACGGTAATGAGCTTGTATCCTGCTGCGCGCAATCCGGCTTCTTCATATAATTCACGTGCAGCAGCTTCCTCTAGAGATTCACCCGGCTCAAGGGAACCGCCTATGGTTCCCCAGTCCAGACTGTCTGTTCGTCTCTGGAGCAGCAGATGACCTTGTTTATTAAACACCAATACACATGAACCTGCCATAACTATGGGCCGTGTCCCCACTAGTTTACGTAATTCCAAGATGTATCCCATACTGCTCCTCCTGTGTTCAGACATATATTCATAACATCGATGGTTTCATCTTATTTGGAATGCTTCAAGATACCCTGATCTACCGAATGCTGTACTCTTTCGACTCTAACTCCATCCACAGATTTAACTGCTTACAGACGATGAGATGGTGTACCAATACACCAGATAGTTAAAATCGAGAGACAAACCTATGTTTTGTGCTAAACGGATTGAACCTGTGTTATCAGGTGAGCAGTCCCAATATGGATGGATGCCTGCCTGATTGCACTGCTCCATATACGCTTGAGCCGCCAGCGCAGCATAATTCTGCTTTCGATAACCTTCCAAGGTTTCAATATCAACAGCATGTGTACTTCCCTCAACGAACGCAGAGAGGCATACACTTACGATATCTTCGTCATGAACTACAACACAGCCCAAACCATGTTCTAAAAAAGCATCCACCGTCGTCCAGAAGGAATTGATTTTATCGGTGACAAAGGACAGATGATTCAAGCGGCTATCTTTAAACAATGCTTCGTCTATTCGGATCACCCGTGTTTCACCATCTGCATGCAGCTTCATTCGGGCAGCGGGCTTAGGGTCGTCACTTCCTGCAATGCTGTGCATCGGATTTAACATAAACACATGCTGCACATCACAGTTAATCTCACTCGAACCCGCCATATGTTGGATTACATCTTCCCAGCGATCATCAGCAGCCCCGATCTCTATCGCGGAGATTTGTAAGGCTGCCCATTCGGGCCTCACGTATGTCTCCATGTATAACCGCAGCTCACGTCGAAAAGCTTCGGACTGCGCATCACCAATGAGTTGGTAACCGGACTGCCCCTGAATCCATATAAGAGCTGCCTTGATGTCATCGGCATCATCCACATAGATTCGCCCGGGATTTACGCCCGAAGCGACTGCTTTGGCCTCAATATTGCGGCAGTCGTCCGTGAGATGTTTTATTTTGTAAAACTCAGATGAGCTAAGCTCCGTAATCATGTTCTCATTCCTTTTCACACGAGATAGAACTACCTTCTGTTCTGCTCTACTTTCATCTTCAGAATTTTCCACGTCCAGACCCCATACCAAATTCCAGCGGCCGGGAACAGAACTAGGGCGGTCAGTAAATTCACATAAAACTCACCATTCAGCGTGAGACTTTGCCCACTCCATGAGGTCATCACCAAGGTATACAGGAAAGCCAGAGGCAGTCCCCAGCCAAGAACGCCGCGCACCCAAATATGATACCGCTTACCTTGTTTCAATTGTTTCTCCCATTTGATCCGTTTTGACTCTTTCATTGTTGTTTTCTCCTTTAAGCCTGCATTGCCTCATAACCTTTGTCTGAGCATATACTCGGCATAATTCTTTAAGACGGCAGCAGACTTGAATGGTATACATCATTATCATCCTCTTTTAATGCACGGCAGCTGCCCCGCCAAACCGTTCAATTGAATCATCTTCAACAATGACAGCTCCGCCATCCGGACAACCATAAACCTCCGTTTGCTGCAGTTGCGCATATTCCTGAAGAGCGTGCAGTGTTTCTTCCGTACCATCCCAATGGGGTGCAAACTCAAAATGCACAAGTCCGAGCGCCTGCAGATCCGTTAACTGGATATAATTCTCGTCCGCATCTTCACCGTGTCCAGCCAAACGAATGGAAGGTGTCATCAGAATACTGCCTGCGCTGACTCCAATCAGAATACCGCCTTTATCGACATAGGAACGCAGCTGATCCAGCACATTTCGTTTCTGCAGCAAGCTTAGAAAATAAAATGTATTGCCGCCGGACAGATGGATCGCATCATGTTGGAAAAGAGAGTCCAGCATTCCTTCCTCGTACTCCGTATCGAGATCATAGTACTGTACATCTTCAATGCCAAGCTGGCGGTAGTAACGCCGGGTATGTTCGACATAGATCCGCTGCGGGTCGGAACAGGAAGGAATGTAACCGATGGAAGGCTGTTTCGGCTGAAAAAGGCTTCGAATTCTCTCATTCAATCTATCATTTGCATGAAAGTATACGTCACTCAGCAAAACCAGTTTGCGTCTTGTCATTGAGACACAGCCTCCTCATGTTCACTAATAACTTCCTTAAACTCTCTATCCAAAATAGAAAAAAAGTACTGATCTGTCCACTTGTTCTGCCACCATAACTCTTCCTTGAAAATCGCTTCCCTCGTCATGCCCGCATGCTGCATCAAAGCAGTGGAGCGTACATTTTCGGCATTACACATCCCGACAACCTTATGAGCCTTTAACTCATTAAATGCATATTGAAGTAATAACCGGGCCGCCTCGCTTCCGTACCCTTTGCCTGAATATTCGGGCAGTACAGCATATCCCAGTTCCCAGCTTTTGCGAAAGTCAACATAACTCCATATCTGAACAATTCCAATGGGTGTCTCGCTCGAATCATTCAAGCGGCGGATGACAAAATCATACGCATACGGTGTCTCACCTTCAACGGGAAAATGACTGCGGTACTTTTCCTTCACATCATCTTCCTTCGTTTCCACCGTTTCCTCAAAGGCCCACAAGTCTGCATCACATTCCAGTTTGCATATAAAATCCATATCCTGCTCGGTTAAGCTGCTGATTTTAATCTGTTGTCCGATCAACTCCATGTTCGCTAACTCCCTTATCCTTTACGTTACGAGATGAAATTTTTTGAATGCCTTGACTACTGCATCTCTCCATTGATATATCTTCGATGATTGTTGGAAGCATCCTGTATCCATGACTCCAGTTCAACCCGGCTTATGTAAAATTGATCCTGCACTTTAATAAACGGGAACATCTTGCCCTCAAAACGGTGAAACGCATTCAAACTACGCTGCTCAGCCTGAATAATACTCATCACCTGATCTTCTTTCATACCTAGATATACAGCCGTTTCCTGCAGGGTCAGCATGGCTTTCTGACTTAGAATCGACTGCTCTGCACTTAGAGCCGGTACTGTGTTAATCTGATTCTGACCTTTGTCTTGATTCACGAACAGCACACAGCCAATGATAAACGCAGCTCCCAGAACAGCACTGGCTAACAGAATCGAAAATGAAAGTGAAATTGACTTCATATAAGCCTCCTATGGATTTTATCATCAACCGTATGAGTTCAATGGTCTCCACCTACTCTTAAATACTGCGGACGGTGCAGTATCCAGCTTCACCTAGAAAATCATCTCTTGTTAATCCCTGTTCACCTAAAAGCACTCTATAATTCGTAATCGTACCATCATGTGAGACGATAAAGGTATGCCCGTTCTGTTTCCTGCACCAATCCAGAAGCTGTTCTGCTAATCTCGTAAAACGCTGTGCCGCCATCTGATTTATACTTTCTTTCCATTCATTCCGTCCACCATGAAGGACCTGCATCTCTGAATATAAAGTGCCAAGTTCTCTCCTCGTATAGATCTGGTCACATCTTAACGGAGCAAACGTTGGATCCTGAGGAAACATTCTTGGCCCGACCAAAGGGCTGATCATCACCCTGCTGTGCTCACTCGTCGGTAACAGCTGTGCCGTTTCAAGCGTTCGTTTGGTCGGACTGACTATGACGGGATCACCCGTTTCCACCTTTATTGTTTTACGTAAGGCTGTAATCTGACGCTTCCCTTGTTCCGTCAGACCCGGGTGCACCCGGTTAAGCTCATTCGGATAATTCAGCAAATGCTCCGCGTGGCCATGACGGATAAATGTAATGTCCATTGACTGCCCCTCTATCTCTGGATGATGTGTCTGATATCGTTGGGATCACGATAGTTAACAAGTTCCCTTTTCAGAAAAACAGGATAAATCTCCATGTGCTCAAGCTCTCGCAACGGGAACCAGCGAAACGTCAGTTCGCCATCACGCTCCAAACCATTGAACTCAGCCTCATCATAGTACGCATGTCCTTCGGGTAACGAGATCACGTAATAGAACCCAATCTCGTGCATGTTCATGCCATCGTATTCATAAAAGTCTTCGCAAACACAGGCAAGCTTCCCGACCCGGACATGTACCCCAATCTCCTCCATCATCTCTCGCCGAACAGCATCCTCTGTTGATTCGTTCATTTCTACCCGCCCTCCGGGCAGGTTCCAGAAATCATCCTGTTTCGCCTGATGCAAAAGAACTCTGTCCGCATGCATTACGATCCCTGCCACGCGAAAGTTAAATCGGCCGCCGTTCTGCACATACGATATATTGCTGTTCAATGAATTCGTCACTTGGCTGCCCATCCATCAACAAACCCGTTCTGAAATCCATTCACAAACGAAGGAATAAATAGTACAAGCAGCAGAAGCAGGCTGGCAATCCCCCATCTAAAGAAAGATTTACGCCTGCTTACTGCACCCCTGATGAACAACAACACTGTAACCACGATCAGACCAATCTCTACATATTCCATCATTCATACCATCCTCCGTTATGTATAATTCCTCGATGCCTTAATTCCATCTACTATTCATAGATTTTGCCCATATACATGATCTGAGCAGAGCGTTTCCATGGATTATCCGGCTTCTCGTAGTGCGTTAATCCATTAACCGATTCCTGCCCCCACTCGGATGCAGCTTCCAGAAAGGATTCTATCGCATCATGCTGCCATTCATCTGGACAGGACTGCCGGTCTTGGCTTAGCGCACTCAAAAATGCAATAAAAGTCGCCTCATCCTTCACTTCATTGACAAGCTCGAATAATATCTTATTCATCGCTGCTCCTTCCTTCTTACGTGTCCATCCTATTGTTAATCGATGTCTGCAATGAACCATTGTGCTGCATCGCCGTCCGTTTTCTTTCGTTGAAAGACCATCATGGAGCTGTACTCATTCTCGTCTCCCGCCCTTAATTCTGTAACGTTTACGGTTGCTTCATAGATCTTCCGTTGTTCCGTAATCTTAATATCACTTAACGCAATCACTTTGCGGACCTTATATTCAGACATGCCGCTTACAGGAGCCCTAGGTGTAAACAAGCTCATATATCCCTCTTCATCTTGTTCATATAAATAACGCAAACGAGCGTTCATTTGTTTGACAATGGCCAGTTTATCCCCCGCATATATCCTCTCATCAATATATTCCGGCGGGGCATCCTCATCTTGTAATTGTGAAGGAGAAGCTGCCGACTCATCTCCGGTGACTTCTTCATGGTTCACACTGCTCGGCGAAGCTGTTTTCTGTGTATCCTCTGGCGCTTCTTTATTCTGGCAGGCCGTAACAAGCAAAATCATGCCCAATATAAAAGCTAACCTCTGGATCATGCTTCTTCACTCCCTACTCCTTTTCCACCAAATGAATTCCTGTTGTTGTCTAATTTTCTCTCAGGTACATCATAACCCATAATGTGGAATTTGCGAACGTATAAATGAAGTTAACTTCCATGCCTCCGTGCTCTCACATAAAAAAACACGCTGTCATGCATGGATTGAACCATACATTGAACAAGCGTGATAACCGGTTATTTACTGCCTCCAATTCCCCCACACTGAACATCAGCCGGGACTCAGCCCTGATACAGTTATCTGTTCAAAAGCCCCTCATCAAACCATACATCCTCGTAATCCTCGGCAATCAGGAATCTCCAACCCGGAGCAAGTCCAAGATACGGCTTGATTTTGGGGTCCCAATCATCGATATGTGCCGTATGCAGCGGTACGAAGAAATCATCGGCATCGGAGTACTCTTCAGCCCAAATGTACCAACCGGTCGTATCGCCCTCAGGCTGAATGCGCATCCCGTGAATCGGTTCGCGCTTTTCCTTAACGTTCCAGGCAATTCCCACCTTCAGGTGTAGTTCACTTGGAACGTAGTCTGCCTTGTATTTCCTGCACAGCTGTTTCTGCATCACTTCAGCAGTCTCTGGCTTCAATATCTATCCCTCCTTTTTTGGCATCAAACGCCATAGTACGCCTTGTATCCAGACAACCACTGATCTTTGGAGAAATCCACAAAGTCATAGAGCTCGCACTGTTTAAGATACAGCAGCAGCTCATCTTCGTTCATAGCTGTTCACCCTACTTTAGAATATCGTTTAACTCTTCCGCTTTCTTCCTGCTGTCTATTCTAGCATAAAAATAAAACGCTATAACGTGCAGCACGATTGACAGCAGCCACATTCCCGGGAACCAAGGCGCGATTAACTCAAACATTTCCCTCGAAAAAAGCCAAACGATTACCATCCCCCCGGCGATATTACATGTAGAAGAAATGACGATATTCCACAGCGGTTTTAGCGTAAAATGATTCCACAGTGCGCTGTACATCACCCCGAACAGCACAGCGGCAGCGAACGAAATGCCTGCCACATTCCACAGAAACGTCATACGGATCGGCTGGTTGTGATAGAACAGTGTCAGCAGCAGCGTTACCCAGAGTGTCGTGACTGTGAATACTTGAAAAAAGGATTGTTTAAGTTGTTGTACCATCATAATTTCCTCCTAAAGTTTTTCATATAGAATCGACTTACATAATAGCTTGAACCATCAGTCAGGTTGACCTGAACTCTGGCATGTTCCGCAGCTGAGAAGCTGCCGATATGCCTGGTGTTAATGATCGTCTGATTGTTGATTCTGACAAGTGTAGTGTCCTGCTCCTGCAGCTCTTGCTCCACATACTTCAAACGCTGATTAAGCAGGTACCTTTCCCCCGTAATAACACTCACGCCGCACATCCGATCTTCGGATACAATGGCAGCCACCGTGCTGAGCTTGATCCTTACGTTACGGTTGTTCCTTGCCTGGATGACAACGAGTTCATGTTCCATTTGACTCATCGCTTCCCGAATACGATCCCACTTTGATTGATCTTCAGGGTGAGTTATTATTTTCGCCTCATTCGGCTGCATCTCCTGACTTTCTTCAAAAAAGACTTTCACACGATGTCCTCCTCTCACCACTCATATTACATATCCGCCAGCACAATTCCCACGATATTGCGTTTTGCTGCATGAATCTGCAGTTTCGCTGCACTCGTTTAGAAAAATGAAACAAAAAAACTACTCTTTTCAGAGTAGTCTCCTGCAGCTTCATACTTCTTCCTTCATCTCCACTACCGTGTCCTGATGATGCCGAACCCACTCATTCATCGCCATAATCCCTTTCTGTGAAGCCTCCTGATATGCCGCGTATACCCGTTCAGTTCGCTGGCGCAGCTGCGGGTCATGATCCAGATCGGTTGGCGATACCTCCTGCCATGTTTCTCCTGATTTTTTAGCATCGGCTATCAAAGCCTCAATGTCATCCAGAATACGAACCATTCCATCTAACTGAAAGAACTGCATGCCTTTTCTGATCCCGTTCCAGCTCTGCAGATCCATGATATGATATGCCGAGAACCAGTAAAACTCAGCCAGACTCCGGGTATGATTATGATACGAGTAAAATAGGTACAGCGCCTGCTGCCCCTCATTCAGCTGCAGATACACCTCTCTTTTAGCCGCCAGATCCTGTCCGCGCACAGAGAGCAGCATCGGTTCAATGCACAGCCAGCTTAATTGGTGCGAATCCAAATCTTCTCTTTTAATCGCAGCTTTCATTATATGCTCCTCTCTATTCATCATTTGCACTATTCCTTGTTCCGCGGGTTCTCTGGTACCTCTACTGCCGGTTCGTTCTCCCCGCCCATTCTGCGCCTTGATGTTGCCCGTCTTCCTGATGCAGGTACATGATCGGATACTTTCGCCAGTCCAAACTTCGGCATGTTGGCATAGATGCTTTCGTGCGAACCTGTTTGAGCTTTATATGTCTCATGGTAGATTCCCACAGAACCGTCGGAGCCGATCGACTTATTAAATCGTTTCCATGCCTCCAGATGTAATCCGCCACGCGCATAAGTTTCCAACTCGTCGTATGAACGCCAGTACTGCAGCAGGGTTACTCCGCGCCAGTTCACCAGAAATTCTGTACCTAAAAATCCGGTGTCCGGGTTCTGATATAATTCTTTAATCATCGGCCCCATAGAGTTGAACACAGGCAGCCACTTATGAATCGCCCACAGCCGATTAATTCTCATGCCAATAATAAAAACAACGAACTCTCCCTCGATCTGAGCGGTGTATCTTCCCTTATATATTTTCGCCACACGGCTGCCTCCCTGTCTGATGGATCGAATCCTTTAATTAATCTGTACTATTCGGCCAATTCGTTCATACGCATTACCATGACAACCTCCTCAGTTCCCTTATGGAGCGAAGCAAGTTGACGTGCCATATCCCCCAGCGCATCCGAAAGCCACGAAACCGGGAGCTCAACCCGTTCGTGCGTCTTATATTCAATTGATACATCCAGCCAGCCATGCGGCTCCAGCGTCAGTGTGATGTCCATTCTATCTCCCCGATCTCATCAAGCTGTAGTGCAAAATATACTGCATACCCTGCCTGCCCATTCTTCTGACCCCCAAGTCGAGGAAACCGGATTTCAAATACAGCTGCCGTGCAGCCTGGTTTGCTTCATTCACCGCGAGAATAATCTCGTTCATCTCAGGATGAAACTTGCGTACCCAGGCAGGCAATCTTTTCATCGCCTCCAATGCATACCCTTTCCCCTGCTGTTCCATCGATATGGACAGCGCACGAATGAGAATTTTGCAATCCGACTCTGCTGGCTCTACGTATTCTGAACCTTTGTGTAAAACAAAGAATCCTACAGGCACCGCCCCACATAAAATAACAACCGGATCTTTGTCCGGATTCGTCACAGCCTCTTCAATCACTGCAGCAGGCATCGCCGTAAAGTCCATCTGTTCCTTTTTCAGCATAAAATGGGTCAACGCTTGATAATACTGCTCTTCGTAAGATACCAAACGAATTTCCTTATCCACCCTGCAACCTCTCTTTCCGCCTCGCTAAGACTGCAGCTGCTCATAGATCTGCCATTCTTTGAATCTGGTTTTCAAGTCGGAAGCCGTTTTATGTATAAATTCCGTTACTGTCTCCATTGTCAGTATTTTTAGATCACCATCAGGTTCATTCTCAGAGTATGCGAAGAAATCAAACTTTTCTTCCCTATACGCGCATACCTCCTGCGCTTTCAAGCCGCCGAACTCATACCCTTTCGCTATCCTCAACTGATCTAACCATTCCGAAGCTCCAGCGTATTCACGCCGTATTCTGAACTCCAGCTTCTTGACGTCATGGGTGTAAATCTCTCTTCCATTCGGGTCCGCTTCATATGGAGGATAGATCTGAAAAGTCCACTCCCGGTCCGTATAGATATGGGCAATATAACCGCATAGATAATGCAAAAACTGGGGGTCACGCCGCATCCGAAGCACGTTCATTTCCGAAGCCATAACCTGCTGTAAATCGGTATCTGCGGCAAATTGGTGTTCTGTGGCCATAAGGTGAGTCTTCGCTTTTTCACTGCGTACATTGGTTCTCACATGAATGGAATCCGGAGCTAAGCTTCCCAGCAATAATGTCGGAGATGGATGCGGTACGATTTCGGATGCAATTGCAAAATGAACCATAGGCCAAGGCAATAGAAGCCCCCCTTATATTCAAGAAATGTTGTTATTTCAACTGCGAAGCAATGTGTTCTTACCTTCAATCAAGTCGATAAATACAGGCTGCTGCACCTTATTAATTACATTCAGATCAATCTCATCGAGACTGTGAAAAACGAGCTGCAGAGACTCATGATGTTCGTCTTGAAATACAAGGGTTCTAAGATCGGGAGCCATCCGCCCGGACAGCTCTGCAGTAACATTAAATAAAAACATAACAAATACGACTTTATTCCCGTCAGGGTATGTATATTTCATTCTTTCGCCGGTATATACGGCAGCCAGTTCATATGAGCTTACTTCCAATCCCGTCTCCTCTTTCACTTCCCTGATCATCGTCTCTTCGATCTGCTCGCCAGCATCCATTCCGCCGCCGGGTAGTCCCCAATCTCCATAATCCGATCTCCGTTGAAGCAAAATTCTCCCTGCATGGTCGCGAATAATCGCACCGCCAGTTACAATAATACGTCTGGTCATTCCAGTCCCTCTTTCACCAGATACTCATATGCCATTCAGCGCCTACATCCTCCCTCATCATACTACAGATCTTTTCCAAAGCACACTTATTCACCCATCATAACCCATGTATGGGAAAAGGGGAATCCAAAAAGGCCCTTTTTCTTCTCCAATAAGAGAGGAAACAGAGCCTTGTTATCTGCCCCAAACACAGACCGCCCGAGGGCGATAGTTTCTTTAAGAAGTTCATCCATTATGCCTTGTTTCCTTCTTTCGGTACAAACAAAGCAGCAGCAAATGCAGCAGCACTTACAAGCGGTAACCAGGTCATCCAACCCATCATAATCAGTACAGGTGCCAGAATCAGAATGACACTGAAAAACACCATCAGCCTTAACTTTTTCCTGAATCCTTTGAGGGTCCAGATCACACCTGTGAACGAGAGAAGAAGTAAGAGAGCGTTGTAGTATACATCCATATCCTCCAGCCTCCTTTTAGAAAGTAAACGCTGTTCTTTGATCCATTTGGATATCTGCTTCCGTTACCAACTATCGAATCAAATAATCTACTACCGGATACGAGATTACATTACGGTCCCTGTATGTGGAGGATACCGCCTCAGTATGGGTGCTGAGAATGCCATTTTGCAGCATCACAGGCCTGAAACCGCGTTCCGCTGCACCATTGTATGTGAACAGCACACACTCTTCTGCCGCAAATCCTGCGATAATGAGCAGTTCGATGCCCTGATTTTTCAAGGACTGCTCCAGTCCCGTTTGCCAGAATGCGTTGGAACTCTCTTTTGTGATCGTCATATCCTTCTCATCCACGTCAATCTCGGGAATGACTCGATACAGTTCCGGCTCTGCTCCCTCCATCCCCTCGACATCCTGCACATGTACAACTGCGTGGTCATTGGAGCGGAGTACGTTCGCCACATGATTAATATATTCGCAGGCATGGTCGATGGCCTTCTGATCCATCTGTTTGCGTACAATACTCTCCTGCATATCAATAATTAACAATCCTGCTTTCATCCCATCTCTCCTTAACTCGTTTGTTTTCCAGCTGGTTCCTGCGTTCTCCATTTATTCATCCTTAAATAATTCATGCAGCATACGATCCCGATTCTCCAGAAAGCTGCGGGTGATCAGGTAATGATCCGTATCCTCGTACATCATTTTATGAATATGACCGTCATCAAAACTCAAAATCTCGGCCCCCGGATACCCAAGCAGAATGGGTGAATGTGTTGCAATAATAAATTGCGAATGACCGGATAAATCATGGAGAATTCGCAGCAATGAGAGCTGCCGGGCTGGGGACAAAGCCGCTTCCGGCTCGTCAAGCAGATAAATGCCTTTGGAGCTGAAACGATTGATGAACAGATTAAGAAAAGACTCCCCATGGGACTGCTTATGCAGCGAACGCCCTCCATAGTATTGAAGTGATCCCGGCATCTCATCGATATGGGATGCAAATTGATAGAACGACTCCGAGCGCATAAAAAAACCATTGGTGATCTTGGGCATCCAGGCCAGTCTCAAGTAGTCTCCAAGCGCTGACTCTGACGCATGTGTCTCAAAATAGTTATTGCGCCCGCCCCCGGCAGTGTTGAATCCACACTGATGAGCGATGCCTTCGAGCAGCGTTGATTTTCCCGAACCATTTTCACCCACGAAAAAAGTAACGTTATGGCTGAACTCCAAACGATCCAGAGATTCAATCGAGGGAATATGAAACGGATACTGCTCCGGATGATCAATTTTGTCTGTCATCAATTCGACTCTTCGAAGATACATGATCGACCTCCTGCACTGAGTTGACTCACGTTCATCTTCCTCCATCGTACCCTATAACCGTTTAAATGGGAAAGCTCTCCCATCAAAAAAGAGCGAGCACATTGGCTCACTCCTTACGCAAACAAAGCATCATATGCTGGACAAGGCCGCTTATCCAGAAAGTCCGTCAAGGCAGCAGGCTGCTGCTTATAAATATCCTTTAATGACGTTCCGTCATAGATGTTCCCGATGACCACCGGATGACAGAGTTCACAGATCAGAATATCTCCATTGCCATGCAGGTGCAGCTGCTTCGTCCCATCCACACAGTTCGAGAAGTATACCCCGGGCTGTTCACGCAGATCCAATTGCTCAGCAAACCGATCCATGCATGTAAAATAAAGCGTCGTATCCGGCTTTTTATTTTCAATTAACGCCGTGACTGATTGAACCAGCGACGCTTTGGAGACAATCTGACTCCAGTCGGTGTGCGGCATCTTGATACTGTTCTGAATCTCATGGATGCGCACGCCCAAGTTGTAGACTTTATCGCTAATTGCCTGCATACTGTCCTGATTGCCTTGGAACAGCAGGGTTTCCAGCACCGTCTCCAGACCCAATTCCGTGCACAGGCGAATGTTATGCTCTAATCGCTCATACATGCTGGGATGCACACGGTAATAGGCAGCATACGAATCCGCATCGGTATAGTTATACGAGATATGAATGTTAGACAAACCCGCATCCCGCAGCGCGATAATTCGTTCCTCGGTTAGCAGACTCGCATTTGTATTCAGCTGTGTATCGATGCCTTGTGCCGCACAGTACGTTACGATCTCCAGACAGTCCTTATATTTCAGCGTCACTTCCCCGCCTGACAAGCGTACCCGTTTAAGGTGAGGCAGCTCACGAATGATGCGGATGACCTCTGCGCTGCTGATGCACTCGCCATCATCTCGATTGTACGCACAGCAGTAGTCGCATTTATAATTGCAATTCGAGGTTACCCCTACCTCCAGCCCTTCCAGTTCATAAATACCGGGTGTCTCCAGTTCAAGTGCTTTATATTTATTTCGAATCGTCATACGCTCTGCCTCCTGCTTCCCTGCTTCATTTCAGTTCTATCGTCCTGATAACCTGAAAATTATAGCGAAGGACATTCTACAAGCGCTATGACATTACGTACAGTTGTCTTCGTCACTCCTGCTGCTGTGTGCCTGTACTTTCAAGGCCACAGCCTGTTCTTTTGCCAATGTTCATCCTGCAGCTTATATTGTACACGTAAATGTTTGCGCTCCGTATCCCCCTGCCAGAACTCTACTTCCTCTGCATGCACAGCATATAAACGCCAATAAGGCGCAGCAAAATCAGGGTCATCCTGAAGGCGTTTCCTCTGAGCTTCAATAGAACGTTCCAACTCGTCTTCACAATCCAGCAGCTGACTTTGACGCTCCGTCATGGCTGCCGCTTTGGCTCCAGGTTTGCGTTTCCGGAAGTCCGCTGCCCCTGCTTCGTCCCCCTCATCTTGAGCAATCCCCCGAATTCGAATCTGTCTTCCTAATGAAGGCCAGTACAGGGTAAGTGCGACCCTTGGGTTATCCTTCAACTGCCGGCCTTTTCGACTGTTCGAGCTGGATGCAAAATAGAAGGTATCCTCCATAATATGTTTTAAAATTAACACCCTCGCATCGGGATAACCATGCTGATCCACTGTAGAGAGAGTCATGGCATGAGGCTCTTTTACCTCCTTTTCGACAGCCAATCTCAACCAATCCAGAAATAACTCTCCCGGCTGATCCGGCAGCTGCTCCATATTCCACATGGGGAATGGTCCAGATAAAGATTTGAGATGATGCAGCAGTTCTTCTGATTTACCACTCATGTGTCGGCCTCCCTACTTCTCGGATTTGATGATGTGCATTGATGTTACATATGGGCACTCTATAATTTCAGACGGATAAAACTGGCGACAGCAGTGATGCCGATGGTTTTTCTTATCTCAGGTGAGGAATCCTGTTAGGGTGTATTATGCTCCAGCCCTCCTTATGTTTCTCGATCGTATGAATGCTTGTATTGTCGATGGGATAGAAACTGGACTTGCTGCTCCACTCCCTCTTAGCCAAAAGATAATACAGAATATTGATTACTCCTCCGTGTGTGACCAAGAGAACGTTGGATTGAATCTGTTCCTTTTCGAGTTGAATACACAAATGTTCGAACGTGTTTCTAATTCTTGTATGAAAATGAATCGGACTCTCTCCGCCGGGAAAAGCAGTACTCATGTCTAACGTATTAAAATAAATACCCGGGTACTTTTCTTCCGCTTCCGCATGAGGCATACCTGCCAGCTCACCATTGTTCATCTCACGCCACTCAGGTGTGTACATGATCGGCATATCCAATGCGGCTTCGATTTCACTGCTTGTCTGCACCGCACGGGGGAGATCACTGCTGATAATCGTTTGAATATCATACTGCTCCGCATGCTCCTGCAGATACGTCCCTAATCTTCTGGCCTGAAGAATTCCATGATCGGTAAGTCCCCGCTGACTCCAGCCACCGCGGTAACCTTCTTCATCTGCACCGTGCCGAACTAGATAAATCTTCACGTCCCACGTCACCTTCCACTATAGAATCTAATATGTATATAACCCCCTGAATAACCCTAAAAAAACCGATCTCAGATCACTTCGATCCAAACTCGGTCATTTCCTGCTCCGTCATTTAACGAACAAACGTATTCCGCACTCGTTCTGACTTGATAAAATACGGAATCCAGGTCTCACAAGCTATAGCGGATCTTGGCTTATTTACTTATTTTATCGCTCGTTATACTTTCGCCATGTTCCATCCAATCTGCTTATGGCATCATTCAAGGTAACTACAGCAGCCCAAGGTACTGCTTGCATTGGTTTATGATCATAAGGGAGGATTTAACGATGACTGATTCAAAATTAACATTATTACCTTTTGCCGACATCTCCTGTTACACCGAGGATTTCAGCATAATCTCTGTGCAGTGGGGACATGATGGCCTTGCATATATCCTGCTCATCAACAATGTTCCTGAACGAAAACAGGACATGTTTGTACAGACCAAACTCCAGAAAACCTACACATACAAAGTGCTGATCGTATCGAGTCAGTATGTAGAGGAAATCATTATTCAGGGGCAGCAGTATCACTATCATTACGTGCAGCCGCTGCAGGAACATCTGCTGCTGGTTGGCGCTCGCAGTACCTATTACGGAAATGGTAAATTTGATCTGAATGCTAAATTATGTGATCGGCAGGGTACAGCAATTCGTGAATTTCTACTAGGCGATGGCATTCAGAGTGTCCAGGTGACGGAACAGGGGACCATCTGGACCAGTTACTTCGATGAAGGTGTGTTCGGTAATTACGGCTGGAATCCGCCTGTTGGGGAGAGTGGGCTGCTCGCTTGGGACGCTTACGGGAAGATCATTTATAAAAATAACAGCGCAGACATTGCCGACTGTTACGCACTCAATGTCGTGAACGAACAGAAAGTCTGGTTCTACTATTACACTGATTTCAAACTCGGCTGTATTTCGGGAGAGGTCCGCACAGAGTCACCTCAAGTTACCTACTTGAATCCGAATATATCCGGTTCCTCGGGTTTCTGCACGGATGGATATCACTTCTTGTTTGATGCCGGGTATGAGAAGCATGGAACATTTATTTTCAAGATAATGCAGAAGCCTGGCAGCCTCACCAAGGGAACGAAGTTCACATTGCTGAACGAAAAAAACAGCCCGTTCCAACAGGCACGACAAGATTTTCGACAGGATCGCCTGCTGCTGAGTGAGGGGAACTTACTGTATCAAGTAACGATGGAAGAGCTGTTATCGGTTATAGAATAGTTCTGAAAAGGTGGAGGAAGAGGAAGGCGAACAGCAAAAAGCTTAAGGCTGCGCCTTGAAACATAGTCCCTCTTCCTCCAGCGACTTACGCAGTATGGGCATGGACGAAGGTCCGATCCCGTGCAGCTTTAAAATGTCTTTCTCCGTATACTCGGCAAGTTTCGGGAGGGTTGTGATTCCCTCTGATTCCAGTGCACGTCTTACCGGAGCAGACAGCAGGCTCATAAATCCCTCTTTCGGTTTCCGTTCTGCTTCGCATTTGGGGCAGGTAGAACAGTCACTTTTTTTATAAAATACATGCCCCTTCTCACAAGTCCGCCTTGTTCCTTTATTGGTTGTCATATGTGATTTCCTCCCCTATAACCTCTACGGATCCGATTTGTTTTAATTTTGGCAGCGTTTTCTCTAACATTCTTGCTTTATCTCGAATCTGGATATACAGCACCATGCCATCCGGATCTCCCGCTTCAAGACCGTGTTCTTCTGTATAGGACAGATAAGCATTGAAATGCTCCGGCGCAGTACCTTTACTAAGGATAGCACAACTGAACCAGAAATCCGTATATTCTAGAGCTTTGACGATCTCTTCTTTTGTCTGCAGTTCATACCACAACACACTTTTAAAATGCGGAGGTACATCAGCATGCTTCAGCCACAGCTTATTTTGGTATTTCACTCTTGGACGAATGAAATGCCGCACAGATTCAGGATACTCTTTTAATTCATAAGTCGTACACATGTCATATAACAACTCTTGAATTTCATTTTTCAATCCATTATCTATGTCGTCCAGTTCCTGCTTGCGAAACTCTTCGATCCATTGTTCATTGGTCACATTAACATCTTTCCTGAATGATTTACGTTTTAATACATCGACTACTCTGTTTGCCATTTCGTAATCTGGGTCCCATAACACACCCGCATGGAATTGTTCTAAATTCATTTTTGATATCAACGCTTTATGGGAATCTTTTGTTTTGTCGTATTCTATAAAATGAAATAATATCTCTTCGTTATCTTCCTTGAAGGCTAAGATGAGCTCAGCTAATTCGGCGCTCGGCCCGAAGCCTAGTTCATATCCGATCTCTAATTTGATGGGATCTAGATTTAAAAATAGTTTCAATGTTGATCTCTCCTGGTCTGCAATCAGAGTTATTTTTTCACCTACCGCACGAGGCAAAAATAGCTGCATACTTCTTCTCAAAGATTGCCCAGCGATTTTCGGCTCCGTATTTGGCCTGCAGCTGCTGCAGATATTTCTGAGCAGTCGTCGTATCACCATTTTGCAGCAGATAATGAAAGGTTTCTTCGCTTAAATGTAATGCTGTCATTCTCATATAATACTCCACAATATCTCTGGTGCTGGTTATGTTCCGCATATATTCCACAGCTTCTTCGAGATGAGACAACAATACTTTTGAAAAAGTGACCAGGTCGGCGTCAGATGTCAGCGAGTAGCGGTCTGGAGCAGATGGAACAATCTCTTCAATCCTGCAGTTTAGATGAGCCTGCTCCTGTATCGTTTTACCGCCTGATATCATAGACTGCAGCTGCGCCAGCTCCTTGGAATGAATCATGCAGTTCATATAGAAGCGAACGTGATTGGCTGTATTGGATTGAGACTTCTGAATGTTGAATGTGTAAATAAGATCGCCTTCGACTCTTCGAAAATTCAGACCTTTTTTGGTATAACCGTGACGGGCAAACAAAGGTTTTACTTCATTTTTAATCATCTCTTTAAAAAGCCCCTGCATCGAAACTCCCTCCCCTCAAATCCAGCAAATCCAGCATAGGTTAATTTCTTCCAGGACCATGCGGTGCTCTTCCCTAGTTCTGTCCACTACCTTCGTGTTTTTCTGCTTCCCGCAGCACATAGGCCAGTTCGTACATTTCAGCTATATCCTGCCGATTCTGCTCCCGGAAACGCTGGACCGCTTCATCGATATTAACCACCTCAACCGACACGACCTGCTCTCCATCCTCGGGATTGAGCGGATCACTGACCAATTCCACATCGCCATACCCAATCACTCTAACGAAATGTGGATGTGGTATGTACGGCCGATACGGCGAAGGTGCACTGGAGGTACAGTGGAATTGCCCGAAAATCTGATAAGAACGCAGCTCCGCACCCAACTCTTCCATCAATTCACGTTCTAATCCGCCCATGTAAGGCTCGCCTGCTTCCAACGTTCCTCCGGGCAGCTCCCACAATCCGTTATCCAGTTGAAACACAACACACTGTTCCCCGACAAACGGAATGATGCTCACGTTGCTCACCAGTGTCTCGTCTACTTGCTTGCCCAGCCGGAATTCAGCCTCTACAATTCCCCAATGGATCGTCGTGCTCAGTGCAGGAAATTGTGCTGCATCTATGCCGCTCATCTATGTCCACTCCTCTCCAAGTTCAATTCCTGATAGCCTGATATTATGCAGTGATCCGGTTCAAGTGCATATGCTTCATACTCTTCCGATTATAATCGAAAACACAAAAAGAAGGCCAACTCCCCACACAGGGTATATGGACCTTCCGTTAACATGTTCAATATCAATAATGAGCCGTATATTTTCTCGAATCGTATTCCAAACGTCCTTAATGCTGAACCAGCTTTCCCTTTTCCAAAAAAAGAACCCGGCTGCAGAGCGGCAGAATCCGCTCATCATGCGTAACCATCACTGCACTTTTGCCCTGCTCCTTGACGAGCCGTGCAATCGTGCCTACAATATCCAGCCCGCGCTCCGCATCCAGGCTGGCCGTCGGTTCATCCGCCAGCAGCACAGCCGGATCATTCATCAGCGCCCGCGCAATGGCAGCGCGCTGGCGTTCCCCGCCCGACAGCTTATCGGTGTAGGCTTTACGGCGGTGAGACATGCCCACCGTCTCCAGCAGCTCACCTGCACGGCGCTCGGCTTTGCTTTTATCCATACCTGCAAGCTTCGCCACCACCATCAACTGCTCCTCCACCTTCAGGTAAGGAATCAGATTGGCACTTTGAAAAATAAATCCGAGCTGGCGCAGCCGCACATCCGAGATATCTGTCCTGCTTTTGCCCATAATCGAAGTACCGTCCAGCAGTACATCCCCGTCCGTTGGTTGAAGCAGTGCACCTGCAATGGACAGGAATGTGCTTTTGCCAGAGCCCGAAGGGCCCATTACCGCGACAAGCTCTCCTTCTGCCACCTGCAGATCAAGCCGATCCAGAATCGTCCGCGGGCTGCCGCCGTCATCAAATGTCTGTGTAATGCCTTGCAATTCCAGTCGGTTTCTCATGCTGCCGTCCTCCCAATTGCATCAAGTGCATCAATTTTAGCGACCTTCCACACCGAGAATAACGAACCCGCCATCGACATGAGGATGAACAATACACACGTTAATGCAAGCGTGGATAATTCTAATTGAAAGGGCATTGATGCGGGCAGCACAGATTCAAACAGCCTTACAAGCAGGACGCTAATGGCCAAACTGCCCACGGATAACAGCAGGACCTGCAGTGATACACTGCCTGCCAGATAACCGTTTCGGGTCCCGATTGCTTTTAAAATGCCGAACTGACTGGTCTTCTGAATCGTTATCACATAGAAAAATACAGCAAGTACAAACGCCGAGATCACATATAGAAAAGCAATCATCATCAGCAGCGAGCCCTGCTCCTCCTTGTAACCAGGGATAGCAGATACCGCCTCCGATTTGGTGATGATCTCTGTCTTGGGCAGTGCAGCACTCAGGCTGCTCATCTGATCATCTGCATCCTTGACCGCAATGGCATTGTATACTGGCGTAACCGATGCTGCAGATGCAGCACCAGCGCCATTGCCGATTTCAGCTTCACTCCCCGCTGCCGATGGCACCTGTGCAGCTCGTGATCCAACCTGCAGTGCGAGCCATTCCTGCTCATTCAGGAATACCACTGGTGCGTGGCTGAACGATTCATTTTGTACAAAACCACTGACCGTCCACTCGGTTCCCGAAGCCTGATCTACCAAAACCGTGCCGATCGTTACGCCGGATTTCGCGAGCTTCCGATCTACCACAACCTGTCCCGCGGACTGATCATTGATCGCTCTGCCTTCGGTAACCGTTGGCGCAAGCCAGCTGCCCGGGTTCACCATAAAGAGGGCGACGTCGATCTTCTTGGTATCGTCCGCCGGACTGACGGTGGTCATTCGAACGCCAAGCGGCTCGGCATGATCCTGCCCAACGACAGCACGCGCCTCATCCAGCTCCTTCTGACCTACCTGTGAACGAGTGAAACGATGATTCGAATCCTGTTCGAGTACAAAGCGGGATGCTGCCATATTTTTAATCGAAGCCGCGTTATCATACGACAGCCCCTGTGCAAGTCCGGTTACAAACAGCACCAGAAACGAAACCAGCACCATGATCGTGGCAATCAAGGCATAACGTCCCTTTGCAAATCTCATTTCTCGTAAAGCCAAGTACATATGCTCTGACCTCCCTCTTGATAACCCAAGTATAAGAGGTGAAAATGAACGGAAAATGAATAACAGATTACATCTGCGGGAGCGTCACGGTGAAGACCGTGCCTTTGGCCGAACTGGACACCTCAATCGTGCCGTGATGGATGCGGATAATTTTCTGCACAATCGCAAGGCCCAGGCCCGTCCCACCGGAAGAACGTTCACGCGCATGATCCGCCCTGTAGAAACGATCGAACAGAAACGGCAGATGCTCCGCTGCAATTCCGTCTCCGTTATCCTGAATATAAACGACACATGCGGTATCCGTCTGTTCTGCCCGAACCTCAATGCTTCGGCCTTTCGGCAGATGCTGCACCGCATTACCCAGCAGATTCATCCAGACCTGCATCAGCAGCACTTCGTTGCCCTTAAGCGCTATGGAATCGGGTATGGACATGCGAAGCAGCAGCTCCTTATCCTCCAACTGCCACTGCAGTACCTGAACGGCCTGACGGAATTGATCTTTCAGAGAGAATGCGGTTTGGGTCTGAGTCATATCTTCATGTCCCTGTTCAAGGGAAGAGAGCAGCAGCAGCTGTTTACTCAGCGACGAAAGATGTCTGCTCTCCTCTTCAATAATGGATGCGTAATGCGCCCGTTCTTGCTCCGGTAATTCCCGATCCGCCACCAATTGGGCAAACCCCTGAATGGAGGTTAAAGGTGACTGGATCTCATGTGAGACATTGGATACGAACTGCTGCCGCGCCTGATCCACCCGTTCCAATTCGCTGCTCATCGTCATAAAATGCTGGGCGAGCTGGCCAATCTCGTCACGTCTTGCTGTATTTAATTTCAGGTTATAATTGCCCTGCGCAATGCGTTTCGTCGCTTCGGACAGCCGTTCAATCGGATTCACCAGATAACGCGTGCTGAACAGAAAGATCAGGACACTGATGCCCACCGTTAAAGCCCCAATAAGTGCAAAGAAAATGCGCAGTTCTCCAAACTGCAGGATCACATCGGGACGCATGAACATGGCATAGCGAGCATCGCCTACCTGCAGCGGAACACCCACCGTATTGCTTAATTGATTATCAAAAAATCCCGTAATAAATGGTTGGCTGGGAAACTCGGCCACGCCATGGTACACATCGCCCCCCAGCACCAGACGTACAGCCTGCCTGTCCAACTCTTTTTCGCGGAACTCCCGACCGTAAAACTGATCATGCCCTTGACCGTCTGTGACATAGATTTCGTATCCTAATGCCGCTGCGTTGTGAAGATATCGCTCTACCGTACCCGGCTCAGGCTGCTCTTCGGCAAACTTTTTCATGTCCATGGCGATACCGACCAACTTCTCATCATTAAAGTCTTTAAGTTTCGCATGATAATAGATGTTGGAGAAAAAGAACCCGAGAAGACTGCTGACGATAATCACAGCCACCGTAATGAGAAATATTCGAACGTACAGCGTTCTCAATGAGATTTCACCTCGATCTTGTATCCAATCCCCCGCACCGTATGGATTACAAAATCATTTGTATAATCCGCAAAGCGGTCACGCAGCCGTTTGATATGTACGTCTACCGTTCGGTCATCTCCTTCATAATCCGCCCCCCAGACCAATCGAATCAGTTCGTCCCGCGAAAAGAGGCGTCCGGGAAACTGCGCAAGCTGCGACAGCAGTTCAAATTCCTTCATTGGTAAAAAAAGAATCGACTGCCCGTCGCTCACTTCCACATTGCTGCGGTCAATCACAATCCGGTTCATACGAATTATATCGCTGGAAGTCCGGTGATATCGGCGAAAAAGAGCTTTAACCCGGTATACCAGTTCTTCCGGTTCGAATGGCTTCGTTACGTATTCATCCGTACCTCGCAGATACCCTTCTTTCTTGTCTGACAGCTGATCCCGTGCCGTCAGCAGCATAATGGGAATATCGTAATGCTGACGGATGTAGTCACACAGCTCAAGTCCATTCATACCCGGCATCATGACATCCAGAATCGCCAGATCGATCGGCGTCTCCTGTATGATTTTGACGGCTTCCGCACCGTCCTGTGCTTCATGTACCCGGTATCCTTCCTTCGTCATAACGTGGCGCAGCAGTGCGCGAATATGGCCATCATCGTCTGCCAGCAGCAGATGTTTCATCTTGTTGTCCGCCCTTCTATAGTGATCCTGCCCCGATGGTAGCACAAATGCGAAGCCATTAGCCAGTACAGCTGCCAGTAGATCTCCATTACAGCTGTCTGTGTCGATACATGTTTATATTTTCGCCAATCTGGTTGACACTACTATGAGGGAGATTTATAATAAATCCATAACATATGAGTGATTGTTCATATGTTCATATAATATATATAAGAATTCGTTATCCTTTTTACTATGAAAGGAAGAAGCACAACCACAGTCGCTGGAAATACACAGCATGTCGTTATCAGGTAACTTACATAATGGAGCAAGGCTCCCAAGGAGAGGATTTACAATGTCGGGACAACAACACAGTCATACCCATGGTCACGACCATGGACATCATCATGCTCACACCACCAATAACAAAAAGGTACTGCTCTTTTCCTTTATTATCATTACCTTGTACATGATCGTGGAAGCCTTCGGGGGATTCATCACCAACAGTCTCGCGCTCATCTCTGATGCAGGTCATATGCTCTCGGACTCCATTGCGCTCGGCATTGCTTTGCTGGCGTTCACGTTCGGGGAAAAAGCCGTCAATACAGGCAAAACCTACGGATATAGACGTTTTGAGATTCTGGCAGCTGCACTGAACGGCATCACGTTAATTGCTATTGCCCTTTATATTTTTTACGAGGCTGTAGGCCGTTTCATCAACCCGCCTGAAGTTGCAACGGTCGGCATGCTGATCATCAGTACAATCGGATTGCTCGTGAACATTCTCGTTGCATGGCTCATGATGCGAGGAAGCGATACGGAGAATAACCTGAATATGCGCGGGGCTTACCTTCATGTCATCAGTGACATGCTCGGTTCCATCGGCGCCATTGCTGCCGCACTGCTCATGATGTTTTTCGGGTGGGGCTGGGCTGACCCGCTGGCAAGTGTCATTGTAGCAGCGCTCGTACTGCGCAGTGGATTTCATGTCACCAAATCCTCGCTGCACATTTTGATGGAAGGTACGCCGGCTAATGTCGATGTCAACGATCTGGTGCAGACCATGCAGCAGGTAGAAGGTGTTAAAGGTGTGCATGATGTGCACGTATGGTCGATTACCAGCAACCTGAACGCGCTGACCGCCCATATCGTCGTGGATGGAACGATGGATGTATATGCATCCGAGATTCTTGTGCAGCAAATCGAACATCTGCTGGAGCACAAAGAGATCAAACATGTCACCCTGCAGGTCGAGTCCGAAAAGCATCTTCACGACACCTCGGTTCTCTGCACCGTGAAAGGCGACGCACCTGATGCCCATGCGCATCACCATCATTAAATCTATCGCAGGCGGACTGCCTGCTTATATCTAATAAGACAAAAACAGGACGATTCCAGTGAAGGGATCGCCCTGTTTTTTGATGCTGCATTGTTAACATCAACGCTGCGTTAGTACAACAGAGCATTAGCATAGCGTTGGTATCAGCTTAGCCTTAGCGTTCGCTATGGCATGGGCATTAAAGTTAGCTGTATGCTTTGCTGTTGTTTATGCTTTTGTTTATGCTGCAGTAAACTCCAGAAATTCCAGCCGATTCCCGAAGGGATCATTCAGATAAAAGCGCCGGACTCCCTCATCTGCTCTTGCCTCATCATCGATAACTTGAATACTGTGCATGTGCAGGTGTTCACGCAGCTGCTCCAGATTCTGTACATGGAATGCCGGATGGGCTTTGGAAGCGGGTACAAAATCATGCTGCACACCGATATGCACCTGATGATCTCCGCATTGAAACCACACACCGCCGCGTTTCTGCAATGCTTCAGGCTTAGGAATCTCTGTCCAGCCCAAGATTTGATTAAAAAAATGTCTGGCTTCCTTCTCGCACCCCGCAGGAGCTGCCAGCTGCACATGGTCAATGCCTTTGAAATGAAAGTTCATGTTATACACACCCTCTCTAAGTTTCATTTGATGAAACCTAGTTTTATTTTAACACTTCCATTTTATAGTTAAACGAGCAGTAAATCCAGTCTATTTTTTCAGCAAACTACGCGCTATGTACCTTCACATTAATATATGGGTCTAGATATCGATCTCGTCCCAGTTAAGAATGACATACCCCAGCTGACATAACAGAATAACCAGATAGCTGATGTTGATGATCATGCTTCTTTTCACATTTCTAATCTGCCTCGCATGTTCTTCTGCATCTATCGCTCCGCGTCTCGCTCTGAAATTTATCCTCTGATTTTGCTTCCATATTAGGGCGAACTCCAATACTCCGAAAACTCCCCAGAACAGTGTAAATAATAAAGAAGCTGCATTGAATACCGACAGCAGCATGAGTATCCCCATATCCCAACCTTGTTCTATCCCCCATCTAAAACTGAAATGTACCATGATCGTCAAAGCTGCAAGCCCAAAACCAATGTAACTTAAATAAGGTATAAATCGGGTTCCACGCATTTTTCTTCCCCTCCTTAGGTGACATGTCATTCACCTGTAAAGCATCAGCTTTTGAGCTTCCGCCGTCAGTCCGAATGAAATAAGTCTGTCTTTCATCGCCCGGTACACATCTGGATCATTGAACCCTTGTGCCTGACTGTCGCGGATGAAACTAAACAGACCGATTGGATCTGCACTCGATAGGTAAGACAGCAGCTGTTCCTCCTGATCATATGGAATCTCCTTGCCATACCACGGATGCGGAACGGCTGCCGCAGCACCATCACTCATCATGCCTTTCCCCAGCGCAGCACCAAGACCATCAAGCGTATCGACAATGACTTCGCTGCGTCTGATCTGCCGAGCTTCCTGCATATAAGAGTAACCGTCCGGGATCAGCTGCAGGTCAAATCGCTGCACAGCCCAGTTCCGAACCTTGTTTTTTTCAAGATGCCAACGTTTTCTATCAAAGTATTCACTTTCACTCATGTCCTCTGCCTGTTCTTTCACAAAGTTGAGATACTGCTGTTTTGATTCAAACTCATTGAGCAGTAAGTCCACGTGACCTGAGAAACCTAACGCAAAAAACTCTCGGATATTGCTGGCCACAATTCTGGCATAACGTCCAAAATCCGTTGGATCTACACGTATGATAGGTGCTGCGCTTAAGTCCGAAATATGGCTGAAGTCCGTCAAAAACGAAAAATGAATGCCGCCCATGCCCGTATTGGCAAATACGATGGCATCCGCGGGAGAACACAGATAACCGCCATGGTCATGGGGGTCGAACTGTAGAAAATACCCCGTTGGCGTCTCCAGATAAGGCACTTCATGCTTGATTTCCTGCTCCCATTCCATCATTTCCTGCAGCAGATCAGGAATCTTATAACTGCTTGTCATCCCTATTTCTCCTCCTCTGTAAGATTGCCTGAGAATCCAAGCTGGCAAATGCATCAATTTTCATTGTATCACGATTCAACTTCAGCGCTAACGATCTGGAGAAGCCTTATTCAGCCATATGTAATCACTTCACATTTCTAACGATTCACAGCGACGCTATTTCGCTGATTTCGCCCCAATCGAGGATATTTTTCAGGTTTCTTGATGGAATAAGCTTCCTGGGAATCGTTAGAATGTTGAAACTCCCCATGGAGGGCAAATAAGGTTCGTGGAAATCGTTAGATTTTAGTTCATCTCCATTATGAAGTTCGGCAGCGCCTATACTCAAGTCGTATGTCACGTAACGTTAAAGCAATAAAAAAGCCCCGGCTTTAAGCCAGGGCACAATTGGTATACAGTAAAATGTACAGCCACCGCTATCTTCTAATTGGACGGCAATTCAGCATTTAGAATCCGATCATTGACCAATGCTTTTAAGAAAAACAACTCATCCCCCACTGGAGCGCGCCCCTGTTCTCGTTCAAACGAATCCATCGCTTCTTCCAGAGATGTCGAGGTTACAGCTTGGCTGCATGCCGTCAATTGACCGAAGAACATATCCATTTCTTCTTGGTCACAGATCGACTCATGCCCCAGCAGGAAATGAACTGCATCGTAACGCTGTATATCCTCGATCATAGGCAGCAGTAGGTGCTGCTTATAATGAAACAATGAACGCGTCGTCGTAGAATAAGGGCTATCCCCAAGGAATAACGTTCTCTCATCTGGAACATACACAATAGTTGAGTCATCGGTGTGTGTACTGCGAATCTGTTCCAGTGTACACACTTTGTTCCCCAGATCAAGCTCGAGAGAGCCTTCGAACACAATTCCCGACCTGCCTAGTGTAAACGATTCTCGATTCGGCACCTCATTCTGGATCATTTGCATGCCATGTGCACTCAGCCTGTTCCCCTCTACATACTTAAGGAGCGCAGCATCATCAAAGGTATATGCTCGCCACTCATTCAAGCGCTGCTCTGTTAGACGATTGACGATAATCACTGCATCTTCATATTGATTCATTCCCAGAAAATGATCCCAATGTGCATGAGTGATAACCACATACCGAACTGGGGGCACCTGCAATTGCCGAATCTCGGCCAGGAACTCTTCAGCATGCTGAACCGAATTGCCCGCATCGATCACAAGGCTGTATTTTTCTCCGCATACCAATCCAAGCACCGGTCTTTCTCGTTCATTATCATTAACCATATAATAAATGGACTCGCTTAATTGTTTTAACATGTCAATTCTCCTCTTATATGATGTTTGATGTCATAGGTAGAGAAAAACCACATGTATTTCGAGTGCATATCATGGGATTCTTCTCCGTTTATGCGTTTACCAATGGAATGACCTCCTTTACCCTGCTGATATCATCATTACAATCTTTCATTTTTTCAAAAATATGCATTAATGCTTCTCACACTGCCGTTTCCACAAATCCCACGCTTCTAGATACTCAGGCAGGTCCTGCGGATGATGTTTGTTACTGAGCCCAACCCGGCAGTATAGATGAACCAGGGCTTCTTCCATCAATCTGAATTTATCCATATGCACCTGTTCAAGGTGCTCAAATACCTCCCATAACAATGTCGGGTCGAGGTCATCGGGTGAGGAACAAAAAGCATAGAGAAAGTCATAGTGAACCGGGCCCACCATGGGAGACGGATCGATCACCCCGATCATTTTCTTTTCCTTGAATACCACATTATGTACACCTGCATCCCCATGCAAAAGAAACCTCGCCGCCTCATCCTCATGAAACAGACGATTTACTGTAGATAGAACTAGATTGTAATCTTCCAATCCAAGTACATCACCGAGATTCTCTCTCGCCTCTTCGATACTAATCTGATTGAATACCTTCCATGTCTCACGTGGATACTCCATTCTCCCCCATGAATCTGTATCCGGCAGACGAACATATGTATTAAACAGTTCTTTCACAAGCCGGGTTAACCAGACTTTCTTCGTCCCCCGATTGTAATGAGTCTCCCCCTCCCTATAGCTGTATACAAAGTAAGTGTTGTCCTCAGCTGTAAAGAGAACCTTCGGCAGCAGCATCACATGACTGTACGCAGCCAAAAACTGCTGTGCAATCTGGATTTGTTCCGGATCATCCCATTTCAAAATATACTGCTGGCCCGAGCTTCCACGAAGTCTCAACACCCGTCCATCCGTCGTGCCTGACAACTCCTCTGCTTCTACAATCTGTTCGTGAATCATATGTTTGTGAAACAGCTCAGTAATCTCCTTGAGACCTTGATTGTTGTTCATGTACTTCACCTGTTTCTAATTTCATCTTATTTTTGCAAGCAATTTCTCTTTTTTTTGATCGAATTCATACTCCGAAATGATATTTTTGTCCCTTAATTCCCCTAACTGCAAAAGCTGTTCATGGACATTAACCACTGGTTTCTTCAACTTATTGACCATTACAAGCACAAAAATCGAATAAGGTATGGCAAACAACATAGATACAAGTGCTATAAATGCAGCAGCGCCCTCGTCTATGGGTCCCAAAATAAATATGAATAATAAAGTCAATGAGAATATTAAAACTGCGATGATGGATAACGCCTTCAATTTCATTTCCCCTTCGATTTCGCTTAGTTCTATTTCAATCCTCGAACGGACTGTGGGCGCTGGTCACTTCCTGTATAATTACGATTGGATCAGAGATTAAACCAAGCTCCTCATCCTTCGGATACGTTACCGCAATCGTAGGCTCAGGTCCTGCATAAGCCATCATCGATGCCATATCCTCCCACATGGTGCACAGGAAAAAGTGCGCGTATGCACCCTGATCAACAACCTTCAGATAGGCTCCGCAATTCCCTTGGATCGCCATTGTATCCTTCACACCTGTTTCATACTCATATTCCAAAAAAGCTTCCTTATGCTCCATCGGCACTGCTCCATGCCATGTTCTGGCGATCATGAAATCACTCCTTATAAACGAAATTACCAATAATCCAATGCACGGCCTCCAAAATATCTGCCGCAACATAATCCGGTTCAGTCTGAGCCCATTTCTCTCTGAACTTCGTTAATGAAGATTCTCCCCAACCTGTTCTCACCATCACCTTGACGGCTCCTACCGCGTGAGCAGCAAGCATGTCCGTATCACCTACGTCGCCAATAACGATGCACTTGGTCAAGTCCAAGTCATGCTCCTCAGCGGCCTGAAGTAACATGCCGGGTTTTGGCTTTCGACAGCTGCATTCTTCTTCATGTGAACATATGTAGGCCTGATCGAACCCATACTCCTGAAACTGCTGCTCGAACTCCTGAACGGTTGCTTGTCCGCGTGAAATTCGGTATTGGTTCGTAAATGCAAATACCTTCGTTCCTGTCCCCTTTAGAAGCGTAATCGCTTCCTGTGCATTCGGATATAACTCAAAATCTCTCGGATGAATAAAATGCCCCGTGCCCCCGATCGTGCCATCTCTGTCGATAAAAACAGCTTGAACGTCTTGAACGGAATACATCAAATGTGTTCACTCCTGATACAAGTTATTGGTTAGGCTCCATTTACATTCCAAATCACACACAGGTGCTCACCGCGGCTACACTTTCTCATCGATAAAATGTTTACTTTCCTGCTGCTTGGTGTGCCGAAGTGTTCTGACTTCCGCTCGCAGATCACGTACTTCTTTCATTAAAGAATCGAGTTTTCTTGATGTTCTGGACGAATCTACGGCATAGCGTACGATCGCTATGACGATCAGAACAACAATAATAAACACAAAAGCTGCGATTAACGCTGTAATCCATTCCATATTGTTGAACACCTCCCTGATGAATATGAACTGATGTGTCTGGCAATAGGGTGGTTCAACCCAAGTCATACCTAAACTTTCAATTTAATTGTAACATTTTTCAACTCCATCCGTTGTCTTATTTGAAGGAGGATGAAATCTGGAATGAGGAGTGATTTATATGCCAAACTGTTCAAACAGTACCAATCCTCCCTGCAGCTCTATCTATACCGGATGTGTGGATCACAGGAGATCGCTGAGGAGTTAGTTCAAGAAACATTTTACAGAGCTATGGTATCGATGAAAACAAACCATGCAGCCTACGCCCGAGCGTGGCTGTACAAAGTAGCCAGACATTTATTTATCGACTGGTATCGAAAAAATCGCGGAGAATTGGAAATGAGCCGGGAATTGGAGAAACAAGGTGTAGAAAATACATATCGTACGCCTGAGGAAATGCTCGCTGCCCGTGAACGATCAAAGCTCATTCAGCAGGTGATGAAAATGCTTCCCGAACAGTATCGGACTGTACTGCTGCTGCGAGAGTTGAATGAGCTGTCCTATAAGGAACTCTGTGAGGTTCTGGATATGAATATGAGCCAGGTCAAGGTAACCCTGTTCCGTGCCAGAGCACGGTTCAAAGAAGAGATGTTACAGATGAAAGGAGAGAATGAATAATGTCCAAACCAACAGAACCAGACGATCTGTATGTGCTGCATCAGGATGATTTTGAACCGCAGCGCCCGGAATGGAGTCATAAGCAGTTCAGACGCATGGTATGGAGAACACGCTGGAAATTTTTTCTCAATGCGGGGGGAACTCTTCTTGTCGTTGTTATACTCTATCACGTCTATGTGTCTGCACTGCATATCTATTTCGATCAATCGAAAGTGCGCAATGAGTTTATGCGTTCGATTGTATCTGTAGTTGAGATGAACGGTGACGGACTTCGAGTGGATAAGTCGAATAGGGGGCCGTTTGAAGTTACCCCTTTTCTGACACAGAAGGCTAATCTGAAAGTATATCGCCAGGTCGGCTCATGGGAAGTAATCACTGGCGAGGTTCAGGCCGAACTTAGTATTACCGGTAAATTCAGTTATAAGATTACCAAGACAGGAGCTTATCTGAATGGCAATGATACAGGTCCGTTCTACCTTCCGTATGCTTTAGTCGATGGCAAACCTGAACAGGAAGGTTCTGAGCAAAACAGCAGCCTCAAGCGGCTTCGTCAAATAGATGACGGACATGTCGCCGAGATGTCGATGTCTTTGAAAAATCTGAAATCGCCTGAGCAGCTGATGCAGATTCTCTCTAAATACGATGTTGGAGTCACGGCTATGCCCATCTATTCAGGCGAGCTGCAGGAAAAGAATCTTTCCTATTCACGTGCAGGTATGTTCGACTACAATACGCCTCATCTGAGTCTCAAACCTCTGTATGAAATGGGGGAAGATGGATCCAGATGGTTTATTTACTTCCCCGCAGAACCTGAAGATCAGAAGCAGGCACAGCCAGAAGGATCGATGAAGGAACAGGTCGAATTTATGATGTCTGATCTGGAATGGATGTCCGGTAATTTGAATTACAGTGGTCAGGAATTCGATCAGCGGCGTCTTGCCTACTTGAAGGAAAATGGCGTACAAGTATATGGGGCGGTTGTAACTGGTCCTGTACGTGAACTGCAGAAAATTGCTCAAAATCCCGAATTTCATCATGTGCATCTGAATCGGGTAGAGATATGGAATTGGGATTAGATTAGATTAGATTTGATTTGATTTGATTTGATTTGATTTGATTATGGTAGACAAAGAGATCCTGCCTTTCTATGAAGGGGCAGGATCTCTTAACTTGGATATTGGTCATCCGCAGCGGTTCAATGTTCTCTTCTGCAGACGGAAGTACAGATATTTCATTCATAATATCTTTTCCCTCCTTACTCGATCTCCGCGATAATATCAGCACACCGCACAATCAGTTCAGGCTTCGATCCCCCGTCCAAAAGAACATGCAGCTCATATCCATTGTCGATTCGATACAGTTCCTCGTACAGCCAGTATGTTCCTACAATCTCGCCCTTCTGCTTGACTATTTCAGCTGCAGTTAGTGTAAGTTTATTCACCTCGGTGAAACCTCCGTCTGTATCAAAGCGAATGACAAGGTCATCGCCTGTCAGCAGTTCGGTCACGGTGCAGTCATGGAACTGTATCCGGCGGCGCACGTCAACCGGAATTTGCTGCGCTGCCATAACTTCTCTGTACGCCTGCTGTACACGCTGCATCTCTTCTGTATTTTCTGCACTTTTTTTCTTCAGCTGCTCCATGACTTCTCTCGTGCAGTACCCCAGGGAGAACACGCGTATATCCGCAATCTGTTCCAATATTTCAGCGGGTAAACGCTCTGCATGGAACTCGTAATGCCCCCGCATGGATTGTTCGTAATCTTCTTTGCACTTCTTTGTATCAAACGCAGGACGGGCATCAAACTCGGCGATCATGTTCTCAATACGTTCGCGCTCTTCGGGAGGCATATGGTAAACGATCTGATCTGCTGGCGTGACCTCTTCACCGCTAAAAGCTTTGTCTGCTCTTGTCAGCACCTGACCATCATGCTCCAGCATGTAACGAGGGTCGGTGTCGTACATCTCTCGCTGAAACTTGACATACTCCTTTTCCTTCCGCTTATACAGCCTTTCGAAAAGGGCTTCATCCAGCGAAGCCGCTCCTCTATGTACTCGCATTCCAAAATGCAGTCCTGTCTGCTGACATAAATCGTACCACTCATTCGTTAAAAATTTCATAGGCATCTCTCCTGCTGCTCTTGCATTTTTAGACACACCCTAGATAGAAGCGTATAACTTTTTAATCTGCGAAGCGAATTTGGCTGCACCGGGAATATGTGTGCGTTTGAAAAAAGCGGTCAGCTGTTTCGGATGATTTTGGACCAGATCATATTCAATAACCGTGTTCGCGATGACCGATCTTGTAAAACCGAGCACCTCCACCACCTCGGAACGGTCCCCTTCCTCCAGTTCTTCACCCTCGGCAAATTCGCCGTCAGGATCATCCGTCAACTGCTCACTGAACGTTAGTCTGGCAGTCACATAAGCCATAACCTGTTCCTTGCCCTCTTCGATCTGTGCCATGATCCACTGCACACATTCCTCTTCAGTTGGAGCAGCGGCATCGAAACCTTCCAGAACATATTTCCGTTCTCGAAAAGATTCCATCAGCATAGGTGCTTCATAACCGGCATGCTCCACAAATTGAACCTGAGGTTTAAGCTGAACGACTTCAGCCGTCAAATTTTTATACCAATCGCCGGTTAGAAATTGTTCGATCGTTATCATGACTGCTCCTCCTGAATTTCCAAGTCCAACTATCGTTTACTTATACACAGACGTATCTGTTTACGCCAAAGTTTGAAAGAATTTATGTTTTATTTCTTTATGGTTCTGTTCGGCCCACTGCTGCACTGCTTCTACCCCTGCGGTTTCCTGACCTTTCTGAAAATAAAAGCATAGATCCATCGGCACAATTCGTTTGCCATAAAGCTTAATCCCGATCCGTCTGTAATTCATATAGATACACTCAATCTGGGAAGCCTCATATTTCTGCTGTTTGGTAGAGATCACATGATCATGTTCCAGCTTAACCCTAGGTTTGGGGGACAACAATCGACGAATAAGAAAGACAATATAAATTAGAACATAGAGAAATATCAATAACCCGAAGTACTCTAAAATACCGTTTCCATCGAAAGAAACCGTTCTGAACAAAATCACCTCAAGAACTAACATACAAATTAGGTTCAATACTGCTCTTGGATAAATCACCTGGAATGTGATAAGTTATCCCTCCTATTTAATCTCCCTCGGGATTCGCAGCCACTTGGAAGGAGTCTTTTTTGCGAAATGCTTTTCAACAAAATCTAAAATGTCATCAATCCCAGGCAGTGCGGCGTTATGTTTGGCATCGTCAAACGTCATCCATTGATACTCACGATGCTCATGATTTAACCGCACTGTCTGATCCTCGGGCACATAACCGACAAATACAGGAGCCATGTAGATATAATCTCCGATTGGTGAATAGAACTGTTCGAACTGGTTCGAAACATATAAATGGACATCTGTCATGCCGGTTTCCTCATGAATCTCCCGAAGTGCTGCTTCCCAAGCTTTTTCTCCCTGTTCGATGCCCCCGCCGATGTAACACCATTCGTCACGCAGCACACGACCAGCGCGCTTCATCATCAACACAAGGTAATCATCCTGACACTTTTTCAAAAGCACAACGGCAACCCCTTCACAGCGGATAGGCACTGCCGGTTTGGCCTGTTCGGTATGTTCCATTCATTCAGCCTCCTGTTGTTCAGCTTTCGGTAGATTTGAATTTCTCCAGTACCTTCGACCGATCCCCGTATACCTTATCCAGATGTTCTTCTCCCCAGTAACATAAAAGGTCCAGAGCCGGTTTCAGCCCGAATGCATACTCCGTCAGCTCATACTCCACCTTGGGAGGGATTTCGGAGTATACCCTGCGCTGCACAATCTCGTCTTTTTCAAGCGCTCTGAGCTGTGTGGTCAGCATTTTCTGCGTAATGCCTTGAATCAACCGCCGCAGCTCCGATGTACGTTTACGTCCTGTAAACAAATGATAAATAATTAACGGCTTCCACTTCCCGCCCATCACCTCCAAAGCGGCTTCGACACCAACTCTATATTTCTTCGGGACAGCCACATCTACAACCGTCTCCGCATCCGTCTTCCCTTGTTCTGCCACCATCGATCCCTCCATAGTCCATGTACGTTAACCCCATATTCACACTGACACAGGCTCAGTAGAACAACCTTACTCAATCTCTCCATCTGCATTCCGGACCGCATATTCGCGTCACATCGCGGTCTGCTCATCAAGGTACATTCATGTTCTCAGGGTACTTTTTTCTCCCTATAGAACATCAAAGTGCGTACTTCCAGATGTTCTCAACCCTGTTTATAATAGCATCAGCAGAGGAGCTGTGGCTACCGAACCAAACTCCAGAAAGGTTGTGATTGATAATGAACGTACTCGTCGTTGTATCCCATTCACGCAAAGATTCCCTGACTTTCCAGGTTACCGATCGCTTTGTTCAAGGTCTGACAGAGGCAGGCCACCAAACAGAAATCGTGGATTTACATGAGATTGGTTTTGATCCGATTCTGCGAGCAGAAGATGAGCCTGACTATACGCAGGAGAATCAGCGCTTCTCCCCTCAGATTGAAACGGAGATCCAGCGGCTTAAGAAACACGATGCGATTGCTTTTGTATTCCCTTTGTGGTGGTGGCATCTGCCAGCCATGCTGAAAGGGTACATTGACCGTGTAATGAACAACAGCTTTGCCTACGGTACGAACAAGCTGCATCATCAGCAGATTTTATGGCTCGCTCTTGCCGGGGTAACGGAAGAACAGATGAACAAGCGCAGCTATGGTGATTCGATCCGCAATCTGCTTAATGTCGGTATCGCCGATTACTGCGGCGTGTCTAATTCAAAGGTTGAGTTCCTATACCATACCGTAGATGCCCCACCGGAACACTATGAGGAACTGCTGCATCAGGCGTATGCGTTGGGCGTTAACTATGCCGGCGTATCAACCGAGCAGCTAACAACATAAATGATGATGTACATGTACCGTTAACGATTGGACAAACAGAACCCCTATTGTGCTTCACATGCTTCGCCTTTGGAAAAATAAATCATCCGTTTCCGCGTTTCAAGAGCGGTATGGTAAGTAAGAACCCAAGCTTATATTAAAAAAGGTCGCTCCAATGAGCGACCTTTCTGGTCTGTAATGCTGCTTGTTTCGTAATATACGCTGTACGCAGCTCTCCAGCCTTATTTAACAGCTGCAAGCAGAAATCTCTCCAGCATGCTGATATCCGTGATGCTCTCGTTGCACGCCTTATCATCCATACACACATACTGACCGATGGAAGCAAAATGGTCCGCCGACGATCCCTTGGTCTTCACATTGAAAAATCCAAGCTCCTGATGACGATGACAGAACATACAGTACCCCTTCTTGTTCGTGGCGGTGATGCGTCCCTCAATCCCGAGGAACTTACCCTCGTGTGGATACACGATGAACAAGCGGCTTGTCGCAATGTCGACCCATCGCAGATAGGTAGTGTGTGCGTAATCGATCGATTCCAGATCGGGCAGCTTGAGCTTTTTGGCCTTCGGAAACAGCTTCTGAATCTGCTTGGCTGTGACCTGTGGATATGGAATCAGGTAGTCCTCAAGCTGATTCAAGTAGGTCTGCACGTCATGCGGCGTCGCGTACGTGGACAGCTGCTCCAGCAGGTGTGTCTGCTCTACCGTCGGATCCTCGAAGATGCCAGCGGCATTCGTACTGACGGTGTACCGGACCGTATCCAACACTTTGGGGTCCACGACCGAGCGCAGCGTTTTCACTAGAAATTCGGCTTGTTTATAAATATAGTTAAATTGATGGTTATGAATAAATGGTGTTTGCATGGCCTTCAGCCCCTTATTTATAGTGGTCGAGCAAATAAGGTGCAAAGCCTGCGGGTTGAACCATGATGTTAATGCTTCTTTCAGGGCACACGATCTCATTTTGTCGCGCCCTACACAAAGTCCGCCCCTATTCAGGCTTTGCGTAAGGCTTTCTAGCGAACGAGCAATCCGGCACAGTCCATATTGCCACGTCATAACCCCCAATGCAGTCGATATACGAAAATTATAGCAGGAATGGGGGAAAGGGGGCAATGCAGTTTATTGTCTTAGTTTCTTCCGCACTGGTGCATAAGACCATTTGTATACAGCCCCTGATACAAAAGCGACAAATACAACGACATGTTTAAATTTTAATTTCTAAATTCAAAAATTCAATTGTTGTCAGCACAATCTGAATTCATCCCAAATTAATTCCCTCAGCATCAATTAAAATTTATGTTGTCTGCACCATTTGGAAAAGTTAGTATTAAGAATACTGATATCTCTAACAAAATTACTTAATAAGGAGAATACTCTATGCATCCACATATAAAAGCTCTTATGGCAACCTTTAATAAATCAACATTAAAAGATTTTCAAGCATTTTTAAGGCCATTTAATGAAGCAGAAGTAACAAAATGGATAATATGTAGTGATTACTGTATAGAAGATAAAAGTAAATTTTATGACTCAATGACATTTACCTTAATCCCTTATGTTCTTTCCTTCGAAGAATTGCAAGAATTTATCAATGAAATCGCTCCTACAGATTTAAAGAAAACACAAAGCATCGATGAACGATTCACTACTTTTATAAAATCAGGGCTAACCTTCTCCTTCTCGTTTATATTTCAAAAAGGTAAGAGAAATTTTTTTTTAAAAGCAGATATGAATCAATACATAGAAGATATGAATCGTTTAAAAGATCAATACCAGAAATGGATTATAAATACACCTCAAAATAAAGTATATTATGAAAGTGTAATAAAAAAACTCAATAAATTAGAGCAAGAAATGAGAAGGGACAGTTTTAATAAGAAGTTATTTCATAACATAATAATAGTCCAAATGTTAGTTGCATTTATAATGGCTACGCTAAAAAAAGAAACAGATCATACTATAGAGATAATATCATGGTTATCTGATAGAGATAAAATTGTAGATTCATATGAGAGTTTAGCTTATGATATAGCCCACTCCTCATTTCATGAATTGTGTACACGGATGGGCCTTAATACTCAAAACACTACAGAAAGATTTCTTATTGCTTCGACTGACAAAAACACAAATCAGCTTTGGTTTGATGAAATGCTGCGCGTCCCAGATTTGATCACAGGTGCAACTGCTGGAAGAAATTATTTGCCTAAGAAAAAAGATAAATACGATCTTATATTCGAAAAAGTCTTTTCCGAAAACAAGTATTTGTCCATTATAGATTGCACTAGAAAAAATAATGTAGGTAGATTGAATGTATTGAAAAAGCAACAAAAAAGTAATACACAAGTTAAAGAACAGTCATAATATTCGATTTCTCTCTAAATTTATCTGAGTTATAATCCATGAACATTTTGTATACAAGTGAGCAATTTAATTGGTTATTGGAACTATAAATAATTCATATATATAGAGCTTGAAAATCTACTTTTAATCAAACTTTCTAAATCTAGGTGTTGCGTAACTACAGATGTCAAACACTCTCTTACCATCACGAATTTTAATAACTGGAACAACATATTGACTTTTTCAACTAGCTCAAAACCATTTAAACGTACTATAACACTAATATCGCCTGCACCTCACCACAAGCCAGTACGTCACCCGTAAGCTGAAAACCAAGCGAGTCATAGATTTTCTTGGCTGCCGCATTTTCCGGTTTATACGTCAGCTCTACCACTTTGGCTTTGCCGCGAGGGGCTGATTGTGCATACTCTATCGCTTTCTCTACCATTTCTCTGCCGTATCCCTGGCCCTGGTACCGATGATCGATCATCATTTTGAAAATACCATAGCTGCTGTAATCGAAATTCCCGTCCCCATCGTCATAATACATCGAAATAAATCCGATCATTCGTTCTTCCTTGTATACCGCAAATGTGATAATAATCTGCCCCTCATCCGAGGCTATGTACGCTTCTGCAAGTGCATGCTGGTTCGAAGAGATGAACTGCTGCTGTTCTGGAGAGACTTTAAGTTCGATACATTCAATAAAATTATCCCAAGTGATCTTTCTGAATTCCATTTGATTTCCCCCTGATTTAGTGTGAACTGCTCATGTTATCACTGCACCTTATCACTGGACTATGCCGAAATTGCCTATTTAGTACTTCTCTTGAAATCGCTCGCTCCACCAGTGCTGTTTCATTAAATAGTCGGTTCTGATCGGCATAATGACGTATTCGTCCGTAACCTCAATCGGCTTAGTTGGACCGTTATAGATTAAATCCACATTTAAATGAAACGGTTGAATTCGCCTACCCACTTCCATCTCAAACTCCTGTACATAGCGTATAATATCAGGTTTACCTTCCCAGTAATGCATGGCGGCTTGTCCTCCCGCTGGCATGTTCCACCACTGGATGAAGCACGGCCATTGTGCTGCCAAAGCTTCCCTTAATCCCTGATGTTCGATAGCTGCGAAATGCGGCGGTTCCAGAACAAAAGGAGATGCGGAGCTATGGTTAAGGTGTGCAAACAAGGTATGAGACACAGCTGGATCCGGTGTTTGGGATTTTGATGCAGCGTTTTGAAGGAACTTTGCTTCCGCTTTTCGTTGAATGCTGCCCTCCCAGAAATCATTCCACTGTGCCTCAAGCTCCTGATGAAGCTGCTCCGGTAATACGACCTGTCTATCAGGCCAAGCACCGTGCTTATCAAAGTATTCATCACAGATGCTGTACGCTCTCGCAACATAAACCAAAAAGTTTAATTTAACATCGCTTGATATACATACAGACCAGGAATCTGGATCTGAAATCATGCCGCGCTTCCCCCCTATCTTACTGCACTTGTAAAACTTGCTTAGAAAATATGATCATAGGTATGGTAACTATGGAATAACAAGAATCAGAATTCCATTTTATTTTTCCTATCGTACCATTTTATTCAAGTAAAGGTAACAGGACAGATTCAAGTATTTTTATGCAAAAAAAGAAGCGCCTCCCTGGCCTTCCCCAGTTTGGCAGCTTCCTCTATATCTACTTGGACACTCCGATGACACGTATTAATACGTCGTTCAACTTATACAGGTATACTCTATACAACCGAACGCCCTACTCCTTCACAGCCCCAACTACAATCCCGCTTACAAAGTACCGCTGCAGGAACGGATACACCAGCAGGATCGGCAGTGCGCTGATGAAAATTTGCGATGCCCGGATGGTTCGCTGGGACAGGTTCGCAATCGCTTGCGGATCCATCTTGGTCATGTCCCCTTGCACGATGATCGTCTGCATAAATGTCGCCAGAGGCAGCTTCTCCGAATCACGGATGTAGATGATCCCGTCGAAATATGCGTTCCAGTGTCCCACCATCATGAACAAGGACACCGTAGCAATAACGGGCACGGACACGGGCAGATAGATTTTGATAAACGACTGGAAATGACCTGCACCATCGATAAATGCCGCTTCCTCCAGATCCTTCGGCACCGTGCGGAAGAAATTCAGCAGCAGAATAATGTTGAACACCGCCACCAAACCCGGCAGGATCAGTGCCCACAGCGTGTTCATCAGCCCAAGCTTCAGTATGAGGATATATCCCGGAATCAGACCTCCACTGAACAGCATCGTGATGACAAAGTACCACAGGTAGATATTCCGTGCGCGGAACACACGCGTTTCTTTGGAGAGCGCATACGCCGCAAGTGTATTGACGATCAGTGCAAGTCCCGTACCGAGCACCGTCCGCTCCACCGATACCCAGAGCGAGGACAAGAAGTTGGCGTTATCAAATGTCTTCGCATACGCTTCGAACGTAAATCCAATCGGCCAGAATGTCACGAGCCCTGCATTCGCAGGGGCGGACGAACTAAGCGATACCATCAGCAGGTGATACAGCGGCAGCAGGCAGAGCACCGAAAGGATGGTTAGAAACACATTGTTGAAGATGCTGAAAATGCGATAAGGTAACGTTTTATGATACATGGTTCGTCATCATCCTTTCTTAGAAAATTCGGTATCCCGCAAAACGGTACGCCAGTCGGTACGAGATCACGATGAGGATCAGACTGATGACCGATTTGAACAGATTGACCGCCGTTGCAAAGCTGAACTGTCCGCTCAGCAGACCTTCGCGATACACAAACGTATCGATGATATCCGCCTGCTGATAGATTAATGGGCTGTACAGGTTGAAGATTTGGTCAAAGTTTGCGTTCAACACGTTGCCAAGCGCCAGCGTCGCAATAACGATTCCGATAGGAATGAGTGCCGGAATGGTGATATACATCGTCTGCTTCCAACGCCCAGCTCCATCCACTTCAGCTGCTTCATACAGAGACGGGTTGATGCCCGCCAGTGCCGCGAGGAAGATAATCGTGTTAAAACCAAACTCTTTCCAAACATCACTGACAATAACCGTGAAGCGGAACCAGCTGCCATCCCCGAGGAAGAAAATCGGTTTGATGCCAAACACCGACACCAGAAACTGATTCAATATGCCCGTCTGTGCCAAAATATCGATCAGAATACCGGACAGCGTAACCCAGGACAAAAAGTGTGGCAGATACACCAGTGTCTGGATCGTACGTTTCAGCGCCATCTTGCGTACCTCATTGAGCAGTAGCGCAAAGATAAACGGAATAATCAGGTTCATGACGATCTTCGAGCAGGCAAAGAATAATGTGTTCCACGTTATTTGCAGGAAATAATCATTTTTCCACATATACTCGAAATGCTTCAGCCCCACCCACTCCGAACCCGTGAACCCCCGCGCAGGTTTGTAATCCTGAAAGGCCATTAGAATACCCGACATCGGAATATATGAAAAAATAAAGACCATAATGGCCGCTGGCAGCACCATGAAATGCAGCACCCACGGCTGTTTGTAGCGTTTTTTTCTTTTCTGTTCCAGCTTGTTTCCCGCATTCGCCTGCGGGAGCCGTTGACCCTCCATTTTAGCCTCCATAATGACCTTCTCCTGTTCCCAAAAAAAGTTTTTTGTGTGTCTTGGGCTTCTCTGATATAAATAGTATCAAGCCATTCCGAGGTCTGACTATATAACATTGTTAGGGTCGATAGTGTTTTGTTAGTTTGATCTATATTGATAAGCATCCGTTCCTCACACGAGACACTCCGATGGCAGAATAAACCTCCAATCGCCGTTATCCCCGTATTTCTTTAATCTCCCTTTTTAAGGGAGAAATTCGGTGATAAATGCGAACACTTCGTTTTTCCGGTTTTTTTCTGCCCTCTCCGTTAACGTGTGAGAAAAAGGGCCATCAATATAGTTAGATGTGAATATAGAGGAGACTTTTTATGTATACATGGGGGCGCTTTAACGTTTTTCAAAAAGGAATCCGATCCCGCTTCAGCCTTTTCGCTAAAATCAATCTGTTAATCGTCATTCTGTTCATTCCGATTCTGATCATGTACACCTATTCGAACAACGTCACCTACGATGTCGTCAGCAAAGAACTGCAAATTTCCAATACCAAGCAGCTCACGTTCCTGTCCAGTCAGATCGATTCCCGCATCAACCAGATGATGGATTTCAGTCTTATTCTCTCGCGAGATCCGAATGTGCGGGCCTTCAACGGCCTGAACCTGTGGCAGGATAAGTACGACCAGATGCAGACGCGTTATATCATTCAGGAGAAAATGACGCTCCAGACCGGCGTAACCGATCTCTGGCCTACACGCTATGCGGTATACTCCCAGCAGAACAAAGAGGTTATTGCCAACTACAAACGGGATACCGGCTACGACGAGGCGTATTTGAAAAAAAACATGAGCGGACAATGGACCTACGGGGATCATTCCACCGATTCGAAAGACACACTGCAGTCCTTTTACTGGTTCTATACGGATTCCTTGTCACAATCAGGTGTGCTCACCGGGAGCAATCTGGTCATTGAAGCCAGCTTCAGCTACGAGAACATTCAGAATATGCTCGACACGTACAAAGCAGGCGGGCAGGGCGATCCGATCTTGTATCACAAAGGAAATGCTCCTATTCTGAACCGAACGGCAGACAAGCAGTTGTCCGGCGAACTGACCCGTTATCTCGACACTCATTCCCTTGAAGATACCACGCAGGATGTCGTAGAACTGGGCGGCAAAAACTATCTCGTCAGCACGGTCAAATCCACGTATTTGGACTGGCATCTGGTCGATGTCGTACCGCTGTATCAGATTCTGCAGCCGATCTCGCTGAGTCAGAACCTGTTCTATGTCTGTATGATTTTGCTGCTCGTTGTGGGCATATCCGCGTCCATCCTGCTCTACCGCAATGTGCAGTACCCGATCCAGAAGCTGATCAAAGGGCTGCGGCGCGTGCAGCAGGGCGATTACTCCGTGCGTCTGCACAGTAACAAACAGAACGAGTTTTCATTCCTGTTCCACCGCTTTAACGACATGTCCCACCAGATTCAGGATCTGATCGAAAATGTCTTCCAGGAAAAAATCCGGGCCAGAGAAGCGACGCTGAAGCAGCTTCAGGCACAGATTAATCCACACTTTTTATATAACTGTCTCGGCTATATTATCAACATGGCTCAGATGAAGGACGAACAGGCTGTCGTATCCATGGCGCATAACCTGAGTGCATACTATCGCTACACCACCCGCATGGAACGGGAAACCTCTTCGCTCCAGGAAGAGATCCAGCTGCTCGTTAACTATCTGGATATCCAGAAGCTGCGCAACGGACGCATCGAATATCACATCGATATTCCGGAGCATATGCTTGCCCAATCAGTGCCGCGCTTAATGCTGCAGCCAATGGTCGAGAACTCGGTCATTCACGGGATCGGGAAGTCGTATACATCAGGGGAGATTCGAATTACCGGGGAAAGTGCGAATGGCTTTGGCAAAATATATATCGATGACGACGGCCCGGGCCTCACGCCAGAGCAGTACGAAGCATTGAACCAGGAAATGCTGGAACCACTGCAAGAGGAGGTCGGCTGCGGTCTTTGGAACACGTATCAGCGCATGATCCACACCTTTGGCAGTCATTCCTACCTCCTGTTCGGTCCATCTCCACTCGGCGGCTTCCGAACCGAAATCGTCTGGGAGATCCCCAGCGAGGATGTGGACAAGGATCGGGGAGATTCGGGTAAGAGTTGATACGGATATTAGGATATTAAGATATCGAGGGTCGAAAGAAATTTTCCAATCCGAAGCAGCCTGTTCACATGATCTGTCGATTCATTTTGAACAAGACTTCGTAAATGTTAACGCAGAGGACAGAAAAAAACTGTAGAAACAGTTTTAGGAGATATAAGGTTCTCTCTTTTCTATCTATTCGGCCTTTATATAAGGCCTTATTTTAAAATAAACGTATACCTTATGTGAACTTTAGCGGAGGATTGAAGGAATTCTGGAGAAACGAAGTGTTCGCCTTTCAAGCACCATTTTGACATTCTAATAATCCAATTCGGAAAATGGGGCTTGAACAGCGATCGAAAGAAACCTTTAATTCCGAAGCGGCCTATTCACACATGATCTGTCGATTAATTTTTGAACAAGACCACGTACACGATAACGCAGAGGACAGAAAAAACCTGTAGAAACGAAGTGCTCGCCTTTATCACCGGATTTACACATTTATTAAAGTCATTCAATAAATCCGGGGATAACAGCGATCGGAAGGTTATTCTGGCATCGGAGTGGCAAGTGTACAGATGTCACTTGTTCAACCAACGTTAAGGAGACAAAACAACTATGCAAATGATTATCGTAGACGACGAAGCACACTGGGTCGATAACCTGTCCATGACCAAACCCTGGCATACGCTCGGGATCGAACAGGTACACCGGGCATACTCTGCTCGCGAAGCCCTGCAGCTGATCGAAACCCATCCGATCGATATCGTGATCTCGGACATTCAGATGCCGGAAATGACAGGTATAGAGCTGATCGAACGCATCCGCATTCGGGACAAAAAAATAAAATGCATCCTCTTATCTGGCTACTCCGAATTCGAGTATGCCAAGAAAGCCATCCAGTACGAAGCTGTGGACTACCTGCTCAAACCGCCAACAGATGACGAACTGATCGGCGCCGTGCAGAAAGCCATCGATCAGTTGAACAATGAATGGGCGCTTGTCAGCTCCCTATCACGAACGCAGTTTACTTTGCGCGAGAATTTGCCGCATTTGCGGGGGCGTCTTCTTTTGGAAGCATTACAGGGACATCGGTTCTCCGCCAGCGAATGGGAGCGGAAGCTTGCCAACTACGATCTACCCTTTCATACCGGGGATGCTGCCCTGATGCTGGTCCGTATGGAGGAGGAGTTCGGCCGTTACGACAGTCATGATCAGACCCTGATTGAGTATGCCATCATCAATATAGCGGAAGAAATTATGGGTGAGTTTATGCACGTGTGGGGCGTGAAGGAGGAGCACGGATACGTCGTGTTTTTGCTGCAGTTGAAGGAACAAAGCGGCGATATTGGAAAAGAAACCATTCTGGAGAAGCTGTCCATTCAGCTTCAATCCAAAGTAAAACAGTTTCTGAAAGGCTCCCTCTCCATTGTCATGACCGAGTGGTTCACCTTCCCGGAACAGATCTACGATCGCTTCCGTCAGGCTTCCGCCTATTTCCGCCAGATCGTAGGGGATGAGCGTGAATTCGTCATGCGGGTGACCGATGTCGAAGCACCTGCGGCACAAGGTCCGCTGGACGTGCTGTACACACCGCCTACCTTCATTCAGCTGCTGGAAAGCGGCCAATGGGATACCGCCGAAGACAAAATACATGCCGTCTGCGCCGAACTGGACGAAAAATGGTCCGAATCATGGGAACACTGTATGGAGGCCGGGTTTCTCATCACCGCTGCTTTCACGAATCTGGCTCATCGGAACAAGCTCACCCTGTCAGGTCTAATGGGCAGTGAGATCGAGCAGCTGCAAAGCGGCGAAGTTTTCTCTACCATCGGCAAGCTGCGCAAATGGTCGCTCGGTGTACTCGCCAAACTCAAAGAAGGGACGTCCAATGAGGTCAAAGATACCCGGTCAGAATACGTGAAAAAGATCCAGGAGTTTACAGATAAAAACCTGCATCTAGACGTGTCTTTACGTGTGCTTGCAGATCATGTGAATCTGCATCCAACGCATCTGTCCAAGATTTATAAGATTGAGACTGGCGAAGGCATCAGTGAATATATCGCGCGTTTGCGCATGGATCGGGCCTGCCACAAGCTGGTCACAACCACCAAGAAAGTATATGAGATCAGCTTGGAGATTGGCTATATGGACCCGGCGTATTTTATCAAAGTGTTCAAACGGCAATTCGGCATGACACCCCAAGAGTACCGCGATCAGCATTAAACCAAAGTTTTTACACTTTCACTAAGAGAGTCCTATCGAAACTAACAAACTCATATAGATGCCCTCCCGCTCCACTTGGTACAGTTACAGTGTAAAGATCATACATCGTAGGGGGATTGAACAATGATCAAATTCAAAGCATGGTGGTCCTTGCTCACGGTTATCGCACTCATCACTATCACTGCATGCGGCAGTGGCGGGTCAGCCAGTGAGAAAGGCACGAATGATACACAAGAGGCTGTCGGCTCTGCGGAAGCCGAAGCAGCGTTTGCCAAAGGAAAATACGACCCGCCCATCGAATTCAGCTCCGTGCTGATGCCGAAAAAATACGCTCATGGCGATACCAAAGAAAACAACGTACATGACCGTTGGATGCTCGAAACGCTGGGCATGAAGCACAAAGATACGTGGTATCCGGCCACTGACGATCAATACAGACAGAAGCTGGAGCTCGCAATTGCGTCCGGCGAGAAGCTGCCTGATTTCGTAACCGTGCCAACGAACGCGGTACTGACGAATCAGCTGATCGATTCCGGTCAATTCATCGCCATTGATGAGTTGTTCGAGAAGTATGCAAGCCCGATTCTGAAAGAGCACGCAGCAGCACATCCTGAGCTGTGGTATCCGTTCACCAAGGACGGCAAAAAGTACAACATGCCCATCATGGAGTACACGGATAACGACGATACCCTGCTCTGGCTCCGCGAAGACTGGATGGAGAAGCTGAACCTGCAAGCTCCGAAAACCATCGCAGACCTTGAGAACATCATGGACAAATTCAAAAACGAGAACCCGGACGGTCTATCTCCAGACAAAGTATTCCCGCTGGCCATCTCGCTCAAAAACAACACCAACACCTGGATGGGTGGACTCGACTGGTTGTTCGGTGCATACGGCACGATTGAAGAACAATGGAACAAAGACGCAAACGGCAATCTGGAGTACGGCTCCGTGAACCCGGGTGCGAAACAAGCTCTTGCCAAGCTGGCTGAATGGATGGAAAAAGGGTATATCCACGCCGACTCCGCGCTATGGGACGAAGGTAAATCCGCTGAAAGCTGGACGGCTGGCAAAGCCGGCATCCTGCCTGGCGCAAACTGGGTACCGGACTGGCCTGCTCCAGACCTGCTGAAGAACGTACCTGGCGCGAAATACAAAGCCTACCCTGTTCCGGCTGGTCCAGACGGCAAGATCGGTACGAAATGGCAGAACTCTGGCGTCAACGCAAGTATCATGATCAACAAAGACGCGAAGCACCCGGAAGCGATTTTCCTGTATTACAACTATCTGCTGGAAAACCTCGCGAACCCGAAAGCAGGCAGCCCGTATGAGTACGGCTTTGCGAAAGGGTACGACTGGGATGTCGTAGACGGTAAACCGACCAGTGACAAAGAGAAGATCAAAGACTTCTCCAACGAATTCCCGTTCCTGACCGGCCCGGCGCGTATTCCAGATCTGTACATGAAAACACTCGTGAAACTCGCGAACGGCGAGAAAGCTGAGACACCTTACGAGAAACAAATGGCCGAATTCCGTAAACCGGAAAACTGGTACGCGGGTAAAGTCGTGATGTCCCAGATCGACATCCGCAAACAAAACTATTTCACAGGCGCAGCCACACCAACCATGGTATCCAAGTGGAACCTGCTCCGTCAGTCCGAGCTCGAAACCTTCAACAAAATCATCTACGGCAAACTGCCAATCGATGCATTCGACCAATTCGTAACCAACTGGAAATCCAACGGCGGCGATCAGATCACCCAAGAGGTGAATGATTGGTTCAAGTCGGTGAGTGGGAAGTAAGAATTTGTTGTTGTGAAAAGTAAAGCATTAAAACCCGAGCCGAAGCGAGTTATTCACGCTTCGGCTCGGGTTTTTAAGTATAAAGCGGGGTCGCTCCCCCATGATTTATGGGTGCGCTTTAGTGGATCAAACCCGTGTATGCTTACTAAGCTAATCTATGTAAGCATACATAGCTTTTCACACTGCTAAGTTCGTAAATCAACTAGCGTTAGTCAGATTCATGTCCTTTCTCCACCAACATCGACTGATTTAACAAGGAAGTCGTTAGCTGAATGCCATCTCGCAGCCCCTGCATGTACAACCGTTCATTCTCTATGCCTTTGCTCACAATGTAACGATTCTCCCATTCAGCATATTCAGGTGTCTGCTCGACATTCTTGCCAGCAAACAAAGCTTCAAACGCTTCGTCGGTTTCCCCACGTACACGACTCAGTTCAGAATCATGCTCGATCTGCACAGTCACCTCATCCAGCCTTTCTTGAATCGCTCGCTGCATCCACGGTGGAAAATCCATAACTTCTCCTCCCCCTACGCATTATGTAATTCGCTCATTAACTCGTGCCACCAGTTCATCCACCCTTCGGCTCTGTTCCTGAACCGCAGGATTGTCACACAACGGAATCGCTTGCTTCAAGGATGCCTCACCAAGCTGATTAAGCTTGCGCCGTTCCTCTTCCAATAAGTCAAGCAACCGGCTCATACATGCACCTCTCTGATGGGTCTAAATTGCATCATGTCTTGTTAAGACTAGACATGAGCAATCATTTTAATACTTTGATTTATGATTCATAGAATACAGTTCTTGTTTCATACAAATTGTACGAGAAAATATTACCTTTTTAATGCGAATATCGAATTCAAATAAAATAAACTGATTGAATCACTTGGTAGTAAAAAACAGTGTTGGACACTGAGAAATTTTATAACAAATTATTTCCAATAAAATCTCTTTTACGAATTTGTCTTTTTATAAGTAAAGAACGGCTGCGTCGAAATTTGCAACCGTTCGTCTGAACTAATACCTTTTTAGAACTTTAAGTCAATATTAATATCATTTAATGTCGTAATTCTTCAAACAGAGGCAGCTTTGCAGCCCGATTGTCTCTACCCGTACAAGGATTACCGACCAAAGCGTAAACAATATGTCATCTCCCTCTTTTAAGTACTATCAAATTAATTCTCTTCCATAAGGGTTTAGGTTTCAATTTCCCCTTTAGTTCTTTTACCTTCTTTTCAATGTGATCATAAAATTCATCGTGCTTTGATTCACTTTGTTCCAACTTTTCAATTACTACTCTTGGAATACTTTCAGTTAGCGCCCTATTCCAAATTTCAATATACTCACTAAAAATGAACTGCCACTCTGTGGTCTCTTCATCTGCCAATGAATAATTAGTAATTAGTAGTTTAAGAATATTTTGATATTGAGGAATTAATTCTTCTTTTAATTGTTTATTATCATAATCAATAATTTTCAAATACGGTTCAATATCAGGTTTTTCAACAGTCCCCCCTGATTTTTGCCATTCTCTAACTTCTTCTTTCCATATTTCGTTTGCTATATTGCTTATTCTAGTTCTAATACTACTTTTGGTTTTTATATCTTTTATGATTCCGAGCATCGGTGAATACAGTTCATTAAGCTGTCTCTCTATAAAATTAAATCTTCTTTGAAATTTAAATATTCTTGCCCCAAACAAGAATCCTAAAGTTCCTGTTATAAATGGCGTAACTATAGATATTATATTAGAAATGTTCATTTATGACCTCCTCTCCGCTATAGTTTTGGATAATGATTCTGTATTCAACTCAGTCGAATGTGTCTACCGAAATAATTCACCAATGCTGATCCTCTATCATTCCCCTAAGAATCAGAACGCTTTCTCAATCCTGATTGTTTTAAGAGTAAATAATTGTGATTGTTCTATTCTATAACTAAAATATATTGAGCCAAGGGGATCTTTCTTATCATAATCACGGAGTTCTCCGATTAAAACTCCTTCACCATAGATCGAATTGATCAATACATATACTCCACAAACAGCCAATATAGCATTCTCCAATGTGGCACTCCGAATGCCATCTTGAGTATGTTTAATTTTATTGTATGCAGACCACCATTTTGGAATAAATGCATCTTGAATTTCCGACTGCCTGTCCCAACTCATTAATTCTATAAAAGGAAAAAGATCAAAGGATTTTCCATTATTCGATGCAACTATATACGGTGATGACAACTCTTCATCCCTATAATATAAATATGCGTCCAGTGACAAATAATCTTTTATATTCATTTTTTTCTTTCCTGAATTAAATAACTTACTGTAAAAGTCCTTAGATACCAACTCAAACAAGTTACATGACTCCCGTACTATAGAAGCAAATCTGACAGAGTTGGTTCTGTAATTGCTAGTATTGGGTTCAACATATTCAAATGTTTTAATTAATTCACGCTCAATTAATAAATATTGGCTTCTAATCCGCTTTACATAATCAGTATTTTTAACCTCAAAAATTTCTTTTTCCTTTCCAAGATCGCTTCCCCTATACTGAGAAGGTATAACACAGTGAATAGCTAAATCCTTTTTTACTTCCGGTAATTGAAAATCAGCACTCAAATAATCACCTTCTTTTTGTATATTAAAATCAGGAGCTAAAAATCGATTAAACTCAAAAAACTTTCATTGACTACTTTGGCCGTCTTTATTTTGTGTTTGAACCAAGGTGTTTCCGATATATTCTTGATTTTAAGGACAATAGGACGAATTGTGATTCTTCCCACAGATCAAGGCTCTGTAAGAAAATACTACTCGAATATTATGTTATGTCGTTTGAGCCATCTTCGAATTAATCAATCATTATTCGAATGCTTTTTTGTACAAAAATCATCATTAATTTTTATTATGGTTAAAACAAATATTCTCAGTAGAATCAAATAATTTTGTTTATGGACCCCCTCATTATTTTCTATGTTTGGCTGAATGTGACTATATTTGTTCCGTAAATCTAATCCATTATTAAATTGTGATTTATTAAGAGTATAATTTATATAATCTGTCTCCTTTCTAGAAAAGAGAGTGCTATCAAATTCAATTATTCGCTTCTCTTCCAACTCATCAAGTAGCTTGCGCTTATACTCTGAACATTTCCAATAGCAGACTACTTCATTCACATACAAGTCATATAAAAGTAAGGCTAGTTGATAATCTTTAAAAACTACATTTTCATCTGCATCAATAGATAAATAATTTTTCTCTATGAGCCATTCAATTTCTGTCAAGTTGTAACTAGGAATTTCATTTTTGTTCAATGTTTCATTTGTAAGCAACTCAAAAAAGTTGTTATAAGATTCAGTTAAATTTTCAAGATATCCTAATCCACTCTGATCTGAAAAAAATAAGTAAATTAAATAATTAAATTCATCTCCACAACCATAGACATATTTCTTTGGTATAGATGATGGGATGTTTTTGTAGACAAGATGTTCAGATCGGATTTCAAGTAGCTCAAAGTCTATATGCCCATCTTCAACATATAAAGTAAATTGCTTAAGAACTGATTCTAATGCAGGCGTAATATTAGTGCATTTCTCAAAAAAAAGGGAATTTTCTGAGGGCATTCTTACTTTAAAGTTGCCTGCATCGAATTCTGCCATCAAATAATCTTCAAAAAACCATTCAATGATTTCTTCTAATCGTATACCAATACTAAACAGCTGGTGATAGTAACCCGACATTTGGAGTAATGATAAAACGTTCTTACGCTCAAAAACAAAACCAACATTATATGCGTTTTGAGATGAAATAAAAATATGACGTTCAAATACCCCCATCTCGCTTGTCTTATTAACTATTGTACTTCTCATTTGCAAATCAACAAATTCAAAGAGATATATAAAATTATTAAGTAAGGTTGGGAAATCCTTGTTTTCTTCAATCCATTTCGTGCTGTAAGTTGCAACTATAGTTTGACCTTCATATATTAACTTCACTTCTTCATTCTGACTTTTCGAAAAACTCACACTTGTCTCAATTGGCATTCCAGAGTTTTCTACGAAATATTGCTTCTCAAGTTCTTCTGCTTTTCGCTTTGCTTTTAATAAAAGCTTGGGTGACACTTCAATTTTATCCTTACTGCTCTGTATATTAGAAATAAGCCGTACATAATTTAAATTCGGTTCTTCACTATCCAAATAGTTTGAAATAATGAATTCTTTATCTTGATTAGTTAATTGTTTCGGAAAATGTATGGCCTGGAGTTCTCTATGATGTTTTAATTCAAATTTGTCCAGAAGCAATTGAACTGACGAGATGGGATCAGATAACATTCTATCTTTAATAATTTCACCATATTGATTCGTGATGCTCCTTGATCTTAATAGCTCTGCCAGAGGCACACTTGTGGTACTTATCAATTTCTGAAAACAGTCGGATGTAATATTCTCATATGCCTTAAACTTATCTATAAGTTCCCAAAATTCATCTTTATAATTTCTTTCGACCCTACTATACATTTCTAATAAGTTATTATCATTAATTGCCTTAATAAACTTAGCAACTGTTCCAAATAGTTTATTAATTTTCTTTTCCAAACTGTCTATTGTATTAGCTGTCCAATCACTAAGATATACTTTATTATCGATATACTTTTTTGCACTATATAGTTCAATTACATCGTTAATATCATCTATTTCTTTGTATATGGAGTATTCTTCTATCAATATTCGGCATTTCAATAGATTTCTTCCATTGATAATATCATTTATTGAATAAAATTTTATTCTATCCATGCAAACTCCTTATTAATAATAGATTTTGTCCCAATATTACATAACGTTACTGTTTTCACTATCCAGCGTAACGCGTGAATATCTTGTTATCGGGAATTCGTGGCATCTATGAGTCACTATCTCTCATTTTTTGTTTTTCTATTTTTTCATCAATTATCACATCGAAATCTTTTTCAATCCAAATTTCTTTATCTTCGCTATACGTTACTACATATTCTTTTGTGACCAGTATATTTTCAAGTTTTTCTTCTTTTTGTTCGTTTAGAAATACTAAGATTCTATCTAGCGCCGACAAGAATGTTTGTTCTGAGGAAATATTGTCAAACCTAAAATTGAATTCTTTGGTTTCTAACTTAGCTTCAACCCCGATCGAGATTGTTCTCTCTTCTATGCCATTCGAGTTGATTTTATTATATTTCTTTCCATTAACTTTTTTATATATCTGAGTAATTGATCCTTTTACACAATCCCAGGCTACATTAGGGATTATGCCACTGATTAAATTGGTTAATGTAATACCGCTAAGAACAACAGAAAAAACATTCGTAAGTTCCTCGATAGAATTGTAGAAAAGACCGCTTCGGTCATTTAAAACTAATGTAATATCAACCTCGGCTAACCTTATTTTTATCTCTTCAAGTTCAATTTCGGTTAGTACACCCGATAAATAATGAAGTCCGATTATATTTACTTTTTCGCTTTTATTTTTTAAATTCATCATAGCATCTCCTTCATATTATTTGTATTTCATAAATTTCGATAACGTTCTGTATTCACGACCCAGCACATGCTGGGTGTCCGACAATTGCCGGACCCAGGACGTATGTACGCAGCATGAATAATATGTTATCTGATGGCTCTGGGTTCTTAAATTTCTCAACTGATATTTTTTCTATCATTCTTATTGAATTTCAAATAAAAATACTGTTCTTTATAATCATAAGAATCATCAAAAGTGGAACTCATTTTGAATATTACATCATAGTATTCCGTATGTTCTTGTCCATGGATATCTGTATATGAAATTTTCAATAACGAAATTTCTTGTTCGCTAACTAAAGCATTATTATTTGTATTTTTTTCTTTATTGTTTTCAAGAGACTTTCTATATAAATACTTAATAAATAATATAACTTCATTTGGAACAAAAGCTTTGACCTTATTATCAGTATTTGTATTTAGCATTATATCTGCTTCAGCTATAGCTAAACGATCTAGTGAAAAGTTACTTAACATTTGCATGTACTCGTTTTCACTAAAACCTAATTCATTACATAATTTTTTGTGATAATTCTTGCTGAAATCCCATGCAATTCGAATATCTATAGCATTTCCTGCACCAACATTATAAAGCCAAAAGAATACAAACGATTGGCGCTTTGCTTCGCTCATAGCTTCATAAACAATCTTACGGCGAAAATTTTCATGAATTTTTTCTGCGAGTTTTTCTCCAACACCATCATTGTATTTTTCTGGTAACCGATTTAAAATATCAGAGAATGCCTCTCCATAAGTTCTTGATTTACAAATACTTTTTATTTCTTCGAATAGATTATCAGCATCCACTTGTGCAAAAACCTCTCCCCATTCTCTATCTTGATATTCTTCTACTAAATCATTGAGTATAATCACATAATCATACTTATCCATTTCAGAGAAATAAACTTTTTCTTTCTCTGAAAATTCTTTAACAAGAACCGACCTTGATTTTTCAGTAACAAAAATTCCTTGATTATCGTATAAAAAAAAGTCCGTTCTAACAGGCCTTATTACAGGTTTGACGTTTAACAGTGTATTTTTTATCGTATATTCGATACCCCAAAGTGTGACTAAGCCAGCTATTCCAGCCCCAATAATACTTCCAAAGAAACCTAACCATGCATTTACATTTGCAAGACTTGGAACAGGGATGTATAGAAAAACATTCGCTAAAAACCCTATTACTATAGTAACTATAATAAGTATTCCATATCTCGCCCAAATATTTAAATTTGAGTTTTTTTGTTTTTTCATTATCCTCACATCCATAATCTTTTATTTTAAAGAAGTTTTTCACTTACGTTTTATAGCTTTCAGATAAAGTTCCTGTATTCACGACTCAGCGTATGCTAAGTGTCCGGCGAATGCCGAACTAAGAGCGTATGCCCGCAGCGTGAATATATTGTTAAGTGTAATCCAATTAGGCACGCTTAAAATAATCGCTAAATTTCTTGATTAATTTTTTCAAACCTCCTATTTCGTTGACTGGTTCCATTTGTTTGATTCGCAAGACAAATCGGTCAAATACAGGCTCCAATATCAATTCAATTAAACTATCCATCGATTTCATCCTTTGTTTACATGTTCATTCTTATATTTCAGCAATTGCACATAACGTGTTGTGTTCACGACGTTCATTCCCCTTAGATAGCTCTTATCTTAGGGAATGGATGTGTCCGGCTGCTTAGCTACATCGAATTTCTTCTGCCGAACCCGAGGGACGAATGTCCCGAAGCGTGAATATTGTGTTAGGCGATTCCCTTGCCATCCTGTATTACTACATGGGTTCTATTCTAATATTTCATACTTCGCTACTTGTTCTTCTCTAAATACAGTCTTTGTATTACTAACAGCGTCTTTAAGTCTCTCGACTGTAAAACTTGAAATTGGCCTTGGCAATTCATCCATTCCAAAAAAAACATAAGAATCAATCTCTTGATTATCTACTTCCAACTCACCTTCGTAAGCATGTGATCGGAATGTATAAATGTATCTATTCTTGTGGGGTTGAAAATATATTCCTGAGACCTCAATGTCTTTTGCTGTTATATTTATCCCTTCCTTAAGTTCTCTCTCTGCTGCATCCCATGCTGATTCACCATCTTCGACCATCCCGCCGGGTAAAGACCATTGCTTCTTTCCATACGTATGATGAACTAATAAAACTCTTTCTTGACCATCTATTATAATGATTCCTGAAGCATCTTGACCTTTCATCTTTTTTACAAGTATTTGCAAGGGTTTCGTCTAACGTTCCTGTATTCACGACCCGACGCATGTCGGGTGTCCGGCGACTGCCGGACCCAGGGCGTATGCCCGCAGCATGAATATTATGTCAGGCGATGCCTCATTGAATTACTTACAAAATGCTTTTAAATAGTGTTTACTTACTTCGCTAGAAAAATCAATAAGTATTTCAATCGATTCTCTAATACTCATTATCAGCTCTTCAATGGGTAGCTCTTTTTCTAACTTAAGTTCGTTGGGTGAAAACAAGGATCTTAATAAAATCGTATTCTTTATGTGCTCTGCAAAGAAAAACTTTTGATTATTCTCTTCGTAAGCTAAAACTTCATTACTTGATGCTTCTAATGCTTCTGACAACTCTTTTCTTTGAGGTTTAGTGTAATGATAAGTTATGTTTCTTGTATTTGATAATCTCTGCAATAACTCTGCTTTCTCTCCGCTTCTGAATAGCTGTTTAAGAATTTCGTATTTCTGAATCATATACTGGGGTAGGGAATTGATATAAATTCTTACCTCTTCTAATTTTTCAGACTCTTCTAGGTAGAAGATAGCCTCTCTTAGAGAGGCAGTAAGAATTTTAAGAACAGATGTTGTTTCAAAAATCCAGTCTGAAATGTCATCTGAGGTTTTAAATAATTTTCTCTTGAGAAATACAAAGTCGTTATGTACGATTGCCAATCCAACTATCCACTTAGCAACATCGCTATCATGTGGAAAAACTTCATTCATACGAATAAGAGCATAATCCATCATTGTATTCTCCTCTATTTACTATCTATTATGAGGTTTCGCCTAACGTTCCTGTATTCACGACTCGACGTATGTCGAGTATCCGGCGAATGCCGGATCAAGGGTGTATGCCCGTAGCGTGAATATTATGTTAAGTGAAGTTACTGTTTTCTTGCTAGTTTTACTTTTAAAAATGAGTGAGCCGTTAATTTTGACTCACTCATTTTTAAAATTACGTATTATCAATATTCATTTTTTGTTCTTCTTCCAGTTCTTTAAGCTTTGTAATAACTGATTCAAAACTATTCTGAATTTTTGAGATATATAAGAAAAAATTCTCTATATCTTCTTGCGCAGCTTCTGCTAACTCTTGTTTTCTCTCAGCAGTCTGATCTGAGGCTTGTTGCGCAGCTTCGTCCATATCCTCATTATGAACATTCCATTCAGCAATCAAATCTGAAGCATAGTTTCTCTCGCTGAAATTTGCTAATTCTGAGATATGGTCATTTTGTGAAAAAAGAATTTTAATTTGTTCGATAGATTCTGAATCTATTAAATCTGCAAATTCATCCGTTTCGTACAATTCATTAACTCTATATATTTCTTCTTCAACTTCTTCTAAAAGCTCTAAGACATTTTCTAACGACTCTTGATGAAGCTGTGGGTCCCAGTAATTATAGTTTTTCACTTCTTCAAATCTTCCAACATACGTATAGGATTCTTCTTCAATTCTTATAGAAGCAGATTCAAGCCGAGAAGCAAGCAATGAAAATACAAGTTTTTTTTCCTCGAAAGAATTCCCGTAATACCTGATACTTTCGTTCAAAATTATTGGAACAAGATTATCTATCACAACTTGAACGAGATTTTTATCTCTTATTATAAATCCAGTTTCTCTATTGTTACTGCTTTCTTCAGAGAAGTTAGCAGAACCGATATAAGCAATATTGTTTGTAAGGATAACTTTAGAATGATTTTGAAAATTAAAAAAAGCATCTATTGATTCTTCGTCGTTGCTATTAAGTTTCTTCGTATAATTATTTATACTTTCTCTAGCTTTCTTACGTACCTTATCTCCATAATAAGTCTCGAAACGATTTGGTATATTGGTTACAATTCTTACCTCTGCATGTTTCGCTGCTTCTTTCAGCGAATTTAATAAGGCTTTTCTATTCTGAGATATATTATAAGTCGTCACAAAAATATAATCTGCTGAATCAAAATCATTCAGTACCTCTTTATAATTAGATTCTCCTTTAGAAGTGACGATTTCTATTTGACCCGGTATTAGCGGAAACTTTTGATAACTCATTACTTTTCTCCCCTTTACTAGATTTTAAAAGCTATCTTTATATAAGATCCTACTCGTTCACATTTTGAAATGCATTCGATCACATAAAGAATTTATTGTCTTTGGTAATTTCACTTAACATCTAATCTATGTACTTCGTAAATACAACACATTCTACCTGATATCTGAATTACGTATATGATAACCTATGCAGTGTTTTTTGCGAAGAAAAATTTGGTGAAAAAGGGAGGAAGTTCGATACGCATGCCCTCATATCCATACGATCCAATGGACTTTGAACACGTCGAGTATTTGTAATTTCACAACAAAAAGGAAGGTCCTTCTTCATCCCATATGGAATCAAGCGATCTTCCAATGTCTTCTTAGTTATTTACCCAAGCTGAACTATTAATCGGTTCTGATGAATAATAATAAACAACTGAACCAACCACTATTTCACTTGGCGGTACCTCTTTCCCCAAACATATCCAAGAAACAACGTTATATCCCCGCTCTTCCCCATCGACTGTTTTAATCATGACCTGATCACCGATCATCTCTTGGATTGTCGAAGGAAGAAGATCATCCAACCCTTCATTCGCCCCCCTCGGGCTTCAGGAAAATCTACTTTCGTTAATTACACTGTCAACCATATGTAAAAAACCACAACTCTTTCATCACTTGATCAAAGTTGTAGCTCTTGATCCTGATACACTTTTTTCGTTATCATCTTAGTATATTTCAATCTCGTGATTTCGATTAGTTCATCTGGCTGCATCATATTCAGGATATGACTATCTCTTATTAGTATTTTTTGATGACCTCTCCCCAGCCCATTAACGATAATGATATTTTTATCCTTCTTCACATCTACGATTTGTCCAATGGTTACGAATTGTTCTTGGTTCTTGAGATCAAGGTAGGTTAGCAGTCCTAGTATACAAAATATAATAAAACCAGAAATGGATAATCCAGTTGCCCATGCAGGGGGATGATTCACGAAGTAGTTTTTGACAATTAATTGCACGCCAATGATAAAAATAAATAATATGATGAAGCCAAATTGCATTTTCAATTTCTTTTCAGCTCTTTTACTCATAGGCCTCCCCTTCTAAATCTTTTGACAATAGCCATTCAAGTGCTTCTCAATTCAATATTCACTTGTACAATTCTAATCTCTTCAAATCAATAATAAAATTTTGTTGTTTTAGAATATCCAATCCGAGAAGACCTTTATGGTCTTTAGGCAATATACCTACATCGATTTCTATATTCTCAATGCTGTCTGTACCTATTACAATCCTGTCCATTATTTTGGTATAAAACGGAATACACTTCCTCCGATGCCGTAAGCTTCGAAAATTGAATCTCCTGTTTCGTAAGTCACGCCGATTTCCTCCAAAACATCAGGACTAATAATCGTATGTGAAGATCCAGTGTCAATAATGACATCATCAATTTTCAATGTTCTTCCCCTAAATGTAACGGTAAGTGACGTTGTAATGAGCTGTCCATCATAGTTAATTTTCATTCGTATTACGTCTCACTCTCATTAATGGATCTTTGCGGAGATGAATCACAAAGTCTGGATTTGAAGTATGATATACAACGTTACCAGGCTCTACACGAAAAAACTCTTTATTTGCATCTTGTTCGGATACGGTACGAATCGGTGCAACCTCATCCACAACTTTTTTGTTATCTTCCTCATGAAACTGAAGGATAGAAACTAAAACAAATTGGTCAGGGAATAGCTCTCTTACTTCCTGCCATTTCATGTGCTATACCTCCTTTTATTCGTATTTATAAAACTTTCTATCATTTTATCATATACACCTGAATTCAAATATCGTTCCTGAATCATAACATTTCCTTCGAGACAAGATGAGGGCGATACATTTTCACTTAATTTATACACCAAATTTGCTTGGAAGGTGGTCGGACTTTCTTTAAAAACAACTCATGGTGAAAAGATGATCATTTGCCTTAAATGATATTATGTAATTAATTTAGGAAGTGATTGGATATAAAACGTTTTAAAGTATATTATTTAAAGGAGTATCCGTATGGAAGAATTATTCACTTCTTTTTTTTCTCTTCTGATTCTGATTGTTGGTATTTCAAGCATTCGAGTAGCAGGGGCTACTGGTCTTTGCATAATCGAAGCATACAATGCTTGGCTTCTTAACTAAGGATATGTCGAAACAATCCACAAAATAAATATTTAAGATAAGTTGATGTCATTAATGTTGGCTTCAACTACTTATTCAAAGGAGATATGATGTATAGAAGACTAATAATTATTGCTTGTCTGATAGAAGTGGCCTTTTTAATTTTTTTACAATATCGATACAATAATATTTTAGATCTTTTTCCTTTCATTGGAGTGTTAGTTTTTTTCATAGTGCTGAGTTATTTCTTAAAAGTTCAACTAAGTAAAAAACGTAAAGAAATAGTACTTTTTTCACAAACACTCTTCTTAATATTTATTCCAATTTATACGATAACCACACTTCCTCAATACACGTATGAAAGTGCGGTAGATAAGGTTACTCAGAATTTAGAAGAACCTTATGTGGTTAATAAACAGAAGAATACGTTAATTGAAGATGAATCTAATGAAATTAAAAAAGGTTATATGTTCTCAGTTGAAAAAAATTCAGAAGTAACTTCATACGTTTTTGATCCGTGGACTGGTAATTATCATGAAGTACAAGATTGAGATAAGCTTATCTACTCGGTTAAATTGATGTAGATTCTGCTATCATGTTAAAATTGTTTTTTAACGCTGTAAGAATGAGAATGAAACTCACTTTTAAGAATCGGTTCGCCGATTCTTTTTTCTTGTAGATTCTTAGCCTTCCTATCATGCATACCTGCAAATACAAGACCACGCAACATGAATATGATGTTAAGAGATATTCCTTCAAATAATCAGGAAACTTAATCTCTCTAATCCATACATCCATTGGGCTTTGAATACTGAATATACGCAGTGTTACCTCCTATTTTTCTTAATGGATCAACTTTCTATCATTTTAACATATACACCTGACTTCATATATCGTCCTGTATCAACCTCCGAGCTAGTCCAATGTATCCTCACTCAAGTATGTAAAATGTACAAAGAAACCGTCTCCTTGGGTATATGGTCACTCTCGCTTCCATTTACTACGAAACGGTTTCTTTTGTTTTTTCCTCATGAAAAACTGCCTCTCAAGTCTAGGTCTTTCCTAACACTCCTTGGTTCCGCATCGCTGGAGCTTCAGTCATACCCATGATGTTTAACCTTTTATACCGCTGAAGGTAATGCCGCTAATAAACGTCTTTTGAAGAAAAAAGAACAAAACAATAATAGGTAATGTCATCAAGGTGGATACGGCCATTAATAGACCCCATTCGGATCCCTTTTGACTCTGGAATTGCTGCAATCCGAGCGAAACCGTGTAAGATGGTTCATTGGTTAAATAGAGCAAGGGGCCCATGAAATCAGTCCAGCTCCCCATAAATTGAAACAAAGCTACGGCTAATACGGCGGATTTGGCTAGTGGAAACATGATCTGTAAATATATACGGAACTCACTAGCACCGTCTAAGCGGGCCGCTTCGCGCAGGGCATCAGGCAGTCCCATGAAAAACTGCCGCAATAGAAAAATGTAAATGGGCACTCCAAAAAATTGGGGTACAATCAGTGGAAGAGCTGTTCCTACCCAACCTAATTTAGTAAACAACAAGAATAGCGGGATCATCGTCACCTGTCCGGGAATCATCATAACAGCCAGGGTTACAAAGAAAAGTATACCTCTCCCACGGTACTCTAACTTGGCAAAACTATATGCAACCAAGGGACAGGATATGATCACACCAAGCGTACTCGCGATGGTTATAATCGCTGTGTTTTTCAGATAGGTCCAAAAAGGGATATACTCAACGGCACGGGAATAATTACTCCACAGAATGGGTTGCGGAATCCACTCTGGCGGGAATGTAAAGATTTGTGTGAGTGGTTTAAGAGAAGTCGAAAGCAGCCAAATGAACGGAGTAATGAAAAATGCAGAAGCAACAATGAGACATACATAGGCTAACGCACGATTGATTCTTTTGATCGCGATAGGACTCATCCCTTACTTCCCCCTCCTTATTTCCCTTGATAATGAACCCAGCGTTTAGATGTAATAAAAATAATTCCGGTTAATGCCATAACGATAATAAATAAGATCCAGGCCATGGCGGAGGCATAGCCCATTTTGAAATACCTGAATCCGTTCTCATATAAATACATGACGTAAAAAGTCATGGAATTTGCAGGAGTTCCTTGCCCTTTGGTCAACGTATAGGGAAGAGTAAACTGTTGGAATGCACCGATCATTCCCATGACAAGGTTGTAAAAAATAACGGGAGTGAGCAAAGGCAGGGTTACCTTTCTCGTTTTTTGAAACCAGTTAGCTCCATCGATTTGGGCCGCTTCATAGTACTCATCAGGGATGTCTCCTAGTCCAGCAAGGTAGATAACGACCGCTTGCCCAATACCCCAAAGCGACATTAAGATGAGAGAGGGCTTGGACCACGCCTCACCGCCAAGCCAAGAAGGCCCATCGATACCGATATGCGCCAGCATCCCGTTAACCAATCCGAAGTTTGGATGTAACAGCCACATCCACAGAACAGCCAGAGCCACTTGCGGCACGAGCGTAGGTAAGAAAAAAATCGTTCTGAATACAGCCATTCCCTTGACTTTCATATTCAGCATCATAGCGAGTGCCACACCGAAGAATATACTTAATGGAACAAAAAATACGGTAAAATAAATCGTGTTGTATATGGATTTCCAAAACAGAGGATCTTGGAAAAGATCTCGATAATTATTCATTCCGACAAATTCACCAGGCTGCAGAATGCTGTAAGTCGTGAAGCTGAAGTAGATGGACATGAGCATCGGAATTGCATAAAAGCATAGCAGCCCTATAGCCCAAGGTGAAGCAAACAGCCACCCAATCACGTTAGTTCTGTGGAGTGCTCGTTTCCTTGCCGATGGAATTGCGCTTACTTGAACGGAATCGGCCAGTTTCGCCATGTGCATTCTCCTTCCAATTGTCATTCATGAATAGGCAAGGAGAAGATACGCTCCCTGCCTACCGAGCATCCTATTTGTCGTATTTTTCTAAAGCCTTATTAACCGTCTCTGTTACTCGATCAAGGTTCTCTTTTGGAGTACCATTACCGCGGGTAGCCTTTTCCGTAGCGGAAGCTAACTCATTCCACAACAGCTGTCCTTCAGGAATAACCGGGCGGTTGTGTGAATTGGGTAAAATATTAATAAATTCCTTCATGATCGGATCGTCCTTGTAACCGTATTTGTCGTTAACCGCATCGATAACGGAAATTTGAGAGTCGGCGTTTAATAACGTTTGCCCCTCTTCTTTCCCTAAGAATTCGAGGAATTTCCAAGCAGCAGCGACGTTCTTGGCCCCTTTAGGAATAATAGCGGAGCCGCCTCCTGACCATGTCGTAAAATTCGTTCCCGTTGGAGTCGGTATCGGTGCAACGCCGTAATTTAGATCCGGCTTAAATTTTTCGATCCCCTTCACCGTGAAGTTTCCATTTATCTTCATGCTGATTTGACCGGAAATGAACGGATCCATTTCCTCCGTGCCAGCTGCGCTTGTGAATCCGGCAATGTCCTCGACATTGTATTTTTTGCCGAAGTCGGTCATCCATTGCAGCGCTTCAACGACTTTAGGATCATTTGCAGTAATTTTGCCGGTGGCAGCGTCCTGGAATTCGCCTCCAAATGCCCATCCCCAAGTATACAGCCAGCCTTGCGAATACCATGGGATGAACCCGATCCGTTTGAAACGTTTACCTTCCTTGATGGTTAACTTATCGGCGGCCGCTTCAAGCTCGGCGATTGTTTGTGGCGGTTTGTCGGGATCCAACCCTACTTCTTTGAAATGATCCTTATTGTAAAATAGCAGGCGTGAGTCCGTATCCATCGGCATTGCATAAAGCTTTCCTTGATAACTGGACTCCTCCCAAGCAAATGGATAATACATTTCCTTACGAATTCCGGATTCTGCTGCCATCGAGGACAAGTCAGTCAGCGAACCTTGCGCAGCCCAAGTACCGACCTTAAATCGGTCGAAAAGTGCAACGTCAGGAGGATTGCCGCCTGCGACTGCAGTCAGCAGCTTCTGATCGGATCCCTCGCTGGATTCCGTATAAACCAAATTCATTTTGATGGTAGGGTTTTTCTCTTCAAATGCCTTCACAACTTTATTCATATTATCTAAATCAATGGAGGTAAGGCCATGCCACATTGTAACCGTTGTCTTCCCCTCTCCGGCCGGATCGCTGGAGCCTTCCGTTGAGCAAGCGGTTAGAAGTAGTAACATAACCAGAAAGTAAACAAGAATTGGAAATGCGATTTTTTTGGATCTCCTCATTCAAAGTCCCCCTTAAGTTAAATGAATTCGTTTAACTTGAATTCCTATACCATCCACTTCCTTTTCTGATCAATCCATTATTTATGTAAGCGTTAACAATATTGGTGATATGAATGATTAAAATCAGAAAATATGAACGAAGTGGATTTGTTGTAAGAATTCTACTAGTTACACTAGATATACTAAGTATATTAATATGACATCATAAAACATGTCAATTGCAATATTACGACATGAATGTGTATGACGTATGGCTATAATTAGATATGTGAATCGATGTTTCGAGGTTCGTTAATCTCCGGTCTCCCAGCCCATTCCCTGATATGAAACAAGCTTTACCATAAGAAAAACGGCTATCAACATACTTCATAGAAGACAGACGACATCTAGAAGAAATTTTTCATGCGATATCAGGTCCGTAAGGTCCAAGCTTTGAAGTTGTTCATATTTCTGATATCAAAAAAAGTGCCGAAAAGCCCCTGGGGACTTCTCGACACTTGAAAAATGTCCTTGATTTTGTTGAGTTGCACTGAGCTTATATTAACCCTATGTGTTATTTTTCACGACCATACGATGTTCAATAATGTTCAGCTCGGGAACGGCTGCTCCATGCAGCTGAGAGATTAGCATATCCACTGCCAATTCCCCCATCTGCTTCTCATCCTGCTTAATATGAGTGAAGATGGGTTGACCCAAGTAATCATTCAGGGAGTCGAAACAAACAATCTCGAATTCCTCCAGAGATTTCCCCATCGAGTGGATGACTTGAGCCAGCATAGTAGCTATTAGAAATTCCGACGCAACAAACGCCTTTACATCAGGGTGTTGTTTCAAAAAATGCTTTATTGTTTCTTTATCACTTTCAATCGCTGTTCCATTTATGTTTATAGGAAGGGTGCCCTTCAGGTTCGTCAATACATAATCTTTGTTCAAATTCATCCCTTCCTGGGTGAAAGCAAACGTATATCCGAGCAGCCTTTCCTCCAATGTCGAAGTGTTCTCTTCCGGCGGAGATAAAAAGGCAATTTTTTTATGGCCTTTGCTAATCAGATGTCGTGTAAGATCCATGGCTGCTTTCTTATTGTCTGTGTATACCGAACAAACCGGAATTCCTTTTAGATATCTATCGGCCAAAACAATCGGAAACCGATCTAATACAAGCCGAAGCAGTTCCGAATTATAGTGTTGACCATGAATGGGGGTCACGATTAATCCCTTGATGCCTAGACCGATAAACAAGTCGATCGCACGTTTTTCCTCATCCCGATCCCCGCAAGTTCGCTTGATAATGAGTTGATAATCGTGCTCAGCGCTCCGCTTTTCCATCGATCTAAGAAGCTGCAGGCCAAACTCGTCAGAAAAATCCGGTATAATAAAACCGATCAACCGTTTATCATCCTCAGGAATCAAGGTCGTTTTTACCTCTGAATAGTGCTTCGGTTCTTGTCCCCCAATGATACTATCGGCCACGAATGAACCTTTTCCTTGTATTCGTTTGATCACCCCGGAATCGGCCAATTTCTCCAGAGCCTTTTTAGATGTAATACGACTGACGCCGAATTGTTCCGCCAACTCTTTTTCAGAAGAGACTCGGTCTCCTTCTTTTAATCGACCTTCTTTGATCTCTTGTACAATATAGACATATATCTGCTCGTATAAATGCAATTCCACAAGACCACCCTGACATCATAATATTAATATACTAAGTATATTACACAAGAAGTCATTCGCAAAGTTAATCAGATATACGGCGAACTTCTGTGGGCAATCTACAAGTAACCCCCATTCCTATTCAGCTGAATGGAGATCATTTCTCCGAACTTTCGTGTATCACTTTATGAATTATCAATTTAATGTGATATAATTGTTATTTTTTATAAAATTCACCTTTATCAATTTCGTATAGTGACATTTGTATGAAATGCATATGCATCAAACAATCTCGATTTTAGATAATCTTTAGCATTGCATTACATAGCGTGAATAAGGCCTACTCCGCCCTAATCACGTTTTAGTTATTGGAGGCGACTATTCGACAAAAGATATAACACTGCTTTTCTTTTCATGGGTTGGAACGTAAAGTTAGTGAAATCATACTATTATAAATGTACAAAAAAACCGTCTCCTTTGGTATGTGGCTGCCAAAACACTTCCGCTTTACCAAGGAACGGTCTCTTTTGGTTCTATCATTTTAAATAATGGGGCAATGCCTAATCGTTTACGACTGATGGGACAGTCCCCACGAGTTAGACGTTTCTTATCATCATAAAGCTACTTCTTAAGCCAACAATGCCTGTGCGATCTGATCCACAATCCCACTGATCCCGATTAGCCCATAACATCCAATCCAGGTTGCTGCATCGACGGAGTGGACATATTGCTGCTCACTGGTATCAAGCATTGTCCACACACCATCGCTAATGTAATCCTTCTGCTTAAATACCTCCTGAATTTGAACATTTCAATATGATTATGTAAACTAGTGACAATACAACTATATGTACATTTATTCCTTGTTTAAAGAAAGCAGAGGTGTCCCTTTTTGAGAAAACCTTTCTTCCTGTTTGTAATCTTAATTATCTCCTCTCTCATGCTTGGAGGCTGTGCCTCAGAAGAGGAAAAGACGATTGTATCCTCCGCCGAGAAGTTCGCTGCAAATTATGTTCTCGAAAAATACGGGGTAACCGTTCGTTTTACGGATTATAGATTCTCTCCTCCCGATCTAAGCAAGTCGTTAGGCCTCCACGGCTATATTGAAGGCGATAAGAAAAAGAAGGTATTTGTTTTCGTGAACTACGATCCTTTAAGTATTAAGACTCTATCGCTTCCTGATGGAATATCCAAGAAATCAGATTCCAAATAGAGCGTTGGATTATATTTTTACAACGATCCATCGAACTAAATGCTCTCCTGAAAATATACCTGGAATTATAATGATCCTCTTTTTTCATTTTTCTGGATAATTATTCCTTCGGCAGTCACATCTTGCAGCTCCACTTTCGCAAGTTCAAGCGCAGTTGCTATCGTAATCTGTGGAATCTGCCTAAGCCCTTTCCAATATGTATTGTCTAGCTTTCGTACAGATTATGTTTCGTTCTAATCCTTTCATACAACTTAAAATTCTTATTTCTATTTACAATCTCCCCGATTAACTCTCTCCATTTGTTTTCAATCCACTCAGGACTTTTCCCCTTCAGAAAATCCTCGTCAAATTGACTATCTAAATACTCAAAATCTTGTTTAAGCAATCCTATATCCTTAATCAATTGATCTCTCGATTCTCCTTCTAGTGATACCTTATTTGTTAAAATATCATCTTTGATATCTGCTCTTATATAACCATAAATATCTCTAAACACATTATAGATTAGATAGGTTGATGATCCTCCATCTTCCCTGAAATCAGAATCAAGAAATACAAATGACTCTTCCCCCACTTTCAAAGATTCTGTTAGATTGCCTAATGTGAATATAACTGTTTCCTTTGAAGAATTGTCTTCTAAACTTTTAATGACATAATCAAAATTCTGGATTGATAATTTAATCCCGATTTGAATTCCATGATTTAGTTTAACCGCATAATCAACTTCTTGATTTTCTTTGTACTCTTTGAATTGATAATTAAAATACATGCTTATGATCAATCCGGCCATAAGGATAATTATTGCGATATTTTTTCTCATTAAATCACCTCGTAATTGTCAACTGAATTCCTATAGTATCTATTATTTTGCATTACTCACTACAACATATTCTATCTCACTCGTGCCTGAACTTCGTAAAAGATAACCCATATTGTTACAATTGTGAAAGTGAATTGGTGAATAAAGGAGATTTATTAATATTATTAAGCCCTTATACAATCGATTCAATGAACTTTGAATACTAGATATACACTGTGTTATACAAGATGCAAGCAAAAGAACCTTCATTTAACACAAAGGCCCTTCTTCATCCTTAAGGGAATCCGACGGCCATGCGATACAATTGAAACCTATCAACTTTTCAAAAAATGAACGTACTATCTTTCGCTGCAAACGGGTAAAACCACCAACTCCCCTCATCCCAACAACGCCTGCTCAACCTGATCCACAATCCCATTGATCCCCACCGGCCCATAACAACCAATCCAGGTTGCCGCATCCACCGAATGAACTCGCTGCTCTTCGCCTTCACCGAGCATTCCCAAAACCCGCTCCTCTGTCGTAGATATCCCATCCTGCATAAGTTCATTACTCAGCAAAAAGTAGTGACTCGCCTGCACTGCGGGTAATCTCTCAACCGAGATGTGATAGGCCGTGTCGGAGGTATCTGCGACAAACAGCGGAACGGGCAGACCTAGATCGCGATACAGCACAGCACCTGTGCGATGAGCCGCAGAATGCACTCGAACGAGCGAATCCAGCGGACGGATCAGAGCCACACTTTTGCCTGCCAATACTGCAGCTAATTCCTCAGACAGCAAAGCCGTTCTGCGAAAATAGTCAGCAATAATCTGCTTGGCCTCTGCTCGTTTGCCTGTCAGTTCACCGAACAAGCTTAGAATCGTCTGCCAGTTTTCATTACGTTTGAACATAAGCACTGGAGCAACCCCACTTAATCGTTCAAGATACTGCTCATGTACCTCGGTGCAGATAATCAGATCCGGGGCAAGTCGTTCTACCGCAGGCAGATCGGGATATTCATATGTACCTAGTAAATCGGTGTGCTGGAGTCCTGCCCGAAGGGACTGGGGGAACGATAACACGCCGCTTCCTAATCCGACACTTCCTACCGGGGCCACACCCAGCGCAAGCAAATGATCGGCATACTGCACATCAAGGACAGCGATACGCTGGGGTGTTTCAGTGACGATGTATTCCCCTTGCATATGGCAGATTACCGGGCCTTGGGCTGATTCATAGGAAGAAGCGGTGCGGTTTTGCAATAAGGCATTCGCATGGTCTGCATCCGTTCTCGAAGCGGCCGCATGCCGATAATGCAGCGGTGGGACACCAACATATTTTTTAAACGCCCTGCTGAAATAATACATATCCCGATACCCCAGTTTATCTGCAATTTCTCCTATGGAAGCATCCGTATGACGCAACATCCGTGAAGCACTTTCCATGCGCAGCTGAATGACATATTCCATCGGTCCGAGCTGCTTTTCTTGTTTGAAGCGGCGCTGCAGCTGTCTTACGCTGCAGCCCGCAAGGGCAGCCAGCTCTTTAAGCTCCAGGTTCTGACGATAGTGCGACGCAATATAGGAAGCGACCACATCGACCATGTCGGACTCCGCTCCCCCCTGACCGCGTTCATAGGCCATGATAAGTTCGTAAATCATCCCCTGGAGCAACGCGTTGGCATAAAAGCGCTCCAGTCCTTCGCCGCGCCGCCATTTGGCCACGATTTTTTCGGCGTTTTCGATCCATTCCGCGTGGGCTGCCGAGTTCTGCACAAAGGACCTGCGCAGCGGGTGTTTGCGGTATGAAGGCATAACAACAGAGGCTCCCTCCATGGAAGAAGCCTTGTACTTGATCACAATATAATGAATGTCCTCTGATCTGGCCGTCAGCGTGTAGGATGATCCCTTCACCGCATGACAGGCAAAAGAAGCTCCAATGTGGCAACCCTCGCCATCCATTGCAAGCTCCCCTTCCCCTCCGTATGCCAGCAGCAGCACATTAGAAGTTACATTTGTTTCGTGCAAAACGCTGCCTGTCTGCAAAGTACCGCTATATCCGTCCAGCATCTTGATTGCTGTATCACTCCAACCACTTGTCTGTTCCTGCAGCGGCATTTCTCTCATCTCCTGACAATCGCATCGGTATAATCACTGCTGTTGTCATTGTAGTTGAGATTCTTTCTCATTGTCAATTTTCGGACATTTGAGGCAATATTCCCCTGACATCTGATAATAGAAACAGCAGGTGATCCGTTCACTTTTGGCAGCATGTACATTGTCCTTACACTCGGTAAAACGGGTCAACGGATTCTTCCTCTCACCAAACACCTGCCCGGACGCTACCTGCGTCAGATAGGCGAAGTCCTCTCGAATGATCTTACGTTCCTGCTCCGTCTCACCTTCATCAGGAGCGAATAGTCGGCCGATCCGCACCATAATATTCTCCCAGAGAATACTCATCGAAAGGGGCGCAATTGCAGCCAGTGTCTTTAACAAAGGTGTGAGCTGTACCGCAAACATCTCATGGACTGCTTTTTCCCGCCAAACGTGTCTGTCTCCCGTCCATTCCTCAGCCCGAAGCTCGTTCACCGCTAGATAAGGAAATCGTGTCCCTTCCTCATGTTCTTCGAGTTTCGGATGATAGAGAAAGCTGTTCTCCAGCCGAAAGGTTACATGCTGATGATGAAACGTCATCGCAGTCACGAGCGGAGCCGTCCATAGATAGCCAAGTCGCTTGGCTAACATGGAAGCGGCAACCTTCATGTCTGGTGCATCGATATAATGTTGAAACCAGCTGATGTACTCTCGGCACGCCTCTTCGTCATGAAGCTCACTCAGCGCAATGCTGCGGACACTATGTTCAGGCGGCTCGCCAAGCAAAATCGAATGATCCTCCACCGTCTCTTTCCATACGTCTGTCGAGAGATATCGGCTCATGTTAGTTCGATCCGAGCAGGGCTTCCGATGCCTGATCTACAATCAGATTAATCGCAAGCGGTCCGTAATATGCAATCCAAAGTGTGGAGTTTACGTCGTAAGTACGGTTATTTTTCACAGCATCCAAAGACTTCCATACCGGATTGTTCACCATCGCCTCAGCTTCTGCCGCAAACAATTCGTCTGACAATACAAAGTAACGATCTGCCCCGATCTCAGGCACCTTTTCCATCGATATTTCAACGGAACCATCTTCATTAATCTCCTGAACCAAAGCAGGCATCTTCAGTCCCAAGTCATTATACAGAATACCGCCAATGCGGTGCTCAATCCCGTGTACACGAATGCCTTCTTTTCGTGGACGAATGATTGCCACCGTTTCATCGCCCAGCTTCTCTGACAATTGTGTTTTCAGCCCGGCGATTTTCTCTTCATACGCTGTACGCACTTTCTCTGCCTCGTCCTGCTTGTCTGTAATCTTAGCAACTGCAGCTAACGTATCCCGCCAGTCTTCGTAGAAATCAAGTACTAAGGTAGGAGCAATTTTGCTTACGCCCTCATACTGTTTTTCCTGAAAGTCGGTCATGATAATCAAATCCGGGTCGAGCGCTACAATCGCTTCCAGGTTAGGCTCGTCCCGTGTACCGAGAACTTCAACGCCACTTGCCTGATCACCCAAGTATTCTGGAAAATCGGTGTTCCCTCCAGCGATAACACTACCTGCTGGTTTCTCGCCAACGGCTAACATTTGATCCAAAAACTTAACATCGAGAATTGCAATTCTCTTCGGTTTTTCGTTTAGAGTGATATCACCCTTCATACCCTTGATCGTTACTGGAAAAGCGCCGTCGGTCTTCGTCTCCGTACTCGCAGGTGTCTCCGCTGATGTTGCGGAAGATGATTTACCGCTATCTGTACCCGTTCCGGTACCGCACGCCGTCAGGACTAGAATCAGGGCCAGCATCAAGCCCATGAGTAATCGTGATTTGTGAGCAGCATAACCTTTGCTTCCGGCCGCCTGCTCCTTTGTTCCTTGTTTCATTTGTAAATCCCCCTTATGCATACTAGTGATAATGATTTTCATTATCGAAACATAAAGAGAGTATAAACGATCTGTGTATCGTGTTACCATGTACTTTTGCGACATTTCAATCGGACTAATGCGACATCATGATTCGTGTTTGTCTATCCACTATGCACCTTTTAATTTCTCAGCAATATAAGCCTGTAGACGGTAAATGTCTGCAAGAAGTTCTTCTTCCTCCGGTGTATTGCCATACTCCCCCAGCCAGCGTGGTGTGCGGAACTGCCAATCTTCTGTCAGGTATTGCTTCTCATCTCGGTACTCTAGAATATGTCCCAGGAAATATTCCAGAGAGCCGAAGGATTGCTTCTGATTATCGTTGATGATGGATTGTGTGTTCTCAATGATAGTATGTAACATTTGTTGAATATGCTTTTCTGGATTCATCGTTGATCTCCTTCAAAGGAATATTTTTAAGGATTCGTATCCAGATTTCGTTCCAGCATGGCTCCTATACGTTCAGCCATCACGGAAGGTGGGAGAGGCTTTTCATGCGTAAACCACCATTCCACGACCCCAATGATTGCTCCCCCCACAAACTGAACCTCCACAAGTTGATCTTTCAATAATTCGGTGTTCTTAGCACCTGAAACGCTCTCGTTCCCATTTTTCCCATTCTGTAATTCATCGATAAAAAAGTCCAGAAACTGCTTACGAAAAAAAGAACCGCCTTTACTCGCCAGCAATGCGGAGAAAAATAAAAAATGCTTCTCAAAATACTCAAACCACATAAATACCATGTTGTTATAACCCGTGTCCATCTCCGTAGATTCACAGATTTCACGCAAATTCTCAATATGCTCTGTGATGAGTTTATTCAGAAGATCGAATTTATCCGTGTAATGAAGATAGATCGTTCTGCGGCTGACATCCGCTTTGTCTGCAATATCCTGGATCGTAATATGATCAAAATCTTTGTTCATCATCAGTTCAGTAACCGCCGTTTTGATCGCCTCTTGGGATTTTCGTATCCTTCGATCCACCTTAACCACTTCATATCACCCTTTTTTTTCATTGTTAATACGCATTTCTAAAGCATCTGTGCACAATTGCACGCAATCCAACTTTTTAGCCATTGTAAGATTTTTATTTATGTATAACATTATACATAAATGATAAATAATACACTACTGTGTACTAATGCGCAGTAAGGAATGGAGTTTAACCATATGAAAATTGCAGTCATTGGGGCTACCGGAGGAACGGGAAAAAAAGTGATCGAACGCGCCCTTGCATTAGGGCATGAAGTTATTGCCGTTGCTCGTCGTCCCGAAGCCATTGCTCCAACAGAAGGACTTACAGTTAGAAAAGGAGATGTGTTCGATTTACCTGTTATGATTCAAGCGATTTCAGGGGCAGAAGCTGTCATCAGTTGTATAGGCCCCCCTCTCAATGTATCAGCTGCTTCCGCCAAAAAGGGGATGGGTAATCTCAGCGCCTCTTTACTTACAATGAAGGCTAATCTCTCACCAGGTACGGTTATGTCTGAGGGAATTCCAAATATCATTGCAGCCTGTCAGCGTTCAGGGGTTCAACGTATTGTGATGCAGAGCGGCATTAATTTGAGCGATGGTAGAGAGCTTTCTTATATTCACAGTCTCGCCGTACGTCTGATGCGCCGTATTTTTTGGAAGGCCATTCAGGATAAACATATTGCGGAACAAGCGCTCATCCAAAGTGATCTCGAATGGGTCATCATGCGTGCATCCGTGCTTCAGTATGCGGAAGGGAAATTGGATTATACGGCCGGCCCACTCGCCCGCATCAATCCAATTGCTGCACTTCCTTTCACAGATTGTGCTGATGGGCTGGTACGTGCGGCAGTCAGCCAGTCCGATTGGATCGGGAAAGTCGTGAATATAGGGAGATAAGTCGTTCAGATTGGAGGTTCGTTCAACTTCTTATATACTCTATGTAGGCCTTTGTTTAAAACCAAAGAATCATCGATCCCCCCATAATGATGGAGACATCGATTCATATCATCTAACTCTGAGGTGAATCATAAGTATGCGGCTAAAAAGGAATTATATCGTTACAGTTTTCACCGCTGTCATTATTGCTTTTCCTATTGTCATTGGATTTTATATGTTAAACAAGGTTGTTGATCCAGAAGAGATTATGGTTACGAAAACGGAAGTTTCTTCTGAGCTCATTACGATCCAAGGTGGATTCGCAGACAGTATCAGCAGATATCACGGTTACAACATCTCACATCATAACCATTCATTATTCATTCAAATTAAAGGCAGCAAACTTCCGGTTAGAGGTCATAAGGACTTCAACATTTCACTCTCTAACACGTATGGGAATATTTCTGAAATCTATTTATTAGGACATGACAATGCTAAAAGAAAAATTTGGCCAAATCCCTGACGTTCATGTGCAGCCATATTAAACTCTTCCAGATCACTTCCTATTCAATTCCAGACCATGTCCTTCACCAGACATAACGGATACCTGTATTCCCAAATCTCTCACTACCGCATTTCCCATTACTGCACCTGCTTTTCAACCGACTTTTGCTTGATTCTGCGAATCTGGCTGAGATGGTTCTGCACATGACAACGTATTAACTTATATAACAATTCTATATCTCAATAAAATAATTAATGGGTGCGACTACACCACATCTTATCTTAGCAGCACCGAGAATCCGCACTTGCAATAACACAGCCGACTTCTACGCTCCACCTGAACATTGCCGTTATCTATCGGTTATCTAGGAGAGTTCAAAGCCACCCGTATAACGGGCGGTTTGTTCTGCAGCTGAAAGGTCACATGTTGATGATGAAACGTCATCACAGTCACCCGAAAAGCCGCTCAAAGGCAGCCAAGTCGCTTGGTTAGTATAAAAGCAGCAGCCTTCATATCTGATGCATCAATGAACTTGTTCCAAAAAGGAAGGTATGGATTCCCTCCCCCAGGGAATCCATACCTTCCGAACTGTTATCATCTTTTCTATTCTATATTACGGGTTGACTTTGCTGACTGGAAAGAGAATTTCGACTGGCTCTTCATCTGCTTCTTCATCGATATAATAAATCTCGATCTGACTTGAACCGTATAATTGAGGCTCATATCCATTTTGCCTGATCCATTCATGAAGTTTATCGTGACCTTCTCCAATGGTTTTATTTGTACACAGCACTTTGACATATGTGGTTTCTGGCAGTACAAAACCCAACATTCCCTCTGGGACATCCGCAATCTCCGTCACCTCAACACAGCCAAAATAGGTAGCTATAATGCCATTACACATAAAAGGGCTGAACAACACTTCGTAATCTGTTCCATGTTTGATTTCCTTTCTACGATCCCAGAATGCACGTTGAACCTTAACCGCGAGCTCAGGGAACGCATTTGGAAAATTCCCCGTCTCACACAGGCCTACGAGCTTAAGTTCCCTATTCAATACCTCAATGTCAAACGATCTTGAGAGTTCTTTACCCATCACCCTTCATCTCCTTTAGTCTCTTCGATTTATTTTCTTAAATGCCGAGTATTTCTGATCAGCCTGCATGTATTGCAGTATTATATCGGCACATGCAGCTGCACTGAGTTCTTCCGTGCTCACTTCCAGATCGTATTCATCATAGGCGTAGACGTAGTCGTATTGAGAATGAGCAAGTCCAGCTGCGCGATTAACCCTACTCTGCTCTCGTGTCATTGGAGATGACCGTATCCACGATGACATTCAAACCCATCTCCGAAAACAGTTTAATGGTTGCTTCATTTCCTCCGCGATACTGGTCTTTCCCGAACTTGACACTCCGTTCAAAAAAATAATGAGTCCTCGCTTCATATGATCATCCTTATGATTAGAACTGGTTTAGCTTTTTTAATATTCATGCATACCAAAAATCAACAATTTTCTGATTCACCAGATTCGCCTGTTCGTGGTTAATAGCGTGACCTGCATCTCGAATGATTACGAAATTCAGGCCGTTACGTTCCAGCTTATGTATGGCTCTTGGATAGTTAGAGAGTATGTCGTATTCTCCGATTAGGAACTTGGCCTTGTCTCTCAAGATGGCGAGTTCTGAATCATCAACCATCTCAATCTTGTGCTTCATCATGGATTTGTTGTTGAAATACTTCAGCAGATAATACCAATGTCTCATTAATTCTTCATTCTCGGCAAAGACTGCATAGTTAGGTCCGCTCAATTTTCGAAGCAGCTTCTCACAATTTTTCTCTGATGGGAACAGTGCTTCAGGCATGAAGGCCTTCACCATTTTAGAGAATACCTCAAACGAACTTGAAGGAATTCCTCCCGCCAGGCACATCGCTTTTCGAATTCGATCAGGTCTCTTTAGTGTGTAAAAATAGGAAAGGTAAGCGCCATACGATACACCGCAAATATACGAATCGTGGAGCTGGAAAGCATCCATGATATCATCGATCCATTTCACCTGATCAAAACGTTGATAATACTCGGCGTTCGGTTCGCTTTTCCCCGATCCTCCAATCGAATCGACGGCAATCACGAAGAACTTTTTAGATAACTCATTCATATTGTAGATCCACATCATCGCCGCGTTATCAGCGGTGCCATGGAAGAGGAGCAGCGGAGGGTTTTGCGAATCTCCAGCAGTAAGCACATGTGTCTGTCCAAAGGTTGTTTCCATACGTTTCTCTTCAACACATACGCCATACGACTGCAGCAGCTTGTCATACGACTCGTATATGAGCTGTCTCCCTTGAGGCGTTTTATATCGCTCTATCATGCAGCATGTCCCCTTCTATGGTTTTGATGCTTCTCTTTCCTTCTGAATATATTGTTTGAAATACACCCGGAATACATCATACATCTCCTGCACTTCATCAATCTCGTTTCGAAACTTATCCTGAATTTCTTCTCTTTGTTTATGTTCCAGCTCGATATCGAATTCTTCTGCCTCATATTCCGTCAATAATTCATAAAAATATTCGCAGGGTTCCTTTACAGCTTCACAACCATCAGCATACTGCCCTGCTTCCAGCAGCAAGCTCGCCCAGGATAACTCTCTTCTTGCATATTTGATGTACAAACAGGCAATGTATTGATCGCAATGTTTACTATTATAATAAGTAATAAAAGGCTCAGAGCGGATATACTTATTCACGATTTCAATAGCGGTACCCTGATAACGCACCGCGGCTAATTCAATGATCCAGTATGGCGGCTTCGCGTATTCCAGGATAATGTCATCGCAAAAAAGCTGAAAGTGTTTGTACCAGATTAACTTACTACCAAGCATCACACCCAGTGTACAAGCAAACTCTTTCGTCGGTTCTATTTTCATAGCGAAAAACTCCTTATCTCCCGTCTCTGCCTAACCTTCTAGGGAATTAAGCCAGCAATATCGGGCGAATCGGCGAACCCGATCCATTTTTAATTTTCAGAGGAAGTGCCATAAATATGCCTGCTGCCGGAGCCTGGTTCATACGGCTGAACCCTTCCATGATCAAGATCTGATTAGGCAAAAAATATTCCACATGACCTAGAGCGCTTAGAATTTCGCCGTTCACCATACAGATGTCTACTCCCGGGTTGATTCAAACAATTCATAAATTGCTGTACAAGCTCCGAAGATTGCAAAACGAACGCCTCCATATTTAAGTGCTTACTACGCTGCTTTAGTCTACTTTAATTATCTATCATACTTCTTTGTTGTTCTCTAATTCAGCTCATGCTCGTTTGACTGCTGCTTTTCAATCCCAACGTTCCTTAACGTTTGCCAATAAATAATTTCGTTTGAGTCCAATGCAGATGGTAACCATAGCGGTACAGCTCAAAGTATGGATACAGGCAGTTTTCCGCCTCTTGCAAACCTTGATAACGCGGCCACTGCAAGTAATAGGCAACCCAATAATCGCAAGCGATAGAATAGTAGGCTTCGCTTAATATTTCGATAGCTTCATCATAATCGCTGCGCGAGCTGAGAAGTTCACCAAGCGCTTCGTAAACGGCATCGCTATCTTCTTCATCTGTGCCTTGCATCGCTCTTTGCTCTAACGTGCCAATTTCACCAGGCGGCAGTACAACAACTTTCTTCACAGAATTCAAATCCTGTAATGCCTCCTTAGCAATGTCCGCCGCTTCGTCGTCCTCCGTCACCATGGAGAACAGGTCCTTCAATCCTCGAATTAACGCTTCTCCCAAACCACGCAGCTTTTCCTCGGAGACCTCCTCGTTTCCACCGTTGAAATACCCTGGCACATATTCACCGGCAAAGTCCTCGGGGTTCAACATCGTATAAATCGGTCGTATTCTGTCCAAGAACCGCCGGCCTTCTGGAATAGGCTCAAACACACGTTCAACACCTGCTCCCGTCGGCATAAACCACTGAAAAAATCCATACAGATGGTCTGCCTCAACCTGCTCATCCTCTTCTGGCATAAATTCTTCTCCGCCCATCGCTAAACAATAGCGGCCATATTCCTGTTGTTCCACTATACTGCCTCCTCTCCTCGTTCATCGCCCAATTCCAACTACCACTCTCTCCATTCTTCCGTAATATCTTCACCTTCTTGAGGAATTAATCCAGCCAGCCTTGCAGCCTTATCGATAAAACCAGCCAATTCCTCCCGTTCCATCGTCTCGATAAAATAATCGTTGTCCTCATTCATTTTATTAAAGGCAACCACAACTTCTTCTACAACCTTCATAATTCGCTCGGAGGCTTTCGTATCTTGAACTGCAATTAACTGGTTTAAAAAGTGATCCAGGGCGCGATCCGACATCTGTAATCTCTCTTCTGTAAATATCTCATCTTTATATTTGACCATTCTTTCATTCCACAGTTTTGTAGGTTTTTCCTGAAACAAATCTTGTAATGTCATAGGGGTCTTCCTCTCTACATTCAATGATATCTATATTTTACCAACATCCACATTTGCGCACAAGCGTTCCCATTTCAATTCTCTTTTTACCTACGCTGCCTTATCCTTACCACAGTCTTGTCACTTTCTCTAGTTTCATTTCGTCAAATTGTAATTGGTAGATATCCGGTTTGCTGTTCTGATTCATGAAATGCAATCCATAACTCGAATCAAAGTAATTCATCATCAGCGTCATCACATGTCCGTGTGTGCCGATCGCTATTTTTTTCCCCGGGTACGCTTCTAAAATCTGCTTCAATACACCCACAGCTCTGTTCTGGCAGACCCTGTTCGACTCCCCTCCAGGTAAAGCATAATCGGGGTGTTCAAACATCTGCTGCTCAGCAGACGTAAAGTCTTCATCGGCAATAAACTCATCGGAAAAATGTCTCTCTCGTAAATCCTCTATGATCTGTATATCCAATTTCAAAGCTGCGGCCAGTCCCTCCAAAGTGAGGACAGCTCTGGCATAAGGACTGGAGATGATCGTATGTATCCCTTCATTCTTTAAAAGTTCGGTTACTTTGGCCGCATTCATCCTGCCCTTCAAGGTAAGTCCTCTTGTTCTTTCCGTTCCTTCGTTATACGGTGACTCCGCATGTCTGACCATGTACACGATGGTTTTCATTGGCTCCTCCTTAAGATTCCTTGTAGATTTTCATTTTTGAATCCGGTTGATCTATTACAATAATTTGTATTAAAGTATCACTAGAGTTTATTTCCATAAAAGGAGAATTAACGCCTATGAAAATAAAACCTTTGGCTCTGACCATACTTATTTCTTTATTCTTATTAGGGGGATGTTCTGGTATATCTACCTCAGATAAGCAAATTATTATAGATAAAGCCGCACCAATAAGTGTTCAGTACATAAAAAAATACTATAATGCGGACTTTATTGTAACAAGTCACGATATGGATGCCCCGTCCATCCATTCACGCCTATACCTATACGGTCACATAACGGGACATGAGGATGAGCGTATTACCGTTTCCTACAACTACGATACACAGGAGGTTCTCAATGTAGAAGGACCAGGCTGGTTTATAGATAGCCGAATTCCGAAAAAGGATGCACCTTCGACTTGAGAAAAATCTATATCGAGACAGACAGAATGTATATCTTTGATTAGGGATAATGAACTGAAATCAAACTTCGGGTATTTTTTACAGTAAATCTTACGTAGAGAGGATCATATCATGTCTCTTTTCAAAAAGAAGAGCGTTCTGCTCTCCGTACTATGTATACTGGTTATCTCTATTGGAGCAATCGGATATGTAAAGGGTCAATCCAATCCGGATCAAACCGTTTATAACATCGTCAATCTTCCAGCCAACTCCATCACCTTTAGTGAGATAGATAAACTGGATGCATTTGCTGAATTGATCGTGATCGGTTACGCTGGAGCAGAGTTTAAGGATCGCGAACATGTGATCACCGCATTCGATGATGGAGCCATGCAGTCCTTTCACACCAACACCAACATCAAAATTAAGCAGATATTGAAGAAGCCCGAGGATTTCCCTTCAGATCAGAAGGAATTGACGATTATTGAACCTGTCAGCTTGAAAGAAGATGTCAAATATACCGTTAATCAGTATGTTGAGCTGCAGAAGGGTGAACCAAGTGTACTATTTTTAATGAAAAACACCTATGGTGACTACGGATTAATCAATGATAATTTGGGAAAATTCAGCTTGGAAGGCCTCAACCAGAGCAGCTTACCTGAAACCGCCACAGCACAGGAATGTTCAGAATACGAAGCATTTCGCGACTCGGTTATGAAGAAGTACCATTTAGGTCAGGATTCTTAATCTATTTCCATGGTCATAAAAATACGTTTGATCAGATCAGCCCCAGAATAGGGGCTTTTTTTATCGATCACATTGGTTTGGTTCATACCGTGCTCTACAACTTTTTATCCCGATCATACGCAGCTAATTGCTGTTCAATGAACGCCCATGCACTGTTCAGATCTCGGTGAACCCAATCAATGTCGTCAATAGTCTCGTCACTATACACACCCCAAATCAGTGTCCGTATCGCTTCTTCCGATTGTTCTCCGACAATAAGGGCTGCTGGAAAAGGAATTCTCCCAGACTTGGCTTTACCGATATCAAAAACACGCTCGATCAGATCGCCCCATTCGTAGACCAGCTCACTAAAGTCCAAAATCAAACCGTCTGGTCCCCAGGCTTCCACTGCTGCTTCTCCGATGGCACACATATAAACAGCATCTGAATTCCCAGATGAACCAAAACCATACTCACCCATGAATTTCAAGATCATGATGCTGCAGTAATGAACGGCTTGGGAATCTCCGATACGCACTTCATATTTCAAATCGCTAAGCTCTTCCAGCTTCAACTGCTTGGTTACAATGTCCATAACACCCTCCATAAATATAGCTGCATATTACTATTTCTATCCGAACCAGAAAATCACCCGTACATCTTGAGGCTCTCCTAGCACGGCAAGCTTCGGGATCGTTTCATCAATAAAATCGGAACAGATCTGTTTAACCTGTCTATATTCCATAAACGTATCACAATAAAAGCGCTCGTCCCAATTGAACTGCATAAGTTCTTCTAATAAGAGCCAGCTGTGGTCATAGAAGTCGTCTTTACTCTCTAATGCCACTTGAAGCAATTCGGGAGAAAGATCGGCGGGAAGACCTCGCGGAGCAGCTATAAACTTAAGATTACGGTCATTTCTGGTATTGGACAAAATACCAAACAGATCGTAGTTTCTCACTCCGCTGTAAAATTGATATGGATTGATCTGTATGAGTTGAGCAGCACGCTCTTCCGGGTACAGATGGTAGTTAGGATTGACCTTCCAGTGATCCTCGCTAACCCAACGGGCTGTGTCCTTCAATTCTTTTTCACTTTTCGGGATTTCGACCAGGGTGCCATTTATCCATTGATACTCTCTTCGGTAGTGTTTTTTCTCTACATAAAACCAAATATCCGTCCCCATAACTCCTCCTGAAACATACGGTGACTTGTCGAATGATTGACTTCTATCTCTTTTAAATACGTTAGTCTAATGCTGTGATTTCACCTTTCCAGTTCAAACTTATGATTTCTTTGTCTTTCATTAAGCACCAGTCGATGATTTCCCCAATCAATCGAGGTGTAACTACGCCATCGTTCCATGTGGGCGTTCGAACTCTTCGGTGACCCCTATAAGCTGCAGTCCACCCTTCAAACTCTTTACCGATAATCACTAACATTGGAGCCACGCGGTGACCTCTACTGCACTGTCCCACCTCATAAGTGACGATAAACATTTTGTCCTCCGAAATGATATGTAATTTTATGATCCCTTCATCGTCCAGATCGGGCTTTACATACCAATAAAATAATCGATTCGCACGAATAATGCTGCGTTTATGTTTCTTCCTTACGCCCATCCATTCACCTCATAGCACGGCGCATCTGATCGCTTGTACCCAGTCATAATATGCTGCTATTTTTTCATATAATTATAAACATTAAAATCATCATACTTCACATAGAAGCCTTCCTTAATAAGCTTCTGCTTTTCCTCCTCAATTCCAAAGGAAAACGCTGCGCCTGGGCCAAGTCCTGTCTGACTTACTGTTATTTCTTTCCCGTGTTTATCGTACAATTTCACATTAGTATCCGTAGGTGTGCTAATCCCCTCATCAGTAAAGTATCCATTATATATAAATACTCCCGATGGATCGTGCATATTAAAGATCGTCCTAAACGAAAAATAAATATCGTTACCTCTGTTGACCACATCCAGCAGCAGATTCGAGTTGTGGATCTCGGCAGCTTTGATGTCTTTTTTCATAGGTTCATCGACATTGAAGTTAATCCATTCCGGTTTCACAAAAATTTCAACAGGAATATGTTCTGATCTCAGCGTAACGGTATAGCCATCTTGGTTCAAAACCTTCTCTGTTATTGCCTCGCTTGTGGAGTTGGACAAGTAATACTGATAAATAAATACCGCAGCTGCGATCAGGATAACCGTTGAAAGTACTGCCCATCTTCTGTTATTCATCTCTGTTCCCTTCCTTCGCTGTGCTTAACTAAGACTATATGCTCATCCCTTCGGCGATTTGAATTAAAGCTGCCGCGGACTGCTGATCGCCCATCAGCTCATACTGCAGCGCCTTTCCGCTGCTTCCAGCCTCAATCCAGATCAACCGATCACTTCCGTGATTCGAGAAATAAAATGCTTCCGCGCCCCGAACGCGTAGTGGTTTCACCTGAGACAATTCATCCTCAGACAAGTAAATTCGGCTTTTGGTTGTTCCAAAAATATGAAGGGTCAGTGCACCTTCTCCTTTATAACGGATTCGGACACCTACAAGTTTGTTGTTTGGATGCAAATCGCGGACCACAACCTGCTGTCCCGTGCTTCTGCTCTCTTCAGCCATAGCTTCGATCTCATCCGGTGTCAGATTATCGAATCCATAATAAACCTGAAGGCTCTCGATCTCCGTTTGAGCTGGAAACTGCGGCTGCCACTCCGCCAGCGCTGCCTTCAACTGCTCCAGTCCGTGCTCCCATTCAACGGCTGCATAATTCGTCTGCTGGGTGAACTGGTGCTCTGCAGCATTTGCAATATAAATCGCCTTTCCATCACCGGGTTTCAGCGTGCGTATAATTTGATCTACGACATAATCACTCTCCAGTGATTCCATCTGAATTCTACCAAGAAAATCACCGCTCTGACTCTTCATATCCATGCGTGTTCACTCCTCAAATTAGCTGTTTTTGATCTATCCGATTTATCAGGCATTCTCCCAAACCCTGAACGCCATCTCACCTTTAATAGAATCAATCGATCTCTCATACTAAAACCATGACATTTTCTCTCAATCTTGTCAATTCAGCATACCAAATCGTATCTGTGCAGGGGTATCCTGTAAAAGGTGAAGCGGGGCGCGGCTGTTTAGCAGCAGGCCGCGTAAGGATGAGGTGCTGCACGGGGATGCAGCACCTCACGAAGAAAGCCCCGCGACCCATAGTCACGAGGCTCATATTCCCACCAAAGGCATATCACTGAGATTTCAAGATATATGGCCGCTGCAGCAATAGCGATGCAGACACCATTATATTTTTCGATTATCCTGTAGTAATATGCCGCAGCTCTCACAGTATCTTTTTACTTCTTTATTTATTTCATCTCTTACAGAGTCTTTGGCGGAGCCTTCACTGAAAATGATCGTTTTTTATTCTCATCGAACAGTAATACATGGACATGCCGATCCCCTATTCGTATTTCACGAATATGTTCAATCGAATAGATTATCTTATTTATGTATACTCCCTCAGGCGACAAAACCACAACATATTCTTTATATAGATCAATGCCCGTTTTGACAGCCAAAATGACAATAACTATACCATTCATGAAGATGAATGATATTCTGAATACCTCATTTATATACGAGCTGCATAGATTAAGAAGGACATTTATAAAGATCGGAATAAAAATGTATACAACCGATGATGGAACCTTTCTTAATACAAATTCTGTATTCAACTTTGGATACTCCCTTCATCACTTTCCAGGTGTTCAAAACTGGCCTTCTGAATTTCTACAAGTCCCCTCCACCATCTGGAATGCATGCTTTAAGCAGCTCAGGGGATTTAATTCCACTCCGGTCTTGTCTTTAAAAACGCTATAAATGACTCTCGCTAATTCAGTTTCATTGATATCTGAAGTGACTTGTTTACTTATCTCTTTTATCTCGAGATCGTATTCATTTCTCGGTGCCCCACCTGCCAGCAGTGCCAGCGGGTCCCAGTGGTTAATCACTTCTGCGATTCCTTCTTCTGTCTTCAATAAGATAATCACCCCTAAACCTTTAGAGATTAATCCCAATCCATGTATAAGTTCATTTCCAACGTTGTCTCCCCACACGCTGGGCAGTCCAGCTGCCCGCTCTCCACCTCATCTAAAGGAGGTTTTGTCGGCATTTGCGTGCTGCATCTGGGACAATCATACCGATTGGTATACATGTCATCTCCCGATTTTAACTCTAGAAATATACCGTTTAACAAGTACTTACATTGTTCACAGACGTAAATCCCATCATAACATTCAAAAATTGTATCTTCTCTGCTCATATATTCTCGAATGTGTTGTCGCCCTTCTTCCTGCTCATACCATTCCAAAATGCTGTTCAAATCCATATATCTAAAACCAATACCTAAAAAAACATTTTGACTGTAAGCGCACTGCTTGCAGCTTAATGTACCCGCTACTCCCATTGCCGCACCCCGCTTATCTTCTAATCTTTTGGAGTCCTAATACTCTCCATTGTATTCATTGAATCGAGATTTTTTAAAAAGAGAAATATGATATGGGGCATAACAGTATTTGACTTGCGGGCTTAACTCTTCGATAAACTCAATGACTGCATCTACCATATCGTCTGACGCAAAGACGTTTTCATCAAGAAATCCACTTACGAGAGCCGCATCTCCTTTGTATTTCACACACAGATAGCCATATCCAGGGTCAACAAAAACGAGATTGATGATGTCGCCTTCTTCTTGTTCTTTGGCTCTATCAAAAAAACGGACGATAAGGTCCCGATCTTTGTAATACATCTCCGTATCACAGGAAAAATGTTTATAACTGAATTTCATTTTTACTCCATTCGACTGGCTTCTATCCAATTTGCTCATTGTGCCTCATGTTCCTTACGTAATATCGAGAATACAACTGCATCAACAAATCTACCTTTCTCATAGAAGCAATCCCGTAAAATTCCTTCTTCCGTAAATCCTGTTTTTTCAAGCAGTTTTCTGGAGGCCATATGATCTGGATCAACAAAAGCTTCGATCCGGCGCAGCCCCAGTTCTTCGAATCCATATTGGACGACTCGTTCGACGACTTCAGCCATGATCCCCTTTCTCCAGTGTTCGGGGGCAAGTTCGTATCCGATCTCAGCTTTGAAATGCTCCTTGGACCAATTATGAAAACCGCATGTTCCAATCACCTGATCTGCAGCCGAGTATGTGATTCCCCATCGGATTCCCTCCAGCTTGGTATATCTATCATTCCAGCTGCTGATCAGCTCTGCTGCCTGCTTTAATTCAATGAAACTTTCCAAGTCATAGTATTCGGTCACTTCATCTTTGGAAAAATAATTAAACACTTCTACAGCATCTTCCTGTCTTAATTGTCTCAGCGTGATTCGTTCAGTTTCAAGGACTGGGAATGGTTTCATTAACGCTTCTCCTTCGACTGATCATCCTTCTTTCCTGTGAGAAATAAAATGATCTTCTTGTTATTTTTCAATGATAGATTCGATCCTGCCTTTGGCAATAGTCCTATTCGTCTTTAACGAAAACGTATTGCCGGGTTCCAGCAGATGATGAGGCACCTCTGTAGAGTCATGGAATAAATAATACAGCTCACCTTGAGCTTGTCTGAGTTCACTCGGTTTACAATGTAACTTCACGACGACACTCCAAAGTCCGAATCTCAAATCCTGATCTACATCAAAAACAACAGGGGTTGAAAAATCCTCTGTAATTAGCCCCTTCTGTCCTCCCTCGGCCTCGGTCAAAAAATACAAACTCACTCCTGCTATTTTTTTCACGCAGCACCACTTCCAATATGATTGATATAATTTGACGTATTAGAAGTCTTGATCGTTTTATCCGCAAATGGTGATGGTTCCGTTGTCCAAATCAGCGTATCGCTGTAATGTACGACATCAAACTCATATCCCCCACAACCGAATTCGGCCGAACACAGACAGATCAATGTCCGAAATCCCAGCCTAAATAGATTTCTTTAATCCCTTCGATCAGAAACTCCTGTAATAGATCATGAGTGGTTCTGGGGAAAGTATACTTTCTCAGTCTATGATCTGTCTGCATTAATGAACGTTTGATTTCATTTATGGACAGCCATTCTATTCCAATCTGCCCGATGTCGGCCTGCAAGTATTCTGGGGCCATATGTGAGTCAGGGATACATCTATAGATAAAATCTAAAGCGTGCACCTCTTTCATAATCAATGAATACTCATAATTTCTGGATATGTACTCTCTAATACACAACAGCTTACAATCTATCATTTTTAATCCTAGTTCTTCCAAGCACTCGCGTTGAAGAGACTGCTCTAGTGTTTCATCAGGCTCTTGAGCCCCACCGGGTAATACGTAATAAATTCCTGCATCCGGAAGACTTTTTTTAATAAAAAGCATCTTATCGTCTTCAACAATCCATGCTCTAACTGCATTTCTAATCACCTGGATGCACCTCACTCACGAGATTAATACTATAAATGATATTTCTTGGCTGGATTTCAAACTGTGTATTCCCTTATTTCTTGATATCTTCGTTCAAACTTCAATATAGACCTCCTGTTTTTCCTCTTCATCATTGCTTTTCCAAAATTCATACTGCTCCATTCCACGTTGAGTTTTCGCAAATTCCGAAGCAAATTAATTATACATACTTTTGTTAGTAATTCGCGCCGCTAGAATCAGGCAGCAGCATGTTTACTTGAAAATAAGCTCTTTCATATATTTCATGGATACATATATTAGATTTACACCTATGATTAAACATATAAAAATTAAAGCAATTAATATCCAATCCCATTTCATCAAAAAATAGTATAAATTTATCTCATTTTTATCATTTATTTTAATTGCAGCTGATTGCAGCGTGACAATATTCATTATTATAAATACACTATTTAACTTAATTACTCGATATAACGGCCATTTTGCCTTAGCAAACATCCTATTTTTTCTTTCCCACTTGTCGTGTACTCCTTCTTCTGTTAGTGCTTTACGGTAATGATCCCATCTAAAAGCCCCCATGCTGGCAACAAGCGCAGCGATTGAAAGAGAAGAAGTAATGTTAACTTGTACAAGATCTTTAATGAATTCCGGAAGATTCATTTCTCCTGAAATTTGGAGGTACAATAAGAGAACTATAATTAATATTGAAATAACTAGAAAACTATTTTCGAAAATATTACTCTTGATTTTAATTTTGTCGGATCTTTTCATAAGGCTTCCTCTTCTTGATGTATTTGAATTTCTAATTCGTTTTAGTTAATCTTGCTAATACCTCCTCAAGGTTATCCCATTCATAGACTAATTCATTAAGAACTTTCCCTCCAATTTTAACTTGAACTGATTCATATAAGTGAGCACCATAATGTTCATAAAAATAGCGTGTCTTGTTATCCTCTAGAACATTAACAAATATCCTCTGATAACCTAACGCATTCGAATGATGAAATATATGTTTAAGTAATTGCTTTCCCAGACCTATCCCTTGATAAGCTTTAAGTATGTAAATTGAAGTCAGATCAACTGCATCGGTTACCGTATTTGTCTCTCTTTTCCAACAATCTGCAAAACCAACAATCTTCCCTTCTGTGTTCTCAGCCAAAATCACAAAATCGTCTGTTTTACCAATATTTTCAATCCATAATTCTGTTCTTTGTTCATAGGATAGACTATTCAAGAATTTTTCTGGAATGATCTCATGGTATGTAGTTCTCCAACTGTCTACATGAACTTTTGCAATTCCTTCAGCGTCATTCATTACAGCTTCTCTAATCAGCAGCATCATCATCTCCTCATTTGTAGTTATACTTTCACTGCGGCAGTGACACTGCAGGAATACAAGATTATACGGATTCTTTCTCTTCTTGATGTGCTGCAGCCTATTATTCCCCATTTGTTTTATACCAAATCTGATATCTCTCCATGTTTGTTTCCGAATAATCGCTGGCGTTGGATGTCTTGAAATATCTGGCGTAGTAGGCATGTTCAATCGTTTCTTTATCCTCATCCGTATTAATATCAAGATAGATTTTGGAAATTTCCACATCCCATTTGACACTGCGAGCTATCTCATTGATGTTGTCTTCTGTTGAAAATGTCTTGATTTCCCCAAGAATCAATTCCAGTTCCTCTTTACTCGGTTCCTTGTTCATGTCTATTCTGTAAAAAAGGTTGGGACGAGTAAATGTACATTGGACCTTTTCGATCGACGAAGAAAGGGTCTTCAAGTTTTTTGTTAACTCTTTGGTCGAGTCTGTGTTAATACGTTGTGTGGTACTGCAGCCTGTTAACAGTAGAAGGAAGCATATCAATGTAACCAACCATCTAATCATTTTATACTCCGATTCGTGTGTTTTATGTCAGCCTTTATTTCTATCCTACTCTAATTTTCTAATGGAAAATGAGCAATAATATCTCCGTCTTCATTTGTTTTTCCTGTATCTATAAAACCAACGGCTTCGTATAATTTTTTTGCCACTACATTATCCTTTGTATATATTATTTTAGCCACTGATGCTTTTCCTTGTGGTTGACTTTTTAATATCTCAACAGCTGCTGTTAACGCTTGTTTTCCATATCCCTTTTTCTGATACCGTTTATCGATCATAAATCGATATATATCGTAAAAATAGTCGCCGCGAGCATCCCGTTCATAAGACATAGCAATAAAGCCGACCATTGCTTCCTCGTTATATATCGCATATAACATCGGAATAAAATCATTATTTGTTATTGCAACGTAGGCGCCGGCAATGGAATACATGTTGGCTGCGACGTATTTCCACTGTTCGTCTTCAAGATCAAGACGGATGCATTCATCGAAATTCTCATTCGTTATAGTTTTAAGTTGAATCATCACATAACTCTCCTTTGCCTGTATTTACGATCCAGGAGCATCTTTAATATAGCTGTAAAACTCATCTTTGCTTACTTGTGTTTCACTGTTCCGTGAAGGGACATGGGTTCCCAAATAATCTAATAATACTTCTAAGGCACCTTCAATATCGTTACTTGAGTTATGGATACGATATTCATTCGGCAGTTTGTTTCTCCGCCTTATGAGCGAATTCAATTGAATAGATTGTTCCCAATCCGAATAACTATTCCCATTATCCCTGTTCTCAATTCTTTCTCTAATCACTTCATCTTCGTCACAATAGAGAGTTAAAATAATATAGTTAAACCCTTCGAATTGAATAGGAATTTCCCGTATACGTGCGTCATCCAGATCAGTAATGATAATGTTCTTAAACCCATGCTGATTATAGTTCTTAACGACTAACATCAAATTTTCGAATGCTAACTGTTCTTCTTCTTTCTGAGTAATTTGTATGGAAGGGTTTAGAGAACGGAATTCAGGAATCCAACCAAATTCGAAATAAGGAGACGTTAGGTGCTCATGCAGTCTCTTAGACAATGTTGATTTACCAGTTCCTGCTGCGCCATGGAGGATAATGAAGTCTGTATTCATCGCTTTCACCTGCTGCTGATTTTTTATATACATGCTTATATACTAGATCACTACGTTGTTATTTGATTGCTTTGGTGAAACAATAGGATAACCTATCAAATCCTTTAGATTCATAAAATGTATGGGCTTTTGTTCGTTGAAACCCACAATTTAATATGATGTAAGAAAGACCGCTCTTTGAAGCTAAATTTTCTGCATAATGAAGCAGTTTAGACCCTACTCCTTGATGTTGATAATCTGCCTGAACAACAAGACCGTTAATTTGTAAATATCCGACTTCGTATTCCAATGCCATGATTTGTGCCATCGAAATGCAGCCAATGACTTTGTCATCCAATACGGCAACTGCTATTTTGTAGTTCTCACTTGAATTTATTCTCTGAATCCGTGCCGCTGCGTTATCAGGAGTCAGTGTCGGACTTCCTAAATCATGATTCCATAACCGAACTAAATCAGAATGATCCGTATCCTGTATTTCTCGAATTAAAATATCCATAAATGACCTCCACATATCATTTCCTAACTATACTCGCTGCTGTTCTTCCATCCATTTCTCAAGCGTCTCTTGGATTAAAAAACGATCTCTGGAAGAAATACTTTCAATTTCGTTCCAGTTCCCATCAACAAGCTGCAAACAATACTGTCCATTAATATCTGAATCGGGATACCATCCTAGATCAAAAAGCATCGTATCTTCTCTTTCAGGAATGTACCAACTCCCCTTCTTTATTTTCATTTTGCTGATCTGTAATAAGTCTTCTGTGAAAAATGTCCAGTTCTCAATGAAGCAGCTGCCATCTCCACTAAGAGCAGGTTCCACATCATAGAACTTGTTATAAGTTACCGCATAACCTGCTGGAATCTTAAGCTGCATTAGATTCAATTTTCTCACCTGCTTACTGTGTAAAATCTCGACGGGTACGAATTTGTTTCTTCAACAACATGATTTGTCCGACATGATATGCGTTATGTATACTTAGATTAGAAACGACTCCCCACCAAGGAGCATTAAAATATTCCGGGAGCTGTTTGGTAAGCTTGAACTCATCGGTTTCTTCCAAAACAACTCTCCAACTGCTAAACACATGTTCCAGTTTATTTAATGTTTCTTTCCATCCAAGCCCATTCAACTGATCTTGAGTCAAAGCAAATGTTTCATCATTGTTGATGGCGTTATTTAACATAAATTCTCCAGCCTTAAAACGTTCAAGCCACAGTTCATTCCAATAAATAAGATGATTCACTATGGACCATATGGTCTGTTTATTTTCGTCCTCCGTTAGTGCCTCTTCTAGAGTTACATCTTCCAGTATATCTGCAAGCGGAATAAACCAACTCTTATCGTTATAACATGCGGTTAATTGATCAATCAAAATGGATTTATAGGTCATCAGATCATCCTCATCTCTTCATTTTGTAGTGATTTTACCACCTTACTAACTCCCCTGAGTATGATTGCAGCTTTAATATATTCAGAATAACAACTCATACACTTCTTTGGAAAACCAAAACCAAACCATTCCTAATGCGATCATAATCAGTCCTATACTTTTTAATATTCTTTCTATTATCATTGGGATTTCCCTTTTTTCCAAATTATCCTCAAAGTCCCCATTCGACTTTAACCCTCTATATCGAATTTCCAGAAACCATTTATACAGCATATCCGGAAAACTAAAAACAATAATTCCCAATACAAATATCGGTATGGATAAATAACCAAATGTATGTTCCGTCCACTCGAAGTCTATTCCTTCAAAGTTTCCATTATACCCCATTCCTGCTGCCCTCTCTTTTTCCTTTAGCGCCATCTACCTACAAAATTCTATTTAGTATTTCCTCTACTTCTTCTATTAAATCACTTTGCAGCTCATCACTTGTTGGGTGGTCTCTTATTCTTTCTAGTTCTGGTTTAAGTAGTACTATAATATGATTTGGTAGTTTTCGCATTAATGAAGTTAATATCCAGTATTTCCATTCATCATCATCGGTCAGCAGTATAGTCCTTATATGCGGTATGAGATCTTCTTTAAAGTTCAATAAAATATTTTGTATTTCCAGTGCAATTGGCCAATTCATATCCTGCAGCCATGTTAGTAAATCATAGATTATCGGCTTCAACTCTTCGACTTTATAATTTTTTAGCATTTCGACTCTTTCAAAATCATTCTTATGTTCGGGAATTAAAGTTCGAATATCCATATCCATTCACCTATGTCTTTTATTCTTTGCAATTTTGCATAACGCCGTAATATTTACGAATGTCTTGATATGCTGCCATCAGATGTTCCAACTACTTGCGCTGCCTATAATTTTTTTTCGCTTTCAGTAAGCACTCTGTATACAAATTCGCTCTTCCCATCCGTATAAGACTGACGGTTTCCTCTATATTTAGCAGCCAGCTCTTTCTTGAGATTGCCATACTCGACTGCATATCCGGGATTCCTGATCAATGCATCTCTGAAGGATATATGTCTTACTAGTTCCTTACTCTCTTTATTACAAACATATAAATGATGTTCGGTTTTTGGTATTTCCAATATACTATAGGGTACATTTGCATCTTTTCTGGCAAAAGCTTCTCTATCTTCAACACCTAAATTCCCTTCATGAACGTATCCTAAACTTTCTAACCCCTGAATTACATCTGGAAGCAAGTCCATAGAATCAATGACTACATCTATATCTAAAATAGGTTTTGCCGCGAGTCCAGGTACAGCAGTACTCCCAACGTGTTCAATTCTAAGTACTAGATCCCCGAGTCTACGTTCTATGATGGATTTCAGGCCAAAAAACATTTCAGGCCATTTATTGTTGTAATCTTCAATAATTATTGTTTTATCACCCATCTTTGAGATCCCCCATCCATTAAAGTATTTACGAAGATTCCTTATAACGTTCCTTGATCCATGGAGGACACTTCCCTCAGCCCCTAAAAATTTTGGAGCCAGTTTCACTTTTATTTTTATACCTTATCGTTTTCTTGCCTTTATTACAAAAGTTAGAGGAAGCACTTTTGCTCTGTTTGCCATATCGCTGTTGTCATTCTTCGATTGTATAAGTTCTTGATCAGGTTCCTCAATCATAAACTCAATTACAAAACCCGCTTTTGCAAGCGCATTCACATAAGTGGACAGCATACGGTCTGCCAGCAGCAGCTCCCCTTCATCAACTGCTGCCGGAAACCATTCTTCGTTAAAGTAACTTTTATGAATTATATTATTTTATACGACACCAATTTCTTAGTACCTGTGTAATTCAAGTCTACATCCCTTTTCACCTTTGAACTTTCCCTCTTCAAAAACAAAGTCTTTTACTTTTTTAAATCCGTTCTTCTCCAGAACCTTTAACGAGCCTGTATTGCTCACCAAGCAGGCACTTCTGAGAACATGGAGATCTAATTCACTAAATGCAAATGCCGCTGCCTTTTGGGCTGCGGCTGTACCTATGCCCCGGTTCCAAAAAGGAACGGCAATCCAGTAATCCAATTCTGCTGTTCTCTCTTCTAGGTCCACAGCGTTTAAAGACATAACACCCGCGAATCGGTCATCAACTAAAATACTAAATACATAAGATATTCCCTGTTCACGCCTGCCAATGACCATTTTTGCCCATGATTCTCCTGCCCCATCTGGATAAGGATACGGAACGTTACTTGTCTCTGAAATTAGAGGGTTACCTGCATACTCCTGTACAAATGCAGCATCGCTAGGTAATACAAATCGAAGCATAACCTCCATAAGATTAATCTCCTTTGTTATTTAACTTCTTTTAGACTTAAGATAATCAATAGCGTGCCAATGATCATTAAAAACAAATACTTTTTGACCTTCGAATTTTTCCATTTTACATTCATCGCTCTCAATAACATCTGCGATCTGAATGACGAACTCGTTCATATTATTTGCTATTACTAACTTTTCGTTTTCATCTCTTCCGAAATTAATAATTTGACCAACCTCACCCTGTTCATCCGGGTCCAGATCAATTCCAATGTAATTCCCGCCATGATCCTCTGCAATAGGTATCCATAACGGATTGTAACACTGACATTTAATTTTCTTCGGATCAATGGACGTGCATTGTGCATTCAAGTTCAGAACATCTGATTTTGAAAGAGAAGAAAGTAAATCGTTTTGCAGCTTCCACTGTTCATAAACTTTTCCAATAGTAAGAAATTTCATTCCTAATATAGATCCTGCTATAAACTTATCGTTATCTCCGTTACATATAGAATAGAGTTCTCTCAGATCCTCGGGCAGCTTGAACCCAAATTGTGCTTCGTATTGCTGCAGCTCGTTCTCCGAAACTCCTTTATTAAAATTTTTAGAGAATCCTTTGTATTTTTTCTCATAGTTAAGTATTAATCTATCCCAATTTCTTTTCATTTCACTCTTATTAAGCATTAATTAGCCCCCTTAGAAGGATCTTTTCTGCTTCCAGCGTTAACTCAATCCTTCTCTTACCGTTCTTAATAATTCTTCCATGTGGTCTGCGTGACATGCAATGAGATAAGGTTCTTCCTTCATGCCGTTAAAGGGATTTCCTTCAAAATCAATAACCAGTCCCCCCGCTTCCTTAACCATTAAGATTCCTGAATACAAGTCATCACCTTCAGAATTGTATAAAATAATCCCATCGATATCTCCTTTGGCCAACATGCACCATTGAACCGTCGGAGCCCATAATCTTAACATGCGCTTGAATCTAATATCAATGTGTTGTCTTAGTTTTACGGCTTTGGGGTCGTTTTGTACGGCGTGACCTTGAATCCAGCCGATATTTCCTTTGAAAATATTCGGACTGCTCTTCATTTGTATTCGTTGATGATTACAGCTTGTCCCTTCACCGATAACCGATACAAATAAACGTTCTGTTAGCGGTTCGTAGACCACTCCAAGAACAGGCTCTCTTCTGTACATCAAGGTAATGGATATCGAAAAAACAGGTAATCCAATTGCAAAATTATTTGTTCCATCTAAAGGATCAATCAACCATAACCAATCGTCCTTCATTCCAATTAGCCCTGCCTCTTCGCTGTGTATCTGATGATTTGGAAATGTTTTTTGTATTTGTTTAATAATGATTTCTTCACACATATGATCTACTTCAGTAACCACATCCCCAAATTCATCTTTAGATCTCAGTTCGAGAACGTTATCAAACTTCTCTTTACAGATGAGACCTGCTTCTTGAATAACATTTATCGCAATCTCTTTTGCAGCTTGAATAATTTCACGATCCATAACGCACCTCATATCGATTTTGATTTTATCTGATGATTTCATCATTATCCGAAGCTGTCTTTATTGTTCATCTTTTTAACTCTAGATTGTTCATATTGTAGTCTTCTCCCGAGAAATTTAATACTCCTGAAAATCCACTGAATTTCCATTCGCCGTTTTCGTCAGGTATGAAAATATACTCTCTGTTCCATGACTTTAACTTTTCGTCATCACCGACATACTCTTCTTTGATGGTTAGTGTAGTTTCATTGAAAAACTCGTTCTCATATTCGGTCTTGTGAACCACCGCTTTTGTTATCTTGATTCCTTCATGGAAGATGGTTGGGTATAGAATGTTTTTATTGATGTATATATCTGCATTAGGCTCAGCATCCATATTATTGATACATAATATCCCTAAAATATCCTGTGCGCGGTTTCCAAATTCTTTCGTAAAAGACTGTTCCATTTCTTTATACTCCGGTTTGGTTAGCTTTTCTCTCAATGCTGCGTCGACAATCATTTTTTCTTTTGCTTTTACCATTTCCACTGCAGTGTTTATGTCAAAATCAATCGTTTCTTCCGTTATCAATTTGGATTGTTGTGAGGATTGACAAGCTGCCAGGAGAAAAATGACTGTAATACAAATGAATAGTTTTACTTTTTTCATAATCAGATTTCCTCCTTTCATGACGGCGTGTTCAAATTATAATGTGCTTCATATCCGCATCGATATTGGAACAAGTTTTATTCTTGTGTCGGATCTGCTGTGCATCTCATGATTACGTACTATCACGCGAATTTAAGATGTTGGTAAATAAGGTTAGTCACATTATTCGAAATGTCGTCTACGTCCGTGGTCGAAAGATTATTTAAAACGATAATAGAAACCTGATCATCAAGGTATCTTGTTATTTTGTTTTTAAAGCCAACAATTCCACCTCCATGGAAGACAGTTTTACTGGGTCTGTTATGAATCAACTCCTCTTTTACAAACCAACCATAACCGTAACCAAATCCATAATCCGTGAACAGCCGCTGCATTCCGTCACTTGTAACTAACTTGTTAAACGACAACGCACGATCCCATTTATATAAATCTTCTGTGGTAGACAGCAGATCCCCCCCACCAGCTGCAATAGACATATCAATAAAGGCGGAATTTACAAACCTTTTTGTATTGTCCATCTCATAACCGGATGCTCTTTGTGAGATAATCTCCCTATAATTATCCGGCCTTGTACTATTCATTAATAATGGCGAAAATATATTCTTCGTTAGGAATTCTTCATAAGTCTGTCCTGTTACAACCTGAATCAGTTGAGCTAATAGCAAATAACCCGAATTGGAATATTTAAATTGAGTTCCTGGCTGAAAATCTAATGGAAGTTTCATGATTAATGCTGTGGTCAAATTTAGTGGATTAAATTCCTTCATTAATGTATTGAAGTCTTGAAGTTGAGTAATATTAGGTATTCCTGACGTGTGAGTTAACAGATGATGGATGGTTATATGCTCACCATAGATATAGTTCGGGAAAAATTTTGTTAATGTATCCCGCTCATTCAGAATCTTTTGCTCGATCAGCATCATTACAGCCATTGAGGTGAACTGCTTTGTTATTGAACCAATTCGGAATTTAGTCTCGGGGGTGCATTGAATGGAATGCTCTCTGTTCGCTAATCCGACTCCTGCGCTGAATATGATTTCGTTGTTCTTTGTTACCAAGACAGAACCACTGAACTCTTCCTTCTGGAACTTATTCTCCAAGTAGTCTTGTAATGTAGTTGATAGACGATCCAATAGATCACCACTTTCATATATTGTATGTATTTTTATTATGCTCCAGGCGGTTTCGTTCAGCGTTCCCGCAGCATGAGAGCGTTATCAACTGATGCCATTGTTTCTATTGCATGTCACTCCGTCTATTGTGTGCTGAAATGTTTAATATGTCTTTCGTCTGCTCTGTCTTGAAGCAGCTCTAGCAACCCATCTGGTACCAACTTTACTTTCGAATTCCCTTTAAAGTAATTTAGCGGTTTCCATACTGCTTTAAAGGGTTTGATTCCCTCTATTCCATCGATCTCTTTCATATCGTAAAGGGACTTATTCATAAGTTCAGCCTCATAAATAAAATCATTTTCGTGTCCGATTTGATTCTGGTAGTTAAATATATTTTCAATGATACCAATCAACTTAGGTTCTGAAATATCTGCATCAATTTCTTCTTTTACTTCACGAATGACGGTAGTTTTGCTGGGTTCTCCATATTCAACTGTTCCCCCAATAGGTCGATAATACGTTAGGTTGCCAGTCTTATCAAAAAACTCTTCTAACAGTATCTCCTCTCCTCTTCGGATAACACAAAGTGAAACGGTTCTAATCATTAATAATGTCCTCCTTACTTACGGAATGGCACCATGCACTATTTTATGTGGTACGGACCGAGGATGAATGTCCGATGCGTGAATATTATGTTTTCTTATGCGCACTTCTTTAAAATATCCCAATACATTCTTTAATTCTTCTCTTTCAAAAGGGCTTCCCATTCTTCTATTGACAATTTATTGGATATATGCTTCAAATTTTCAGGGACATATACAAAACACATTAATTCTAAACTATTTCCATCTGGATCATTGAAGTAGACCGAGGCATTGCCCTGATTAGGCCTAACAAATGGATCTATTGACCCTCTCTTCCCAAATGGAACAGGCTCTATTTCATTTGTTCGAAGCCATTTCACACTCTCTCGAAGATTTTCATAACTCACTCGAAATGCGATATGCCTTAATGATGGATGATAAGAAGTTTTATGCTCTTCACCCTGCCATAGTCCCAGCCAACTTTTTTCTTTTTCAATCCAGAAGAAAGCTGTATCTTCATCTCTCCAAGCCAGTTCTAGTCCTAACTTAGAGTAAAATTCAATGGATTGATGTAAATTACTCACGGGTAAATGTGCTTCATATAATCCTCGTATCATTTTTTTCTCCTTTCACTTTTGCCAGTTTCAGATAACGCCACTATAGTCATGTACCCGGAAGAGGTTGTCAGTCAAGCTGTCTCTATGGAATCTTGGTCAATACAATAGGCTTGGATGGCCTATCCCTTCTTAAGTCATCGGAATCAAAACCACCTTTGGCGGTCAACCATTGGGTAGGTTGTTACTTTCTCTTGACATCAAAGTATCGCATCTTTTACTATGGCCTCACCTCCTTTCGAAGGAAAACCACGCCTACTTAATATTGAATTGTGTCAATATTTTACCTTTATTTACATCTACGTACAAGCGTTCTTAAGTTTAAACGTTGATTTTAGAAATCTTCTTTAAAATAATTCTCGCAATTTCTTCTATTTCTTTATTATCTGTGTCAATATGTTCTTGAAATTTTATATCTTTAAATGTGATTACACCTGCGTTTGTGTGCTTCCGATACAATTATCAAATTTGTCCCCACGTTTCTCAATTCGTTTTTTGATTGTTTCTTCTGTCGCTAATAAGCAAAAATGAAAAGTATCTTGATCAATACTTCTAAATCCATTGACTATGTAATCAAAATTTTCAGACTTATATATCGTCATTGGAACAATGAGATGTTTCTTATACCTATTCATTAATTCTTGAGCTGTCTGCACAACAAGTATTCTCCATAGTTCTATATCCTGAAAATCATCCGTTCGTTCTTCTTCAAAGTAGATGTCTTCTGTTATCATTTTTCTCAACATATACCCAATTTCTTCAGGATCATAAATCATACTATTAGGTATTAGAGGCTGCAGGTGCTGAGAAGTCGAGGTCTTGCCGGATCCAAATGACCCATTAATCATAATAATCAAGTGATCACTCCTTCTGGCTTAGATTCATATTAGGAACTTAGCCGATAATGCTGATATATTCGCGAATTGAGATGCTTAAAGGAACGTAGAAATTAGTTATTGAATCTAAACACAACACAGATAAGGATATGAAATGACTCGAGAATGGCTTACTTTGTAGTGTCTGACTTCAATAGTGAGTACATAACTAAATCAACAACACCTTTGCCCTTCCAGATATGCCCTTCACGGACTATTCCTTCTTGAGTAAATTTATTGCGCTGTAACACATTTTGGGATTTTATGTTTTCTGGTAATACGAATGCCTGTATACGATTAACACCCACACGGTTGAACAGATAATCTGTCATAGCGTTAACGGTTATTGTGGCTATACCTTGACCCCAAAACTGTTCGTGAAGTCTGTAACCTATAGTTATCATGTTGACATCACTATGATAATCAAACATTTCGGCTACTCCAACGATACTTTCAGGCGAATCACTCTGGGAAATTCCAAGAAAAACCCCTTTGCGTTTATTGAAATCCCTCTCAAAGTGCCCAATCATGTTTTTTACCGTTTCCTTATTTTTTTTCAACATGACAGGAGAATGTTGAAAAAGATTTTCATTGCTGTATATTTCAAACAGACGGTCTAAATCTGTTTCGACAATTTTTCTCAATGTTACTTCTGATGTTTTAATATGAGGAAATTCTTCATATGGGCTTCTATTCACGAAACTCCTCTCCGATCCTATAAATTTTCACATCCTGCAGTATTGAAATCATATTTCTTTGCGTTTTTGTATTCATGACTCAGTGCATGCTTAATAATCGCAATGTGAATATTATCTCAGATGATACAATGCGGTTCCTGAGTAACCTAGAAGATTATGGTTGTTCTTTTATCGGTCCTCCAATGTATACTGTCTTTCCATTCCAATAATCCATTAAATGGTTCCACCATCGTTTTGATTCTGGTTTTAATAATCTTTCGAATTCACTGTATTTTATATTTTTGTCCGGTAACTGGTTCTGAAATGTTTCTAGAATGCCGACTGCAGCAAATTCTCTAACATATGCATCCCCATTCGTATGGAACTGTTCGATCACTTCAAATAAATCATCAAATTCATCCGTCTGTTTACTTTGATAACATTCAATGACATGTTTAACGAAGTCACCTATATCTACATAGATCAATCTCTCTTCTCCAAGTTCATAATTCTCATTGATATACTGCTCATATCTACTCTTATAGGAAGGGACCGCTGTTAATAATTTTTCTAGGATTTGTTCTTTTTCAATCATTATAGTATTCACCTTCCGATTCAATATCCTTGTTCAAGCATCATTGAATATACTAGGGCGTGTCTTGAACCTACTAAAGTGCATCTTTTACAGCCTATTTCGTCAGCCTCGGGCATAATTGCCCGAATTATTTAGGTTCTCATCTCTCTTATATATGGTGTAATTGAAAAACAATCTTCCAGATCGCTCTTATCTAGTGCCCAATAATGAATAGTATTGATATGTAATTCATAGTCTTGAAGTAGATTTTGTTTTATTCTATTCCATAGTTTGTTATTCTCTGTTTCAATTCCTTCGGAAAGGTAATCATCAAAAGAAGAAATAATAACGATCATCAGTGTGAATTTCTCATTTTTGTTTAATTGGTTATTCTCATAATATGTAATGAATTCATCTACTCTCGATGAATCAGCTGACGTATATTCCCAATCCTGCGAATATGGAGTCAGGGGCGGTAAGTTTAACTTCTTTATGAGACTTTCAATGGATTCTTTGTCAGCATACTTAGGAGCACTTTCCTTCATCTGTCCACACCTCACAACTATATGTTAATTACAGCAATTTCATCCAACCCGTTTTTAATATAACTTCTCTTTTTATTTTTTTCCGATTGCTCTTCAGATCCCTTTCTTCACCAGATATTGAGCAGCTATCAATTATCTTGTTCATATCTCATTGCTGAATCCTTAAGTGATCTATCTAGTGTTTTAGAATTCAATCCAAAGAATTGCGAATTGATCCCCTCAATTATAGGAGAATAGAAAGCAATCACATTCATTTCTTTGTTCTCAATATTTAAGCCCTTCGCTTTAAAAAACTTTTCTGAATACCTCTTATCCAATCTATAAGTGGAGTATTTTTCTCCATTCGTTTGCTCGCTCTCTTCAATAGTTACTCGGAAATGTTCTACAAATTCAATTCGATCCTTAATTAAAGTCCACTCGAAAAGGGTGATATCCTGACTATAAGGTGTCAAATAGGCATAACACCCTGTGCCGTCCGCATGAAATTCTAATTGTGTATCCTCAAAAGAATCATAGAAAAATATCTCAGATGACCATGATCCAACAAGATCATTAGCATGTAAAAAATGTATTGATTCACTCATATTTTGTACCTCATTTTATTTATTTCACCGATGCTGCTGACTTTTTATAGAACACGTTTCTTTTGCATTTCATTTAAGGCGTTCTCAAAATAGCTGTATACTTCATCTGCATTTCTCAAAAACTCTTCAACAGGTACATGACGACTATCCAAGTAACAAGCATACAGATATTCAACTAAAGCGGGGTCAATCTCGCAAAAGTTTAATATCGCATTTTTCATCTTAGTTATGTCGTCTTCCCATACCCCTGTATTTTCTATAATCAATGAGTATAATGCACGAAGTAATCTCTTCGAGTAACCTTTAGTATATCTAGTTTTCAGCGCGTCATCACTAGCATTAGAAAGTGATTGATGTACACGATCCACTTCCTCCTTGGTGTCTGTATTTAAGTCTAAGATGAATTCTGGAGAGATGATGATCGGGGGTACTTTTTCACCAATGTCCTCCCCATGTATGCAAACACAAATGATCTTAACCCAAAAACCCCAATCATTCGGTCTACTTAATACATCATCCATCGAGCAAATGATCGTATCCATCTTCGTGACAAATGGGTATTCTTCCAAAAGCTTATCTTTGATATTCGACAATTTTTCGTAATCAATATCTTCGGGATTCGTACATACAATCGTAAAGTCTGCATCTGACTTATAAGGTTGAGCCGTTCCTTTGGGAATTGAGCCACACATATAAATGCTATGAATCTTATCTTTGAATTCGTTCAGGATATGCTCCACGTACGTATCAACCAAATCCTTATATTCACTTTGTATGGTAATTTTCTTTATAACTTTTTCTAATATCATATAAATTCCTCCTAAACTTAAGAACTCTTTCGGCTAACGTTCCTGTATTCGCGACGTTCAAGCAGCTTAGGTCACGGTTGTTTCGTTATGAATTGGATCATTCCTGCACCATAACTTTCATTGGGTCTCTCCATGAATCCAAACCTCTTATAAAAATCCTCTTTGCCTTTTGCTGACATGAGTCCCACTGAACTTCCTGGCGGATAAGTACTTGTAATATACTCCATTAGTTCCGTCATTATTTTATGGCCTAACCCCATCCTCTGATAGGAAGGCAGCACGATAATGTCTTGTATGTAAAAAGTAAAACCACCGTCGCCTACGACTCTTCCATATCCTATGGTCTTCTCCTCAACCTCTACACAGATGGAGTATAACGTGTTCTTTAATCCCAGTTCAACGGCCTCTATATTTTCAGGGCTGCCCCAACCCACGATTTCCCTTAGGTTCATATAATCTTCTACACTAATTTGTTTGTTGACTATTTTTACTTCCACTGAAATCACCTACGTTAAATTTATGGTTAGATTCTCTACAATCCTTTACTGCACTTTAAATTCTTTGGATTCACTCGATAAGCTTAATTTCTTTTGTTTGCCATCATTATTCATCATAAATTCGACATGCGTTTTAACTTTGTAATTGCCTGGCTGGTGGATAACGAATTCATAATATCCCTTACTTCGTTGATCTTGTCCATTGTTTCTATATTCTTCACCTGGCCCAATCTCAACCTGATAGCCAATAGCGTGTTCTAACAGCACGGTTGCGTTTGGAAGGATTTTCTCGCCAGCTTCATTATAAATCTCATAACTGAACATGCCTGAACCATGAGATATCTCCACTGTACGCATTGATGAATTTTTCAAATACCCTACGATTTGAAATTTTTCGTTGACCTTAACATCTTCAATCTCATCTACGTCAACCTGAAAGATGGAGTCAGAAGGATCTTTTTCATTATTGGGCGAACAGGCAGACAAAATTAAAAGTATGATCAAGGTTATGATTTTCATATTTAATTTTATCATTTCAAATGCATAACCTCCGTTAAATCAGCTAAAATCCCTGCAGCTATTACCAATTCACCATAATACTTTGTGATAAGATTCCCTCGCTCACTTCCGAAATTTCTTTACAAACTTTTTAAAGTTGTATTAACGCTTCTCATTCCGCTTTATTAATAGCTTTTCCATTGTATTAAAAATTGCCTTGGTTAAAGTACCGCCGGTTCCCTTATACTCAATACCATCCTCATCAAAAACTATAAATTTAAATCCTGAACCAATGTTTTTTACAAGCCTCATCCCATAACCATTCACATGGATCCAGTCAAATATCTCGTCAATCGTAAATAATTTAACTCCTTGGTTATAGACTTCCTGTGGTGCCAGCAGTAATTCACTGCCTGTAATCTGCCCCCCATGAGACCATTCTTCATCCTTGTGACTGTAGAATTGGTAAGCATAAACCTCTCCTGTTTCATAGGGAGGTCTAAAACCTAATTCTTTGAGTCGTAATACATCTTCTTTCTCCAGGTATACCATCGTCCTCCTGCTAAAAGGTTTTATTTTTGAAATAGTCATTGCGAGGAACCTAGGCTCCAAGGGAGCCGCAGCTTGAATATGATGTTGATGATGTCAGATGTATGACTCTTCATGAATGACCTTCATAATTTTCTTAGGGATATTACCATTCTCATCGGGGTATCCCAAAGAGGCATTTACAAGTCTACATCCTTCAATGATGTAATCTTCTCTTCGATGAACATGCCCAGAACACCAGACTTTTTTATTTAGTTTGGACAACAGCTCTCTCCCGTTAAAATAATAAAAGCTATTGCTAATATCATTGATATCGCTAAGCGGAACTTTAGACCAATCGGGCGAAATATGAGTAACGATTACATCTGAACGATGAAGCACATTCTTAAGTTTTGTTAATTCTTCCGCATACATGGTTTCAACCAATCGTGGTAACCCTTCTATTAAGACAGAATCGTTAGATATTGATTTCCAATGATCATAGATTTTGTCCATGTCTAGATCCAACTGATTTATTCCATATTGAAAGTCGTACCATTTAAGTTTTTCAAGAAAAATCAAATTTTGTTTGTTGTAATGACCTAGATCCCCAGCTATCACTAATACTTCTGAAGGCTCATTAGGAAGAATTAAATCTATGAACTTATCTACTTTTTGATTGTGCTTCCTAAGATTACTTGAGTACTCCACCCAAAAATCTAAATGTATATCAGATATGAGATCGAACTGGATTATGGTTTTCACCTCTGTTGTGATATTTCATCTAATGTTTCTGGATTCATGAACTTGTGCAGAGAAGTTGATCAGACAGTAATAACATCCTGACTTTCCTCTGCTGACCAAGGCGCAGCCACCAAGTGAATACTTTGTTATGTAGTGCTGCCTGCTTAGATTTGCTTTCCAAATCTGTGTTTTAAATAGTACTTTATCCCCGCGCGATCCACATCTGAAAACTGTTTTTGATCTTCTATCATCAATCTATAGACTTCTTCAACAGCTTCCCATCTGATATTTGTAGTTTCATCTCCCGCTTCTAACAGATTGCCATCAGCCTTACATATAAAATACATACCCATAGAATCAACTGGACCCTTTATTGTTTGGTATACACAATAAGGTTCTAAACACTCAACCTCAAACTCGGGGTTAATCCCACGTGTATCTATACGCTTATGACTACCTTCCACCTCTATAACAGTTAAACCTGTTTCTTCAAATACTTCTCGTCTCAGACCATCGAATACGGATTCAAATTCTTCTAATCTTCCACCTGGTAATTCTAATGATTCCTCATTCTTTTTATTTCGGGTCTGTATGATTATTTCGGTATCATCGCTTCCTTTACGTTCGACAATTGCTCTTGCATTAACATAAAACATCAAGCATTCTCCTTTAATTTTTATGTGGTTTCCAATTGTCTGCAGCAGTTTCGCCTAACGTTCCTGTATCCAATAAACCTGGAAGGGTTATCTGCTGAATCCGTTTCCATATAAACATTCTGCAGACCAAGGGTCAGCTTTCTGGCCAGCTGTAGGAATGTTGTAAGTGAAGGAACCGACATCTACGAAATACTAATAGTTACTGCCCTTATTGTTCCATCCAATCTCTTCGTTACTTCTCACCAATCATAAAATACTGCTTGATCTGCTGGTTTTCCGAATTAAATGGTTGTCCTTCATAATCTACGAACCTCACATTCTTAAAACCTGCAGCCTCCATAATTTGGACATGACAATAACTGTTTACATTCTTCGCACCTAATCCTGTCTTATGAATCATCGTATCATTGGGTATATCAAATATTATCTCTTCGTGTTCCGAAACACATGTCGCTCTATTATACTCGTGGCGTACCAAGCGATAAACTCCATCGCGATATGTCCAAGTACGGCAGTCATTATGTCGTTCATCAGTATGGTATTTAAAATAATTCTCATTCCACATCTCATAGATAAAGATACCGGTCGGCTTTAAAGCATTGAACACTCGATTCGTAGATACTCCTGTTAATCCAACAGGATCAGTCCAAATCGCTATATCAAATTCCCTATCAAAACTTAATTCATTAAAATCACATACAACATAACTTGCCTTTTCAAAAGCTCTGTTGTAATCCTTTGAATATTCAATGAACGTATTTGAGATGTCTATGCCTGTAACCTCATAACCTGATTTCAACCATACTTGATGATACCTTGATATTCCACATGCAATATCCAGAATTTTGGTTGAATTCTCGGGAAATACCCTTTGCAGTTTTTCAGCCATGACGATCTGGATTTCAAGATCATCAAAACCCCAATTGATATATTCTTTGTCGTAATCTTGTTCACCGTATCTATTGAACTTTTCTTCTATAATTTTCATTTATCCCCCTCATTTCTTACGATTTACGCTTCTTTCGGATAACGTTTCTGTATTCAGGCCTCAGCGTATGCTGTCTCTTGCGGATCAAGGATCCAGTATGTATAAATGAATTGTTAGATTGAGTAGTATGCCTCTTCGAATTCGCTCCGCTATAAATGAATAAGCCATTGCTCAAGTATTCTTAATGGTTTCAGCGAGTCTTCATACATTTCACTAGTTATGGCAATAACCATACTCAAACTAGGTACTATACATATATATTGACCACCAAAACCCAAAGCAAATATCATTTCTGTCCCGCTTACTTCTATATTGTTCATATTAAGGTGTCTTACCCACCAATGGTAAGCATAATAACCAATAGATTCATAAGTTAAATAATAGGGTTGTGTAGATTTTTTCAACCAGTCTGATGAAACAATACGAGTGTTTTTCCATTTCCCTTGCTGCAAGTATAAAGTACCAATCTTTAACATATCGACAGTGGTCATTGTCAAGCCGTCTCCACCCCGGTTAATCCCTTTACTATCTTCGTACCAATGTACATTCGTGATACCAAGAGGTTTAAACAGATGGAGGTGTGCAAACTCTACAGCTGTCATTCCTGTAGTCTTCTGCAAGATCGCTGTTAACACATGTGAACAACCAGAATTGTAATTCATTTTTTCTCCTCTGTTATTTTCAAGATTTCGTTCAAAAACATACTGTATCATGTCTGAACTAAACAGCATTGGAGTGGAATAATTCCATTCACCGAATTCGGGCCATTCAAACCCCGCCGACATCGTAAGTAAATCTTCAATAGTGATGTCTCGTTTTCTAGGATCATCAAGGATATTCGTTAATTCCGGGAAAAAACTACACACTTGTTCTGCAATACTCTTTATGTATCCCTTATCAAGTGCAATGCCAATAAGTATGGATAAAATACTTTTAGTACACGAATTAATTTTTTGAGGATTGTTTTCTATTTTACGATTTTTATAGTATTCAAACACTAAACTGTCTTCCCTCATGATTAGACAGCTTTTGATCTTTGTCTTTTTTATCGCTCGTGCAAATTCATCAAGCGTCTTCGAATTCATTCTATCATCCTTATCTGCATATTATTTAATCTTACGTTCTCACGTTCCTGAACCCAAAAAAGGCTGTGTGCCGAAAGAAAGACCTCTCCGAAATCCATCCAGCCAGCAAGAGACCGAAAGGAGCCAGAGTATGAATACTATCTTAGAGAGCCCCCGCCCCCTTCACAATTAAATTCTTGTCCATGCTGCTCGGGTATATCCAATTCTCATACCTACTCTTTCCATATTCCGATGGCTTTGCGAGCCATATGAGCACTGACTAACAACGAGATTACAATTTTTGTAGGCATCCTGAATTCGTCTAAGTAATAAACTGGTTTGAAATCCTTTATTTCGATACTCCGGTAGTGTTGTCGCAAATGTTAATGAAGCAGCATTATCCTCGATATACATTACAGCTACTGCAGCTGGACGCCCCTGAGCCAACCCCAAATAATAGTGCCATCCCGGACGGGAGAACAGCACTCGGTTATTTGCAGCTACGTGATCTTTCCCATCAAGAGATAATCCTGTACCTAAACAATGAATTTCTGCATATGTTTCGAACTCATCTTCGTGCAGTTCACGAATTTCCAGGTTGTCATTATCGAACGAATCCTGATTTCTAGGTTCACAAAAAAGCGTTGTATGAAATCCTGATTGATAAAATCCTTTATTATGGAGTTTTTTCATTACTTCTTGATTTATCTTACCGGGGATGACTTGAATCTCAAAATTCCTTTCCCGCTCATTATAAAAGTCTAAGATATCTTCAATCGCATCTTCAGAGATTCTTCCCTTTACATTATTAAAAAGACCCCAAGGCATGGTTTTACTATAAAACGCCGTGCTCTCCCCGAATCGTTTAATCTCAATTCCTTCAGGGTTTCCTTCTCGTTCTCTGATTGCAGTCATTCGATCAACCATATAATTAATTTCAGATTTCTCTAGAATATCTGCTAGTTCCAAATTCAATATCATTAAATTTTATCCCCTTCCTTAAGTAGTATACAAATCACACTTTTCTTTATTAACTGCTCTTTAATTTCATTTACTTTTATTTTCATTCATTTATATATTCCAAAACTTTTGGAAAGTAATCTGCGATTGGTTTCGATGAATCTACTACTATATACTTCTCTCCTTCTGGTTTTTTACTGTTTTTTATAGTCCTATAAAATCCTTCTTCTGATGATGGTCCTTCGATTTGACTCAGAAGTCTTTCTCGATTTTTTAATCGATTTCGTATTATTTCAATGTCTTCTATATAACACTCCACATACTTATATCTCTTTTGGTATTTTCTCGCTAATTCAAGTCCGGTTTCTAATACATTACTGTACAAACAAGGACTATCCATAATGACACTGTGTCCATTCGATAAATAAAAATCCACCAACGACCAATCTACATCATAGGATAGCTGTCCTATTGCTCTGCTCTCCATCGTGTTTCCTTGTAATGATAACGATTTCATAATTGCTGTTTTAGAAATGTCATGATCGACAATCACAGCTCCAACTGCTTGGCTAATCTGTCTTGCCAATGTTGACTTTCCTGATCCCGGGAATCCTGACATCTGTAAAAAGAACATGCTTACACCTCCTATCTTCAAGGTATTGAATTTATATTTCTTTTGCCATTACGATGCTCGTTTCTTTATAACCTAGCTTTTCATATAAATTACGTGCTATTGGATTATGAGCAAAGACGTGAAGTTCTATACTCCTTATGCCAAATTCTCTACCCACTTTTTCTATCTCCTCCATCGCTTGCTTACCAAATCCACGTCCTCGGTAATCTTCCCTAATCTTTATATCGTAGATAACCCCCTTGTTATTTGGTTTTAATGCCAGCCAAATCATTCCAACCTCTTTGCCATCAGAACGAATTGTAAATAATTTGTTATTAGCTGTTTTCTCGTCGTCCGGCAAAAGTTGTGCGTATTGTTCTGCAGCCTTACTGACAGATTCCTGTTCACTCCAATTACCAGATTGAACGTTGCTTTCTGCATAGCTTTTAACTGCTGAATTTAGATACTCCTGGAATTCAGAAGAATTCATTAATTCTAATGTAATCATTTCTTTGTTCCCCCTCTTATAATATTTCGAAATATTTCGCAGTTCCATTGAAAATATCAATATCCTAGTTTACTTCGCAAGACTGCCCTTTAATTCAACAATGAATTTAAGTAGGTTTTGTTTAATAAAATCTTGCGCTGATTTCCTATAACATTCCTGTACCCACAACCCAGCGAATGCCAGACCCAAGGAGTTTGCCCGCTGCTTGAATATGTAGTTATACGGTGTTGGTACCTTCTTGATTACTCATAAGTACTATAAATTAAATTCATCTTTAATTAATCTTGCGACTTCATTTGCACCTAAATTTGTATTATTGATTCTCAGATAGTTCTCTCTAGTAATTTCTCCCTCTTTAGAATTGAGTCTATGTTTTTCCATCGTTTTGATTAAGTCCATTTTAGAATTTTCAATATTTCTTTTTGTTGGTTTTTGATCAAGTCTAAACTCCGTTGTATTTCGTTTTAATCTTTCTTCTATAGTTGACTCTAATTCAACAAAATATATTTCTGCTCCTTTTGTTTCAAACATGTTACATGTTTGCTCCACGAATTCCCAGTCCTCCTTAAGATCAAACCCCCAAACGTAAGTAAAAATAAGTCCGTACTGGCTGCTGCTTGCAAACGATTCAAAAAGTTCTCTCCTTACGATACTTGATAACCTCCAAGTTTCACTACCAAAACCAAAAAAGGGATGAAACAGCTCGATCGACATATGATTGTGAAACAATTTTAATTCCGTTATTTTCGTTAATTCATGACCAACCGTCATCTTTCCGACGGCCTGTGGGCCAAATATCATTATGAACTTAATAGTAATCGCCCCTGTTCGTCCCCGTCGTGTGACTGTTTATATAGAGTACACTTCGTATTCTTTTTCCATTTTGTAACCTAATTTTTCTGCAAGAGCAACTGACTCTAAATTGGCTGCGTCCCAGTTTGGGTGGATATTTCGGCTCAGGCACTCAAGAATCAATCTTGATGCGCAAGCTAGTGCCAAACCTTGGCGCCTGTACAAGGGATGTGTCCCAATTGTAACTTCAATTCCCCCTTCATGATAAGTATAAGAAGAAGCACCGACAATAATCTGATTATCCTTGAGGATAACAAGTCCAATTCCATGCTGCATAAATTCTTCTAAGGAAGAGAAGAAACAACAACAATCTGCCATAAAGGGATCCTGCAGTACCATTGGATAAATATGTTCATCTATGGGTACGATTTTGAAAGCAGTATCTATCATTTTTATGTTCTCTTCTAACTGTTCTAATTGGAAATTCGATTCTTTCTTAAAGGAATACCGATTAAACTTTTGGAATGAATCGGAGTAATGTTGAGATAAAAGGGATATCCAAGAAAACTCATTCGTAATTATGATTTTCCCCCTGCATTCTTCAAGAACAAACCGCAATGGAACATCTACTTCTTTCAAAGCTTCGACACTTCCAAGTAAGAATGCGAAATCTCCTGCAATAATCACGGAGTATGTGGGCTTCTTCTTATTATCAATCCATGTCCTTCCTATCTTCCCTTCTATATTTGCAAAAAGAACTGTATTACTTATACCGCTGCATAAAAAGCGAACAGTCTCGAGCTCATTCTTCGCTAATTCTAACACCAATTATCCCCCCAGATCTAAGTAAGCTGCACTTAAAAAATACTTTTAATTTCTATGAATATGTCTTTAAATATATTTGACTTTCCATTACCTCATGTATCCTTGTTGTTGATTCTACTGACATACTTTTGTGCATCGTCAATAATTTTCAATAATTGTTTCATAGCATTTTCTTTACGCTGCCATATACCCTTCCACCCTAGTACATCAAAAAATGTTACTGCTCCTTCGGCCATTGTATTCATGAACCCTCACTGGCTTAAACACGTAAGCGCGGGTCCGACGGACTTGGCAGTGCAGGGTTGTGCGGCTGTCATCACTTCCCCGAAATTCCTTTGCCGCACCGAGGGGCGGATGCCCGAATGTTGGGCCATCTTTGAGTTAACATAAATAAAGTCTGTCTCCAAATTCCTTCATCTGTGTTCCCATTCTCTGCAAGTCGAATCGGATTTGTAATGGAGTATCACCAAGCCATGCACCCACATGAATATGTGGATTTCTGGAATATCCATTGTTCCCAGCTTTCGCAACTACTTGACCAGTCGTAACGATGTCACCTTCTTTAACGCTTATATCCATTACATGGGCATAAGTAACAAGAACACCATCTTCTCTTTCAAATACTATAGAACTTGCCCTCCCCGGTGTTAAAGTCCCGGGATTATTAGTTATCGGATTTATAAATATAGATTTCACAACTCCATCAAATGGAGCTAGTACATCAGCCCCCCATGTATACCAATCCTCATTGAGCATACCGTCACCATCATACATTCGCATCCATCCATCTTTGAATCTGGTAATCATGCAATCTCTACCTAATGCATCACCTATGTACTGGTACTGCCCTTCAGGATGTTCAATTGTTAGAAATAAATGATTGAATACAGGATGTATAATCACTTCAGAGATATTCAAATCTTTCATCCTTTCTTCATTGATTTGCAAAAAACATTGCCTCAATTGTATATAACGTTCCTGTATTCACGACCCAGCGCATGCCGGGTGTCCGACGTATGTTGGACCAAGGGCGTATCCCCGCAGCGTGAATATTATTTTAGGTGATGTCCTGCTCTTATTTGAATCTTCTCTCATCAGGTCTCAGCTACAAATGTATGGGTCAAAATCAATCTCTGCCCCTAAATCGTAAATGAACTTTATGATGTCTTTATTTAGATACATGGCAGGCTTTAGATTGTTCTCAATATTAATCACAACCTCGAACTTACATTCAAGATTGTTCTGTTCAATTAACTTTACAACTTGATCTTTTTGATCCTGAATCAAAGCTTTAACCTTATCGATTTGATCATTAATATCCAAAGACTCTTCGTAATCAGTCGCTATTCCCCAACACGTTTCTTTACGAACTAGATCTCTTCGTATAGGATCACCTTTAAGCCAAGCTCTTGTAGGATTAATTAATAGTGTGTTTGTAATAATATTGGGGTCAAATTGATCTCCAAATATACTGAATTCGACTTTAACATTTGTTCTTTCCATCTTGAAATTCTCCTCAATTTGTATGTCCGGCAGGATTTCATCTAACGTTCCTGTATTCATGGACCCAGCTTATGATGGGTGTCCGGCGTCGGATCAAGGGCGTATGCCTGCAGCATGAGTATTACGTTATCGGATACTTCTGGCTTCTCTAATCCACTCTCATACTATTGTTGAATTCTGTTAATAATCTTGCTTTTATTCATCTTCAAACTCTTTATTATCCTGTTACATAACTATGTTTCTCCACTCTTCAAATGAATTATGGATCTGAAATCTTGGCCAATGAGGATTATTCTCTTCTCTCCTCTTCCAGGTCGAATGAACTTGCACATATTTGTCGGTTGATTTTAACGTTCCTGTATTCATGAAACCCAACGGGGTTCTCTGCTGAAATTCCTCTTCGAAATCCCCCCCCCCCCCCGCAGACCGAGGCTCCAACGGAGCCGATGCTTGAATATTATGTTATATGATGGAAATACTTCTTCGAGATTGCTTACTAACCTGTTCATTTTATAGCTTTTTTATTTTGATTCATCTTTTTCGATGTGTTATCATATTCTTAAATAAAGACCAAGTGCAGCGAACACTTGGTCAGTACAATTGGCTTGGATGGTCTATTCCCTTCTAAGTCTCAGGTAATAAAAACCCACCTTCGGCGGTCAACCTTTGGGTGGGTTTTTACTTTCTCTTGTTGTTATTGATGTAAGTTAAAAGTGCAAGAATGAATGTTCCGAATAACAGCATTAGAGTCATCGCATCTTTCACTTCCATGGTTTCACCTCCTTTCGAAGGGAAACCATACCCACCCAAGATTCAATTGTATCTATATTTTACCTGTTCTTACATCCCCGTACAAGTGTTCTTATCTACTTTCTTGTATTATTCCTTTATTCTATTATTCTATTTTCAGCCCATCATTTCTATCATATAACGTTCCTGTATTCATGAAACCCGAAGGGGTTCTCTGCCGAAATTCCTTTCCGAAATCCTTCTCACAGACCAAGGCTCCAAAGGAGCCGCTGCTTGAATATTATGTTAGCTGATGTAACTGACTCCTTGAATTACTTACATTATGAGTTTCTTTAAAATATTTATTTCATCTTTTAGACTTGTTTCTAATTTTTCAATCCATTCATTATTTGGATTTCTAATCTGTAACGGAAAGCTACTTTGATTCAAAATATAATATTTTAATTGAAGATAACTACTCATTGGGAAATCTTGAGCATACCATTGCTTTCTATATCCTAATATCCCATGATCCCTCAATAATGCCTCCATAAATTGTACAACTTCTGATATGAATTCATTTAGATTGCATTCCTCACTGAACTCTAATTTCCCTGGAATTGTCTTTATCCCCTCATCATATACCGTAATATTAATTTGTATTTTTTCTTTTGATTTCATTTCAATTTTCCAGTTATGAATAGCAGGCTCCGAATTCCAATCAAAGTAAACTATACTTTTAATTTCATCTTGAGGGGTACATTCAGGTAGTAATAATTCAACTGACCTTACTAAGTCAACTAATGGTTCTGAGAGATAGCTTGGGAAAATATATATTTCTGATTCTCCAATTTGTAGATAAACATCTGCCCAACCAATATTATTTAATGTATAAGTGAACTTCATTTTATCTCACCTTTTTAATGTTTCGGTTATATCAGCTAACGTTCCTGTATTCACGACTCGGCGTACGTCGAGTGTCCGGCGAATGCCCGACCCAGGACGAATGTCCGCAGCGTGAATATTATGTTAGGCGAATTCTAGTTGAATAGCTTAAAAAACTCTTTCAAAATTACAACTGAATATTTAAGTTTATCTACAAAGTTATTCGTATTAGATAATAGCTCTTCACCTTTTTTCAAACTCTCATTGTATTCTGTAAATAGATTTTTACTTTCTATCTTATCTTCATTACTAGGTTCACCTTCAGGATCTTTGGGTTCTAGCATGCTTACATCAGTTCTATCTTCTTGTTTTTCATTTTCTAATTCTGAAAATAAATCTGTATTTATATAATAATCTCTATAAAAATTATGGTTTATCACAGGAAGCTTCTCATACTCGTGAAATATATCTTTTTCTAAAAACTGAATAGCAGTTTTCACTTCTGCATCTACTCTTTCAGCAATTGTTGCAAGCTTTTCAAATCTGTTTTTCTTCGAAAGAAAAATCCTAAAACTAAAGAAATCAACTTGGTTATTACAATGTAAGAATGTTTCAAAGTTTAACGTCAAAAGTCTGTTCCTTAACTCTTCAGGCATACTATAAAACTCAGCTTTCAATTGAATTGAAAGTTCAAAGAGGGTGGGATGTGAAAATTTATATTCATGCTCTTCTCCAAACTCGCCCATCATATACTCGGTTAAAGCTTTAAAGTACTTATCATAAACTGATTGAAAAGAGTTAATGGCATTTATAGATTTGTTTGTCTCCATAATATCACTCCTTGATTTCACCTAACGTTCCTGTATTCACGAACCCCAACGGGGTTGTCTGCTGAAATTCCTCTTCGAAATCCTTCCAGCAGACCAAGGCTCCATCGGAGCCGCTGCTTGAATATTATGTTATTGGACGGTCTTGCCTTCTTCGAATCTACTGCACATTTCTCTTCAATGTTTCTTCATGTATGTGTTTTTTGTTCTTTCATGGTTCTCATTTTTTATGTCATTTCATTTTCACTGGTCTTCGTTCTCAATATGTCCTTGATCCTCAATCTCTTTTGATCTTTTGAATGTTACTTGACCTTTTTTTAATCCGATTTTTAAAATCGCTTTTGTCCTTCAATGTCATTTTATCTCTTCTTTGATCCTTTTTTGTTAATCGATTTTTGACCTTTCAATTCTTTCATCCGATCCATTCAAGGCTTTAATCCATTGCAAGTCTGTTCCAATAACGTTCCAGTATTCATGAACCCCAGAGGGGTTGTCTGCTGAAATCCCCATCGAAATGCATCCAGCAGACCAAGGCTCCAACGGAGCTGCAGACGTGAATATTATGTTATACGACGGAATTACATCTTGAAATTACCTTCACTATTGGTTTTCTTCAGGTACATATACAATTAAATTTGATAATCTGTAGTTAAATTTATCGCATAGCTGAATACAGTTTTCAGCTTTGTTGTTTCTATATTAGTTTTCCTATACAGCTGATTAATTTCAGTCCGACTCACAAATGACAAACTACTCAGTTTTAGCGTAGCTATTCCCATTTACTTCGTAAAGACCTGATAATGTATGCTCCCTTTGAACTCTGAGTTAGACGATGTTGAATTAAATTTATCTCCTAGATTTTAGTTCGATTTGTATCTCATGAGTCTTGAGTTTTCTCTTTCCACCATCAGTTTTTATATAAACTTCATCTTTGCCAGTAGAAAAAAAATATTCAGAAGAATATGGATAAACAGTAACTTCAACAATGTATTTATCCTCTAAAACTTTCATATCTTCATCATATACTTCAACTAATAAAATTGAATAAACTTGACTTGGTACAGGCGGAGATATTTGAGAGAGTTTATTTACCACATCTCTTCTTAATTTATCTCTTTCACTATATGCAAGCTTTACACCCATAACAGTCCTATCATCACTAATTCCCCATAAAACTTTACCGATTATGTTTCTTTTAATATTTAGGTAAGCTACAACATATTGATCTACAGTACTTAGAATCGAATCAATTGAATTTATTCCCTTAACCTCTTTAAATTCCATATCAATATTTTCTTCAAGCTTAATTTTTGAATTCATAACATATTGGACTATCTTATTTTTGGTGATAGGAGAATCCGATGATTGTATCCTGGTGGATAAAATAGAGTCCAAAAAATCATATTTAAATCCACATTTGTTTCTATCGCTGGGGTTTGTTACATGTAGTAATTCAATGGACTTTTTTTCCAATTTTAACGAATGTACATGATAACTACTCATAACTATAATTACTTGTATTTTTCTGGAGATTGAGTCTAATAAACTCATTAGGATTGAAAATGAATTAGAATCAAGATCGCCTCCAAATTCATCAATTAATATTATTTTTCTCTTATCCTCTAGAGCAATCGACAACTGTCCCAACAGTTCTAGAATATATCTCTCTCCTCCAGAATAAATTCGATATGCATTTTTTACTTTTGTTTTTTCAACTCGATTAATTATTTCTAAAAAAAAGTCGATTATATCACTTTCAAGTTTAAGCTGAAAAAGATGTTTTTTTATAATATCTATATCAAACTCCAACGAATTATTCTTATAACTTATAATTATTGGCTCATACTCAACAATATCAATATTTCTTAAATGAGATATTCTATTGCTTGAAAGACAACGTGTGAAATTCTCAAAATAGAATATACCATTTGAATAACTCCTTATCACTTCAATTTGACTATCAGATAACTTGAATTTCAATGAAATATGCATATTATCTATACCTGAAGTACTATTAACTCTAATCGATTCTCTTCCATAAAAAACAGCAGCGATAGCACCTAGTAATTGTGTCTTCCCGGATCCGTTTCTACCAACAATTACTGTAATATCTTTATTGAATTTCATTTCAAATGTTTCAAATGATCCAAAGTTATTTATCATTATCTTTTCTAGCATATGACCTCCAATATTAAATGTCGTCTATCGTTTCTGGATTCATAAACCTGTTAAGTTATCTGCTGAAATTCCTCTCGAAATCCTTCCTGCAGACCACGGCTCCACAAGGAGTCGTTGCTTGAATATTAGGAATCGCTTCTCGACACGGCTCTCACTACTTGTTTTCTTCTGGTACATATTCGATCAAATCAGACAACTTACAATTAAACGTATCACACAACTTGAATAGTGTTTCTAATTTTGTTGTTTCTATATTCGTCTCCCTATATAACTTGTTAATTGAGTTACGACTTAGACCTGATCTCGTCATCAATTCGGTTATATCATCTATTCTATGTTCTGCCATGAGTTCTCGTATATTGCACTTAATTACGTTCATCTTTTCCCCTCCATAGCTCTATCTTATCTTCCACATCCATAATCATCAACGAAAAGCGAAGTTTTAACTCTATAAAGTCAGATATTCACCTTGTAATTAACTTTATGAGGTTATATAATAACTTTGTAGAGTTAATTACAAGGAGGATAATTATATGGTTAATTCAATAGAATCGTTAACAGAACCACTAATAAGAATACGTTTAGAATTACTCTATACTGAGCTTGTGGAATGTCATACCGAATACAATCAGCTTTCTGCGGAGGCAGATCAATACTTTAAAACTCTTCGTGATGCTTTACCTGATCAACTTCAACATACGGTTTTTCTTTACGAAGATGCTCAAATTTCTCTTCAGTCCATCTTAGAAAGAAGTATCTACATACAAGGTTTCAAAGACGCGCTACAACTATTTAGTGAATTACAAAATTGTTGACCTAAACTATGCCCAATAACGTACTTCTTAAAAAATATCCAGGCATTATCCATAACTTCATTTTATTAAACAAATACCAAAATGATATTTTGGTATTTGTTTAATATCAATAATCTCCCCCTCCACCACCATGAGATACAATTCTTGATTCTCTCTGCGTTCTTGCTCCTCTATGCATATTGCTAGATGATACAGGTCTATAATTCATTTCTGATGGACTTGCAGGTTCTAATTGTAGTGTAGAATCGTAAAACTCTATATTTCTGGAAGAAAGTAATGAAAAAAAGTTGTCCGATGATATATAATTTGATCTACTTGTTAAAAAGCCTTTCTTGATTGCTTCGTAGGCAAATATCCAATGCTCTTGATAAAGATGCTCATGTGATAAATAATTATTCCACTCTGATATATTTAATCCAGTAGTTATCAAACCATTACTCCTCATATCAAGTGCTACAATTCTAGAGAAAGAATCTTCGATTGTTGATAGCTCTTTTGCGGCGGCTCTACTAATTTTAATGTTAAGAGATTTCGCGACCCATAGATTCCATGAAACTTCATATCCATGACTATATTTCGAGTGATAACCAATGTTGTTATCAATAGTCTTAGCGATTTTTTTATAATTCAAATTATAACCTTTATCTCTATATGCCAATAAAATTTCTATGACAGTAGGTATAACACTTGGTTCTGCAATCATAGAATTTAAAATGAGAGATTCAAACAATTCCCAATTATCCTTATGAACTAATACATTTTTTATTCTAGCCAATGAATATTTCAGAACATATTCATTAGGGTGTTTTTTGCTATACTCAAAAGCCTTCGAAAAAAAAGTAACCAAGTCTGTTTTCTGTCTTTTAATACTACTATGAAATTCATAATTACGAATTTCTGAGATCCAGTTAAACTCCAGTGGCTCTGGTAATGAATAAATCATCGTTTTTTCAGGATTTATTTCTAATTCGTATCTTTTTACTACTTTATGAATTTTAGTAAGTGCCTCTTCAGCCTCAGATAATGAATTAAAAAAGAAATAATAATCATCAATATAACGCAAACCAGTTACACCAAGTTCTTGATAAATCTCTTGATCCATAACAGATCCTATTAATTCAGAAATCACATAAGAAGAATCTGGACCAATCGGTATTCCAATTGTTTGTTGATCCTGAGTATTTCTCACATTAGTGTCCAGTACATTTCCAAAATGAGCCGGTCCTCTATTCCTCTTCGCAAAAGTCTTTCCATGACAGGCCCATGGAATTGAATGTGTATAGATTGTAGGATAGTATCTTGAAATATCTGTTTTTAATACAAATCTACTGTTAGATGATAGAATAGGTACTATTTGAGGAATCTCACTAAAACTATGTTGTCGATTAATTGCTCTTTGTAGATGTTTATTTACCATTGGCTTAGTAAGAGAATATCTCGACTTTTTAATCTCATTTTTTATTGTTGTCCAATTGTCAATTATAGTCTCAAACACTTTTATTTGATGAAAGGGGTTGGGAATACTTAAGGTTCTACGATGATGTTGAATCTTTGGAATACTATGTATACAACACTTACTACTATGTACCCTTTGTCCGTTAACTATTATTGACATTCCTGGAATTGATGAAGAAATACTATTTATTTGAGTTCCAAGCATTTTTGTTGTAAATCCTGGAACTAGTTCTGCTGGAAAGTATCCTTTTAGTATACAATTCTGTAAAGTAAGTCTTGCTTGTCTCGCCAACTTCATCATCTCCAATATAATTTATTTTTATATTTGTAGCTGTTACCTGCGTGATAAACAAGAATTACAAAATTCTCTAATCCATGTACTTATTTTGATTCATAATCTCTTTTGATTCTGTCGTATAACATCTAATTTATGTACTTCGTAAATACCACACATTCAACGTAATATATGAACTACGTATATGATAACCTATGGGGCGATATATGCGAAGAAAAATATGGTGAATAAGGGAGAAGTTTAAGGTGTTCAATCTCCCATGTCCATCCGATCCAGTGGACTCTGAATACGCTGAATATTTTTCGTGCTCACATGCGTATATCGCTGCGTTGTTTGTGCACTGGTATGACCAAGAAGCTCTTGAATATAGCGCAGGTCTGTTCCGTTTTCCAGCAAATGTGTAGCGAAAGAGTGCCGCAACGCATGAATGCTGCACTTTTTTACAATACCCGCTCGTTGTCTAGCTTCTTCAAAAACCTTTTGTACGCTGCGCTCCGTAAGATGTCGATCTGAAGATTGTCCTGGAAACAACCAACGATCGGTTTTATATTCAGCGATGTACCTCTGTACAATCTCCCAAGCAAGATGAGAGAGAAGAGTTCTCCGATCCTTTTGACCTTTTCCCTGCCTCACAATAATGGTTTGACGCTCAATATCCAAATCACTGTAGCGTAGACGAACGACTTCGCCTACACGAAGTCCAGCTGAGTACGTAAGATACAGAATCGTCTTATGCTTGAGGTTAGTCACAGCTTTCAACAATTGGGTGACTTCTGTTTCAGACATGACATTGGGCAGCTTCGTTTGCTTTTTGGGACGTATATACTGAATTTCAGCAGGATGATGGAGGACATGTTTACAATAGAATCGAATCGCACTGATCGTCTGATTTACACTGGAATGGGAGACTCCTCGCTCAAGTAAACTTAAACAATAGGTTTGGACATGAGACGCGCTGATCCCGTTGTTGATCTGAGGAAGACTGGCCATAAATCGTTCAACCTGATTACAGTATGCTTTCATCGTTTTACGACTGTATCCTCTTAACTTCAAAGCTTGCTGCAATTCTTCTCTCTTCCATTGTGTTTGCTCTCCACTTAACTTCCAGTTCCTTAAAAGCTCACTCTCTACCCACAACTCCGGGGAAATCTCTACATCTAGCGCATCAAAGTGCTGTGTAAACTCCTGAAGAGATGCGTCTGAGTAGGGAATGATCCAGCGTTTCGTATCAGTCTCCCACCTTCTCCCTGTCACCTGACGAATCCGCTGAATATGCACCGTATTATATGGAATTTGCACATATAATGTATCAGCAGAACCTTTGCTTAAAATGATGGCAGCTTCTGTTTTGTTGTTCATACGACATTCTCCTTCAGCTCCATTAATTATATGAGTTCTATTGAATTTGAAAAATAAAAAAAGGAAGATCGTCTTCATCCCTTAAGGGAATCCAATGATCTTCCGATGCTTTCGGAAATATGGTCGCTGCACCTACATGGCAGCGGCTTCTTCTCCCAGCGGCAGCGTGTAATACTGCGCCTGCTGGTCTTCGTGCTGCTGGTATACCACGACCAGCAGCGTCTGGCCTTTCGCGGCAAGCGGGCTGGCGCCAGCAAGCACACGCTCAAGCCGGAACGGAAGCACGTCCAGTACGGCGTGCTTCTGCAGTTCCTTTTCGCCGAGTCCCAGATCGGCGAAAGCCCGGGCACCCATGACCGTCTGTGCGGTCATGGCCGAGGTCATCGGCAGCGCACGCGAAGCGCTGCCATCCCCCATGTCCGCCGCTCCATCCGCGGCGGACCCTACTGCGTCGCGCGCTGCAGGCGGCGCAGCATCCCCGGCATGGCTGCCGATTACACCCGCCGCATCCGCGGCAGTGTGCTCTCCGGCAGCCGCCGAAGTTCCCGCAGCGGCCGCTGCACTCGCGCCGCTGCTTTCCAGCCACGCCGAGCCAGAGGCACCGGCGATACGCGGCAATCGAACGTCCTCTGGACGTTCGGCCAGCATTTTCATATAACCCGCCCACTGGTCTTTCTGGAGCGCATCGTCCCACCAGATTTTACGCGGCTTGTACTTGTGGCCGAGGAAATAATCCAGCTTCATCAGACCAAGCACAATATCCATATGCGGCGTATTGCGCGACTCCAGAAAGCTGTGCAGACGAGTAAACAAATCTTCAAGCTGGTGACCAATCTTCTGCCACCCCTGACCTTCCCAGTAATCGCCAAAGGCCTGAAAGAAATCAAACGGTGAATCAAACTCCTGCTCCATCAAATACTTCAGCGTATGGTCCATCCGGTGTGCATTCCAATATTTCTCCAGCACATCTTCGAGACGCTTCAGACGTACGATGTCGCTGAACGGCAGCACGTCACTGCCCAAAATCTCATACGGCGCGTGATCCATGTACGTATAGTTGTACTTTTCCGCATCCAGACGAAGTCCCGTACCGCGAAGCATTTTGAGAAATCCGAGCTCCGAGCTCTTCCGGTCCCAAAGCAAATACATCGTTAAACGTCTTGCGGAACGTATTGTAATCTTCCTCCGGCAAGCCTGCGATCAGATCCAAATGCTGATCGATCTTGCCGCTGGCTTTCACCTTGTTCACCGTACGGCTCAGCTTGGCAAAGTTCTGACGGCGTTTCACCAGTTCATTCGTCGGATCATTTGTGGACTGTACCCCGATTTCGAAACGGAACGTACCCGGCGGCGCGTTCTCTGCCAAATAGTCGAGCACCTCAGGACGCATAATGTCAGCCGTAATTTCAAACTGAAATACCGTTCCCTGATGATTCTCGATCAAAAATTTAAACATCTCCATCGCATAATCCCGTTTAATGTTAAACGTCCGGTCTACAAACTTAATCAGCTTCGCACCCTTCTCAATCAGGTACAGAATGTCCGACTTCGTTCGCTCGATATCGTAATACCGCACGCCGACCTCAATACTGGATAAACAGAACTGACAGCTAAACGGACAACCCCGGCTGGTCTCAAAATAAACAACCCGCTTCCCGAGATCCGGGATATCCTCTGCAAATCGATGCGGCGAAGGCAGATCATTCAAGTCCGCTTTCGGGCGTCCTGGCATGAGAATAACTTCTTCTCCTTTGCGATACGCCAGTCCATAGACAAAATGAAACTTCTTGCTGCCTTCAAGCTCCGTCAAAAGCTGGTGCAGCGTCTCTTCTCCTTCACCCATGACGATAAAATCGACATTGGGAATCCGGTTCATCCAATACTCGGTGTCGTAGGACACCTCCGGTCCGCCCAGCAAAATTTTCACGTCAGGCATAACCTTTTTCAAATTATCAATGACCTTAATCGTCTCTTCAATGTTCCAGATGTAACACGAAAACCCAATCACATCCGCCCCGCGCTGGTACAGATCCGACACAATATTCATGACCGGGTCTTTGATCGTATACTCCGCCAGCTCAATATCAAAATCCTTCTCACTGTACGCCTTCAAACACCGCAGCGCCAGCGAGGTATGGATGTACTTTGCATTCAAAGTCGATAAAATTACCTTCATGGTTCACAACCTTTGCCTGGACACCCAGACCATATATTTTTGGGAAAAGTAAAGCTCCACAGCCATCCCGCTCCGGATGCTGTTCAGACAAACCTCTACGCAAGTCCGAGCCTTATCTATGGCCCCACTTGCACAAAACCACATGTATAAATCCACATCGACAACCGCACAAGTACACGCGCATCACGCACTAACACACGCGCAGGACCTATTAATAAGATTTATAAACAAGATCTTTCAACTAGTCCGTATGCTAAATCGTCCGCAGCTCATAAACAAATCCCTAATTTGTCTTTCAAAGAGTGGACACCTCTTTTAAAAACACACACACTCTCCGCCCGACTAAAAACAAGATCTATTAACCAGTCCCTATGCTATAACCGTCCATGCATCATAAACAAATCCCCATTTTGTCTTTCAAAGAGTGGACACTTCTTTTAAAAATACATACACTCCCCAACCGACTTAAAACGCAATATATAGACTAAATTACATCAAATCAACTATATATTGTGCCAAAACCCGTTATCCGTTTTTCAAGTCCATGTCCATCCTTTAAAAGACATTTTCGCCTATTTCGTCTACTGTGCAGAGACACATTTCATGAAATACATATCCTAATTTTCGATTACGTTTCTTTTCTGATCTTGGCTCTGATTCTGTTACTGATTCTAATTCTAGCTGCGCCTCTTGTTGTGATCCTTCTTCTAATTGTGCTTCCGATTCTACATCTGCTTCTATCTATATAAGTTAAAAAAGGATGTACACAATCCACTCCGATATGCTCATCAATTCAGGCACATTAGTCAAATATCACCCAGCCGCCATGCTAGTGCAAGTCTGCCACCCTCTACTGCGAGCGCTAACGATCAGGAGAAACCTTATTCCGGCACATTCGGGCTTTGGAAAATTCTAACGATTCACAGAGACGCTATTCTGCTGAAATCAGCTTGATCAGGCTCATTTTTCAGGATTTTGTGTGGAATAAGCTTCCTGGAGATCGTTAGATTTCAAATGTCCCCGATTCGGGGCAAATAAGCTCCTGGGGAATCGTTAGCGTTCCATCTTCTACTTGAGCAGCCTGCCGAGGCTGGCATTCCTGCCTCATTACAGGGCACTTTGACGATCATTGACCGTTAATCAGCATAACGTCGCTTCTTTAGTTCAATTTAAATAGTTTCTGTATCTGCATCTGTCCATATCTCTGTCTGTGTCTAATGACTAGCTCCTAAACTTTAGTCTAATCTCTAATATCTAATATCTAGGTTTTAGGTTCTAGTCTTTAAAGGTAGTCTTTAGGCCCCAGTCACTGATCATAGATCAGATATCACTTTCCATTAACCCCATGACTTATCTCATACCACATATCACTCATACTCATAAAAAGCATCATCGTCCGTGTCCACTTCTTCGCCCGATTGTTTCTGGAAGAATTCCAGGAACGGCAGTCCGTACTTCCGGTACTTGACCTCACCGACCCCTTTGATACTCAGCATGTCACGTTCCGTCTTCGGACATACCACACTCATCTCACGCAGCGTAGCATCATTGAAGATGATGTAGGATGGCACATGTTCTTTCGCGGCCAGATCACGGCGGATCAAGCGCAGCTGTTCGAACACGGTTTCATTCACTGCCGATGGCATCGCGTCACGTCCGCGGCGTCCGCCGTAGTTCGTACCCGAAGCTGTGGCTGCTGTTTTGCGTACGACACGCTGCATGACTTCGCGCTGGCCCTTCAGTACTTCCACCGCCAGCGGCTGCAAACGAACCACTGGATATTGCCCTTCGGACAACATCAGGTAGCCTTCGGATACCATCACGTTGATGATCTCGGCAATTTCCCGCTCTGTACGATTGCCCATGACGCCGTAAGTTGGCAGGGAATCAAAGCCGTAGTCCAGCACCTTTTTGGCACGGGAGCCTTTGAGCACCGAAGCCACGAGAGATACCCCGTAGCGTTCACGCATGCGGTGAATGCAGCTGAATATTTTTTGCGCATCAATGGTCATATCTACCAGTTCGCGATCATCCGTGCAGGAGCTGCAGATACCGCACGGCTTGTCTTCATGTACTTCACCGAAGTAATCCAGCTGTGCACTGCGCAGACAGCGTGTAGTGTAACAGTAATCGACCATCTGCTGCAGCTTGCGGTAATCGTTGGCTTTGCGGTCACCCTCCATCGGGTTCTGCTCGATCAGGAACTTTTGGGTGATGATGTCCTGCGCTCCAAACAGCAAAATGCACTGACTTGGCTCACCGTCCCGTCCCGCACGCCCGGCTTCCTGTACATATGCCTCCATGTTCTTCGGCATGCTGTAGTGCAGTACATAACGCACGTTGGACTTGTCGATCCCCATTCCAAAGGCATTGGTCGCTACCATAACGCGAATATCATCGTACAAAAACTGCTCCTGACTCTGGGCCCGTTCATCGTCCGTCATGCCTGCATGGTAGCGGCCCGCGGGCAAACCTGCCTGCATCAAACGCTGATGCAGATCGTCCACGTCCTTACGGGTCGCGGCGTATACAATACCCGGCTCGCTCGCATGCTCGCGTGCGTAGTTCAAGACAAAATCCTTTTTGCTCTCGCCGCGCAGCACGCTGAACGCGAGATTGTCCCGCCCAAGTCCGGTCACATACGTCTGCGGGTCCTGCAAACGCAGCAGCCGCAGAATATCGCCCATGACCTCGGGCGTCGCCGTTGCCGTAAAGGCCGCAACCACCGGCCGCTCCGGCAAACTGTCCACAAACGGCGCTACCGCCAGGTAGCTTGTCCGAAAATCATGGCCCCACTGTGACACACAGTGGGCCTCATCCACTGCCACGCACGAGATCGGCAGCTGCCCCATCTCATCGCGGAACCAATCCAGCTCCAGTCGCTCCGGCGCGACATAGAGCAGCTTCAGCTCACCGCGCTGCGCCGCGCGGATGCGCTCATTCACTTCTCTGCCGCTTAACGTACTGTTAATATAAGCGGCGGCAATGCCGGCGGTCGTCAGCGCATCGACCTGGTCTTTCATCAATGAAATTAACGGAGAAACCACAAGCGTCAGCCCCGGATATAACAGAGCCGGAATCTGGTAACAGATCGACTTCCCGCCCCCGGTTGGCATAATGCCCAGCGTATCCTCATATTCGAGCAGGCTGGATACAATCTTTTTTTGGCCCTCACGAAAGTCGGGGTAACCGTAATATTTTTGCAGGAGACCCTGCGCTTCTTCTAAAGTAGGTGCTTGCACACTCATGTAAAGACTCCTTACTTGTCACCGGTGCTGCTGCACCAGCTTGGTTCTATCCGATTCTGACATCCAAACGCAGGCATCGTCACCGCGTCCTCGACAACAAAATGGCGTTCTCATGACTTGTCCGTCAAGCAAAACGCCGCTCCCTTTAGTTTAACGGGCCAGCCCCAAATGAGCAACCGCGTTTTCCCGCAAATCGTTGGAAGGGCATACACTTAGACAAAAAAACAACCGTTCATCCAAAATAGGACAAACGGCTGCTTTCCGTTACTCTCCTGAGGCCGCACCTCTGGTATGCATGTGATAGTACAGCCCTTTTTGTGCCATCAGCTGCTCGTGTGTACCATCCTCGGCAATACGTCCCCGCTCCATCACTACAATGCGAGAACACTGCCGGGCAGTCTCCATTCGATGCGTAACCAGCAGCCCTGTTTTCCCCTCCATAAAACGGCGCAGCTCTTTCATCACGTACTGCTCTGTCCGATTATCGAGCGAGGATGTCGGTTCGTCCAGAACATAAACATCCGATGACCTCATCAACAACCGGGCTAAGGACAGCCGCTGCTTCTGCCCACCAGACAGGTTAGCCCCTTTTTCCTGCAGTATCGCATCGTACTGTCCCTCCTGAGCTTCAATAAACTCATGCAAACCTGCCCGTTGCGCTGCTCGCTTCATTTCATGCAGCGCAGCGTTCCTGCCCAGTCGGATATTCTCTCCAATCGTTCCTGTAAAAAAAGCAGGTGTCTGCGGCATATAGGTCACGCGGGATGGATGCCCCCCACCCATAATCTGCGATGTGTCCTCGTTTCCCAGCATTACACGGCCATCATCGGGTTCAATCAGCCCCGCACACACCTGACATAATGTAGATTTACCTGCTCCACTGGTGCCCATCAGCGCAACCAGTTCACCCGGTGCCAAGTGCAGCGTAATCCGATCCAGAATGGTTCGGCCGCTGCTCTCATCCATTACTGTAACCTGTTCGAGTATCAGGATGGGTAATTTGTTTTCCATAATTTCAGCGGACTGCGGGCTGTCTTGTTTGAGATCATCCGCCGCTGCACGCTGCCTCAGGTTAAACCAGGCCGAAATCCTTGCAAATGTGCCAACACTCGCCTGCATTTGACTCCACTGACCGGACAGGCCCAGCACAGGCCATACGACAAGTTCAAACAGCAGACTGCTGGCTACAACTACCCCCGGCGACAAGGCTCCTCTCGCAGCAGCTAAACCGATTACAAACAGCGCCGCCAGCTGGGCCAGACCAAACACGGCCATCGCCACGTTATCTGACATGCTTAGAGTCATCTGCAGCTTTGCCTGAACACGATTCAGTGATTGCTGCTGCGTGCGAAAACGTGTGAGAAACCATGGTGAAGCATTGTACGCCTGAATCACAGCAGCGCCTTCAGCATATTGTTGAATCTGCTGCTGCGACTCTCCTTCCATGGATTCCACTTCATCCGATAATCGTATGATACGCTGATCATATAATCTGGCCGTAAACCAGATCGCTGCCGCGCTCACAAGTGCAATCACTGCTGCCCATGCATCTGCACGGTAAAGGTACACCAGCGACAAGGCAATAATAAATATAACCGTAACCCCTTCTGCCAAAGCTTCCACCACTTCTGCACCATGCTTGGTATCTTCCTTGATTCGAAGCATGATATCTCCTGATTTCTGTCTCCGAACCCAAGCGTAGGGCATCTGATGTAACCGTTTGAGCAGATCCATCGACATATCTCTGTTCATGGATTCTTTGAGCCGTACCAGTACATATCGATGCATGGCGAGTAAAATGATAAACCCGATCAGAACCGCGATCCAAGTTACCGCCGCTGCATTCAGTTTCTCCTGTCCTCCATCCTGGATGGCATCAACGAAAAATCCCTGCACAAAGGCCAGTCCCCAATCAAACACGGCATCCGCTGCTATAAAAAGAAACATAACGACTACCGCCCATCTATACGGCTTCATGTAGCGGAAAATAACGGGCCATACCATTTTTAAAGAGGGTGCCTCTGCAGCCTTATCCCCTTCCTTCTCTTTCTCCTGAACCTCGTCCTGATGCTCTGCCCGATGTTTCTTCAGTTTCTCAGACGGACTCTTCTCTAGATTCCTATCTTCTTCCGCTTCTATTTCCTCTCGTCCCTTTATTTTCTCTAATTCCTCTACTTCGTCATGCGCCTTACTGTTGTCATACTCCATTATGCTTTTATTTCCTGTACTTTTCTGATGACTCTGGGCTTCTTCAGTCATTTCTGTACCCGGTCTGTCTTTCTCTTCACGTCGCATTTCTTTCCCCCACTCTAACTAACTCCAGCTCCAGCTCGAACTTTACTTTTACCCATACTTTTCCTCAAACTCCTGCTCCGCAATATAGTCCCGATATCCAACCCGGCGCTCCAGCAGCTCATCGTGAGTGCCGATATCAACAACCTTTCCGTCCTGCATATAAATCACCTGATCCGCACACTCAATTAGAGACAAGCGATGGGTAACTGCAATGATCGTCGTACCATGCTCCGCAGCTAACCCGGTAAATAACATATTCAGCTGCTGCTCGTGCCACGGGTCCTGTGAAGATGTCGGTTCATCAAGCAGTAAAATATCCGGTTTTCTTACAACCGCTCTCGCAAGACTGATCCGTTGGAGTTCTCCGCCGGACATGGACCCGCCTTGCGGCTGGAGCTCCGTCCCGTATCCATTATTCTGGCGCATGATCGCATCATGTGCATGAGTCATATGAGCGGCAAGCTGTACTTCCTCGCTGGATATCCCTTCAGCACCGAACACAATATTGTCTTCTACGGTTCCTGAGAAAATAAACGGCTGCTGCGGAACATACACTTGGTTGATATCTACGTTTAATCTCTGGGCCTGGAATTTGGAATCAGCCGATTCCGACATATTCCACTGGATTGAACCACCTTCAGGTGTGTATAATCCGCTAATGATGTTCAATAAGGTAGTCTTTCCGCATCCGCTAGGTCCCGTAATTACCGTGAGTTCACCTTTCACTGCAGCGAAGGAAATATCTGATAATACTTCTTCCTGCCCAGTATATTTGTAGGATACCTGCACTGCATGGACACCTTCGGTTTTAAACTTGTACTGCGGTGAGGCAGCAGCTGTTTTCTTTTTTTCCAGATCCAACATTTCGAATACACGAGCGGCATGAGAGGCCGATCCAATGACCTCGTTCCATAAACCCGACAGTGCTTCAATCGGACGTGTCAGCTGACTGCTTGCCACCAGAAAAGCAGCCAAACCGCCCACATCCATCTGTCCCTGCAGCACCTGCTTTCCGCCGATATACAGGATCAGGATCATGCCACCATAAGTAGAGACCCGTCCAGCCGCCTCCGATAGACGCTTCAGTACGGAAACCGACATCATACGTTTGAATACCTTGTCCATGCGTTTGCTGAATTGATGCTGCAGGTAACCCGAAAGCCCATAGCTGCGGATTTCTACAGGAGCTTGAATCATATCCGTAAGCAGTTCATCTCTTGACGCTTCATCTGCATGCAGCCGGTCATGTTCACGCTGCAGTCTTCTTCCAAGCCCTGCCGTCACTAGAGGATAGATTAACGTAAACGCAATGATGGCAAGGGAGAGCTGCAGGTTCACCCAACTGAAATAGGCAAAGGCCAGAACCAGTTGAATAATATTTTTGGCAAGCTCGATACCATGCCGATTGATCCCTTTCTGAGCCGCTGCCGCCGATGTCCACACTCTGGATGTGAGATCTCCTGTATGAACCTTCGCTAATTCCTGCGGGCTGGTGCTCCCAAGGGATTGCAGCAGTCTTGTTTGTAAAGACACGAGTGTCTTTTGCTGAAATAACGTCTCGGCCCATGTCGTGAATGCGGTCACAAAAATCCGAAGTACCACGATGGAAACACCGATGATAAGCCCTGAATAGATTAGTGAAAATTGGGACTCCGAAGCCCCTTTGACCAGTCTTCGAATGGATTCCAGATATCCTACCTCAACCAGCGAAGCGGCCAAGGCGGCCAAGAGCAGCACGATGATGAACATTCGATGCTTTCCGGTTAACGTCCATAATCGTTTCAGCATGGTTAAGGGGTTATACGTTTTTTGGTCTGTAATTCTTTGGGTGGCTAACATGAATGACTGCTCCAATCTTCTCATTAAATTGAGTACCTGGTTATGGTATCATCGTTTATAAGGAAAAAATGAACATTTCTTGCTGTACCCATTAAATCCGGACCAAACAAGGAGATTTTACATGCAACATGATCTGCTGCAGACATTAGACAGGCTGTTTGATTATATCGAAGATCATATTCACAAGAAGCTTACACTTGACCACCTCGCTTCAGTAACCCATATCTCCAAATTCCATCTGCACCGCATGTTCAAGCATGCCAGCGGTCAACTCCCTGGTGAATACATACGCTCTCGTAAATTGGCCCGCAGTCTGGAACAGCTGGTTGATCTGAACTGGAAGATTATCGATATTAGCGGGCATTACTCTTTTGAACATGAACAATCTTATATTCGTGCTTTTAAGCAGGCCTTTGGCATCACACCACTGCAGTATCGCAAACAGGGTGCTGGTGATTTGCAGTTTACGGCCCGTATGACCTCATCGATGATTACCATGCTCCCATTCGGATACATTTTCCAACCAGCCTATGTTCGGAAACCTGCAATGAAGCTCATTGGCCAGCAATCACAGATCCGTTACGAAGACAATGAGACATATTATGAAGCCAATTCGGCGGGCAACCATTTTTATGAAAAATACGTTCATCTCATTCCTAACGTGCTGCACCCCGACGTCTATATTGGACTTACGAATGAAATCAAGGATCACCACAGTACATATCAGCCATCCGTAGAAGTGACAAGCTTGGAACAAATCCCCGAGGGGCTGAGCGGTATTGAAATACCAGCCAATCAATATGCCGTGTTCAAATTTGTTTGTGACTTCCACCCGAGCCTGATCCATATTGACCACCTGGACAGCGTCTGGACATTTATTGACGAGTACTGGCAGAGTCATTCCGGATACGTCAAGAGTGATGCTTATTATTTTGAAAGAATAGACGGCAGTCTCGCGCAGGAGCATTACGGTGAGCTGGACATTTACATTCCGGCCAAACAAATTACACTTTAAGAAAGGTTTATTGTTATGGAAAAAGAGATCACTACGCGTTCGGCTTCATCGTCTGCAGGCAATTCACGTCAATCCTGGATACACAGACATCCGATCGCTTCGGTAATCATCATCCTGTTTGCCTTGTCCGCCGCAGCTTTGATTCTTTTCTTTACGCTTCGTCCCTATCTCTCCACGTTTGATCGTGCCGGTCAGGGCGATCTAAGCTCTTCGATGTCATCACCAAACGGTGAGCACACGGCAGAACTATACGGTGTTCCCTACGGCGGTGCTGCAGGCGGGGTTACGCTGTGGGTGGATGTGAAGAAAACAGGAGATACATCCCTTTCAGGCGCCAAAAGTATCTATCGCGCGGCATTCCACGGCAGCAACCACCTCGAATGGGAGAGTGAACACATGCTGCGCATCGAAAACAGGAACGAGTACAGCAATGAGACAATCACACTGAACATTAATGAGGAAATCTATGACGGGCGGGGCTGGGCCTGCAAAAGCCTGCTGACCAAAGACCAGTATGTACGCTGTCTCGCACCTGAAGGTGAAGGGGGAACAGCGGGAAAGGATGATTAATACCGCCTGCCTCTCGCCTCGGATAAGACTTTAGAAGTGGATGGGACTGAAGTGATTGGGATTGGTTGACTTGATTGGTTTGATTGGTTTGATTGGTTTCGTTTGGCTTGGATTAAGTCGAATTGAATCGGGGAGTCATTCCATTTGGTCGAAGCATTATAACTTGTTCAGACAAAAAGAAATACCCCGTTTACCGTTGCTCACGGTTGAACGGGGTATTTCTGCATCCGTCTCTCTCAAAGAGACCCTGATCTAATACGGCAGGGCAGCCTGTCATGAAAATAGGGCACGAATGTCCGCCACACTGTACAAAATTTTGGCCGTGCTGTACGGTTTTTTCTTTCTGATCACTGCTGCAAACGGATGTAAGCTATCCGACTGTTCCTCTTTATGACAGTGCTTTTCCTTCCTGTTAACCGCGTTAGAGACTTTGGACTCCTGCGTAAGAGACTTCGAGTTCCTGCATTAGAAGCTTCGAGTTCCGAGAAGAGGCTCACTCTTCCCTCTATCTCCTCATCCCTCTTTCTCCGCTTTTCTCCTATCTTACTGCGCTTTCCGCTGCTTGCGAATTACAGCTTCGAGCTTATCCCGATTGCCCAGCAAACCTGGATCCTTCGGCAGATATTCCCGGGCCTTCGTGTTATGCAGCAGAGCCTGCTCCCAGCTGCCGAGGTGAGCATAACAGAGTGAGAGCCGGGCATGCGGCAGCCAGGTCCGGCAGGCTGCCGGGACGGGCCGCAGACCCGGATCGCGACTGCTCACGTCCACCGCCTGCATATACCAATAGATGGCGGTGATTACCTCCTGCCGCTCATGGAAGCAGGAAGCAATTGCGCAGCAGAAATCGGCATGCGGCAGGTCGTACTGGAACGACTGCAGCAGTGCGCCCAGTTTGCGGCCCGGCTCGCCAAGCCGCTCATAACATTCCGCCAGCCTTGCGCAGGCAATGAGCCGGTCCTCGCGGTAACCGCTGGGCTGCTCCAGCAGCTTGGCGTAACCGCGTGCCGCAGCCGCATAGCGCTGGCGGTCATAACATTCGCCTGCATAGTAGAACAGCAGGCGTCCCTGGGCTATGCCCTCTTCGGCGATCCATTTGCGCAGAATGCGCACGTTTCGCGCCGAATGATTGACCGCCTCGCGGCGATGGGTAACGGCAATATCTGCCGTAATGATCTCGCCTTGCGGGAAGTGCAGCTGCTCGTGCAGCCGGCCCTGCCAGCGGCACCCGGCATCCCGCTTGACCAGGCGGAGCCGGCGGTCCGCTACCAGCGGACTGCCTTCCGGTCCCTCGGCCAGCGTATAGCCCATAATCACACCGGCCGTCTTTCCGCCGGACGGCAGCTGCTTCTTCAATACCTCCAGCTTTGCACGTTCCGAAGGCAGCAGCACATCATCTGCATCGAGCCATAGGATGTACTCCTGCGTGGCCCGGGCAAACGACTCGTTGCGCGCTGCGGCGAAGTCCTCATTCCACATATACGTATAGACCTGGTCGGTATACTTCGCAGCGATATCCATCGTTCGATCCGACGACCCCGTATCGACGATGATGATCTCATCTGCAATACCAGCCACCGAGTCAAGACAACGTGCAAGTTTGCGTTCTTCGTTTTTCACAATCATACACAAACTGATGGTGATCACGTTTCAAGCCCCTTCCTGTCGTACCCGTACTAATTCACGCTTCTGCATCACTTTAACTTTAACTTTAACTTTAACTTTACTTACTCGCCTACTTACTCATTCAGCACACAACTACTCATACACACTCTCTCTTACTCACTTACTACTCGCTCTGGTTTACTGACTGACTTATTCACTTACTCACTTACTCACTTACTCACTACTGGCTCACCTACTTACTCCACTTACGCCTGCTGCTGCGGCTAACGATTCCAGATGACGTTATTTTGTTCATTTCAAGCCTTTTGAAAATGTAACGATTCCGAGGAACGCTATTTTCGCGATTCGGGTGTAAATTCAAGGCATTTCGTCCGTTTTACGAGAAATAGCGTCGCTGGAGATCGTTACACTTCTCATCCTGCCTAAATAAACTAAATAAGGTTCCTGCAGATCGTTAGAGTCGTGCGGCGGAACTCACTGTCACAGCACACCGTCTATCTTTCCTCGTTCTCCTGACGGCGAAGGCGTTTCAACTGATCGACAGCACTGTCCAGTGCTTTTTTGCGCTGTTTCATGGACCGCAGATGCTGCTGCTCCACCTCGGTAAAATGCGTATGATCCAGCTTCATCCAGTCCAGTACCTGATTCAAGTCCGGCTTCATATGAAGCTGTGCTTTCTCTCGCTTACGCGCCGTACAACATAGATATTTATGATGCACTTCCAATTTCAGTACTTCAAAATACGGCATCAGACACATTGCCAAATTGCCCGCATAGAACGTCTGTTTATGATCATGGAATGGATGATAGCCATAGGGAACCGTCACAATCAGTGTGCCTTCCTCCTCCAGCAGGCGATGCAAATGCGTCAACAATGTCTCGGGATGTGCAAAATGCTCCAGCACTTCTCCCAGCAGGATTGTGTCAAACTTCGTTCTGGCCTTCCACTGCGTAATATCCAGCATGCGGAAATCCACATTGTTACGCACCGGCTTCGATTCTTTGGCCAGCTCCTGCTGCGCATAAGTGATACTGCCTTCCTCCAGATCGACCCCTGTCACGCGGAAGCCTTCCCTTCCCAGCAAAATGGACGTAATCCCCTGGCTGCATCCGACATCTAGAATACGTCTGCCCGTTGTCTCGCGGCACATCCAGTGCACGCGGGCTCTCGTCGCTTCGTGGGAATCCTCCGAATTGATCTCTCCATAGTAACGTTCGTTCACCCGGTCATGATTGGCCATAGTCATCTCCCGTTTTTCCGTGCGCATTTTCTCCGTCTGGATGAGCCCTGCGAGTCTGAGCGCGGTCACGGTTTTCGTTCGCTTTGTCATTCTCGTCATTTCGAACCGACGCAGTATCTTTGCGCGCTGCATCCGGTATTTTGCTCACTTCTCGCCGCGTTTGGCCTGCTGCCAGGTGTTTATCACCTTTTTCTTGATATTTATCATTTTTTACCGGATGTTCTTGTCTTACTTCTAGAAGTTCCTGCCCCGCTTCTAAACGTTTTCGATTTGCTTCTTTTCCTGTCGGCTGGCCCAGTACAACGATGTTTCCCCCGCGGCATGAAGCAGTCGCATTGCGTGTGTCAAAAATCAGCTGAGCATGATCCGCCATCTCCTGATAATTGAACGCAGAGTGGTCGGTTGTGATTATCACCAGATCAGCCCATGTCCACAATTCCGGCGAAGCGGTCCGAGATTGGAGCATCGTGCCGTCATCCTGCCGGAAGACCGGTACCATCGGGTCGGTGAAAACAACCTCGGCTCCCGCCTCGCGCAGCAGCCGGAATACGTCAAGCGCTGGCGATTCGCGCAGGTCGTCAATGTCTTTTTTGTACGCCATTCCCGCCAGTACAACGCGGGCGCCGCGAATAGAACGGCCGCGCTGCTCCAGCAGAGCTGCTGCACGCCGCACCACATGCTCCGGCATCTGCCTGTTGGTGGCATCTGCAAGCTGGATAAACTGCAGCTCCGATCCTTGACGGCTGGCCGCCCAGGACAGATAGATCGGATCAATCGGGATGCAGTGCCCGCCAATGCCTGGGCCGGGGTAGAACGGCATATAACCAAACGGCTTCGTTGCCGCTGCCTGAAGCACTTCCCAGATGTTAACACCCATCTGCTCACAGGCCGGGGTCAGTTCATTGACCAGCGCAATGTTTACGCTGCGAAACGTATTTTCGAACAGTTTAGCGGTCTCGGCTACAGTCGTTGAACTTACCGGAACCACTTCATTCAGAAACGAGCCGTAAAATTGTGCACCATAACTCAGACAGGCTGGAGTAGAGCCGCCAATGATTTTGGGGGTGTTTTTCACACCATAATGCACACTGCCCGGGTCCACGCGCTCAGGAGAGTAACAGACGTGGAAGTGCTCACCTGCTGTCCAGCCGCGTGCTTCCTCTACCGGCAGCTTCACATGTTCTTCCGTTGTACCCGGATACGTTGTGCTCTCCAGAATGACCAGGCAGCCTTCCTGAAGATGGGGAGTCATGGCGCCAACAGCTGATGATATATAGGATATATCCGGCTGGTGTGCATCCGTCAGCGGGGTTGGCACGCAGATCACGACCACATCTGCCTCAGCAGCTGCTTGGTAATCCGTACCTGCCGAGAACAGTTCTGCTTCGATCAGGGATTGAAGCACAGCATCTTCGATACCGATAATATAGGAACGGCCTGCACGAAGCTTGGCTGTTCTGTCCGCATCAATATCTATGCCGTGCACCCGATAACCGGCCTGTGCCATCTCGACCGCCATCGGCAGACCAACGTAGCCCAGACCAATGACCACAGCCTTGAGGGAGCGGTCATGAATGCGTGCTGCATGTCTCTCGTCTTTTTTCTGTCCTTGTTGTTCGGGATACGGGCTGTGTTCATTCATATCTTCCACCTCCAAACGTTCCGCCTCCCTTCCTTAGTTGATATAGCCTCCTGCCCGTAAAAACGCGGCGATAGCCGGTTTGTTCATCATTTCACTGTCCGAACGGTATTGGGCAAACTGCACACGCGGCAGATGATCATAATGCTTTGTCAATTCCTGGTCAGGATGCTCCGGCAAAATGACATAATACTGCGCATCGTACTGACGTGTACGCGGTGCTTCAAATGGCGAGATCAGCACTTCATGCAGTTTCTCCCCCGGCCGAATCCCTGTCACTTTGTAATCGCCAGACGGGCGGCCGGCCTGGTCCAGCATGACGGAAGCCAGATCGGTCATGCTGCAGGCTTTCATTTTCATCACAAAGGTCTCCCCGCCCACCGCTGCTTCCGCTGCTTTGAGCAGCAGGTGAATGGCCTCGGTACGTGTCAGGAAAAAGCGCGTCATGCCTTCATCTGTGATGGTCAGGTTTTTACCTTCATCAATCTGCCGCCGGAATAGAGGTACCACACTGCCGCTAGTACCCAGCACATTACCACCGCGGATACATACAAAACGCGTTTTCTCGCTCAGCCAGTTGGCACGAATCATCATTTTTTCGCCCAGTGCCTTGGTCATGCCGTACACGTTAATCGGATCAACCGCCTTGTCAGTAGAAACATCGATCACTTTCGGAATCTGCATACGAATGGCTGCACGAATAATATTTTGTGTTCCGATAACATTTGTTTTGAACGCCTCATCGGGCTGGTCTTCACAGACGGGAACATGCTTCAAGGCAGCCAGATGGAAGAGCACATCTACGCCTTTACACGCATCCTCCACCGCCCGGTAATCCCGAATATCTCCAATGATGAAACGCAGGCGCGGATCATGATTGAATTCCCGCTGCATCGCAATCTGTGCATATTCGTTCCGGGAAAGCAGGCGAATCTCCGCCGGGTTCTGCGCCAGCAGCACCTCAGTCAGCTTTTGGCCCCAGGAGCCTGTTCCTCCGGTGACCAGAATCGTTTGTCCTTGAATCATGGATGAATCCCCTCCTGTTTAGTTCATGAATTCGCGTAAAACCTGAGCCATCTCTTCTTGGGTGAGTCGATCTTTAGGCGGTACCTTTTTAACCGATGTGTTGCTGGAATGCACAATGTTCACGTAGTTCCGCGGCGCCAGCAGCTCATGCGGCAGATCGATCACATTGCCGTGCGTACCTCGGCCTGGAAGTTTGACACGGTATCCTGCGGCATATTCCGCCGTCTTGTAGAGATACACATAAAATTGCGGAGAGCGATGGAACGCCGGCGCCATCTCGTTGTTTACACTGTCCCAGAGATAGCCGTTCTGGTTAATCAAGGCCATCGTGCCAGGCTGCGGCTGCACATCGTAGAGCTGCTGTACGAATGTTTTATGATACAAATCGTCCGAATCCAGACGCGCAATATAGATGTCTTCAGCATCTTTGGCAAATTCCAGAATAGCTCTGACACTCTCAATGTGGGTTCCAAAACGAACATTGGATGGCAGCGGCTCCTGGCCCGCCAGTATCTCCTGCATTAACTCCCCGGATTCCTTCGAGAGCTTCACTACCGTAAGGAAATCCTGATTCGTCTGCGCCTTGAGACAGTGCAGTGTGAATGTGCGAAAAATCGTCATGCGGCGCTCCAGCCATTCACGTGTCAGACGCTGCGGGTCCAGCCCGTAATTATTAAAGTTAATTTCAATGACAACTTTCCTGGACATACCCTTCCTCCTCATAACGCTGTAAGCCGGTGTGGGCAAGTACAGACGTTTTCATAGTTTTTTAGCAGCCTCTGTCTACGAAACTCTTTTATTGCGCTGATCGCCTGCTCGTAGATTTCTTCACTGCCAGCACTATATAACGTATGAACTGCTTACCATTCCGGCACCGACATATGTACTGATTTTCCTATAAATAGATTGATATACATCCCAAGTTATCTTCTGCGGGTCGAACGCACAGATCACGGTTTCTCTCGCAACATAGAATAGAGGAGCTTGATTTTCAAAGGAGGCAGGTTTCGAATGAATTCGATTTATCTGGAAATGCAGGAAGTGCTGGACCAGCTCGAAACGGCTTTGCGGGAGCAGCGTCCCTTCTCACTGGTGCGTGTGGGGGATGGCGAGAATATCGTCATGTCACAAGAAACGGTGTGGCCGATGGAACAGGTGCTTCAGGAGCGCTGGGCGGTAAAAGCCAATCTTGGTCAAAAGGGGCTGCGGCTGCCCAATCTGAAGATGCGGGACGAAGTGGCCTCTTCATTGAAGCGTGCCACTATTGTCGGTGTCCTTCCACGCGGAGACAGCATGATCAAAGCTCCGGATTATCTCAAGCGGCCGCTGACCGATATGATATTTGCTCACTACGGCATCTCACCTGCGCTGACCTGTCATGCTTGTGTGAATCGTGAACTTGTGCAGGTGCCGCGGTTCTGGCAGATGCTTGCTGGCAAACGAGTGCTGCTCGTGACACGTGAGCTGGAAGAGTTACAGGCCGCACTAGTTAAGGAGCCTTACCATCTCAACCTTGTAAGCTCACTTCCGTTTGATAACTACGATCAGATGGATGAAACTTTGGAATGGATTCAAGCCCACAAAGATGATTTTGATGTGGCACTTTTCTCCTGCGGCGTTAACGCTGTCATTCTAGCCGAGCGAACAGCAGCACTTACAGGTAAAGTCGCCATCGATTTTGGTAAAGCCAACAACATGATTTTGAAAGGACGCCCCAACTAATCTGTATTCATCCACTTCCCTTTTCCCTCTAACCTGATCCGTTCTCATACGGGACGTGCACAGTACAGCTGTATATGATAATGCAAAACCCCCGCCTGCCGAGGTCGGGGGTTTTGCATATCACCTTAATTGAAACGAAACATGCTGAAGCATGAGCTGTGCGCTGGTCAGATCCAAAGATTGTTTGGCAAAACACGTCGGGTGGTTGTACAATTCTTCCACCCTCCGAGCTGTACCCGAAATCATGCATGCCTTTATTTGATTAGTTTGTCGCAGCAATGCCATAGAACATCTCCGGCCCAGTCCGCACGGCTGTAGACACACCCGAGATGAACGAAGTATATACACTTTCCAGCGCTGGTGGTGCGGCCAGATCCTGAGCTGTAAACGAATGGAACTCGGCACCACCATTCTGGCCGATTGTTCCTTGTGCACGATAGATGATGAAGAACGGATCGTACAGAAAACCGCGTACAATCTCTACAGTAAACGTATCGCCGAGTTCTCCTGTTACACCCACCGTACCGTTCAAGGTAATGATCGGATTAATGACCCCCTGTGTTTGAAGACCAATTGCGCCGAAGGCTTCAGGGGATTCGGATAAGGGAAGCCCTGGCGCTCCTACGTATCCCGAGTTCTCCGAGGTTCTCATATCGAGAAACACGCCCATGAAAGTAACACCTCCAATGCTGTGGGATAACATATTCTATGAAACTGAAAACTCTTCGGATTGGATGGGCTGCAGATTTGAGGAACCTATTTTTAATTCCGTGCGGTTAATGGTATATTGAACTGCATAACGAATTGAACGGATCGTATGCACACAAAGGGTACAGGCTGTTCAGAAGGAGATAGTTATCTATGAATAAACGCAAACGCTCAACGGGCAGTACATCTGCCAAAGGAAAATCATACGGAGGTTCCTCCCAGCCGCGATCCGGCCGCTCCAATGCTTCCTCATCAAAACCTTCTTCCCCTCGCTCGGGGAATGCTGCCAAACAAGCTTCCGCCTCCCATTCGCCTGCGGGTGTTACCAAAAGCGGTGGTAAAGCGGCCAAGCCGGCCGCGGCATCCAAGCGTCCAGGTAGTGCACATTATCGCAAATCCGAACCGCCACGCCAGTACAAAGTAACGGAGCCGGATGAACTGCTGCATTTCCTGCTGAAACATCTGAAGTCAGGACGTAATGCCGTTAAATCCATTTTGGGACGTGGGCAAGTATCCGTGGATGAGAAAGTCGTGACCAAGTTTAACGAGCCGCTGACGCCTGGACAGACTGTGTTCATCAGCAAAGAAGGTGCTGTCGCCGCTCCTTCCCTGACGGGCATTAACATTTTGCATGAAGACGACGATATCATTGTCATTCGCAAGGAAGCCGGCCTGCTGTCTATCGCAGCTGACAAGAGTGATGATCTGACCGCTTATCGCCAGCTGATGGCACATGTCCGTCGTACGAATCCGCTAAACCGGATTTTCGTTGTGCATCGTCTGGACCGGGATACATCCGGTGTGATGATGTTTGCCAAAAGCGAAGAGGTGCAGCAGCAGCTGCAGGACAACTGGAAAGAAAACGTACAGGATCGTGTTTATGTCGCACTAGTTGAGGGCGCCGTAGCTCAAGAAGAAGGCACCATCTCCTCCTGGCTCAAGGAAACCAAAACGCTGAAGATGTACTCCAGTCCTCGTCCGAACGATGGACAGCATGCCATTACTCACTATAAACGTCTGAAGTCGAATCGAGAATTCTCCCTGCTTGAAGTTCGTCTGGAAACGGGCCGCAAAAATCAGATTCGTGTGCATATGGAGGACCTTGGTCATCCGATTGCCGGGGACCGCAAATACGGTGCACGCACGAGAGATCTTGGACGTCTGGGGCTGCATGCACGTGTGCTGTCCTTTATTCATCCGACAACCGGCAAGTTAATGACGTTTGAGACGGATATTCCGAAGCCATTCCTGTATCCGTTCCGCGGAGAGACTGCACCTGAACAATAAGGAGCTCATATGAAGACGGACAGATGCTGCGTGACATCGTTCATACCGTCCGTCTGAAAGGAGGGCATCACGCTGCAAAACCTGTTCATCACCGGGTACCGTGCCCATGAACTGCAGATTTTTGGACAGAAGCACGAAGGCATTCCCTTCATTAAGAAAGCCATCTCTTCCCGCCTTACTCCGCTTGTGGAAGATGGACTCGAATGGGTGCTCACCCCCGGACAATACGGTGTGGACCTATGGGCATGCGAGGTAGTGCTTGAACTGAAACAGAACTATCCGCATCTGAAGCTGTCGATTATCACTGCCTTTCAGAATCCCGAGGAACAGTGGAAAGAAGACAAGCAGGAATACTACCGTTCCATTCTGTCCGGAGTGGATTATTATGGCGCCATCAGCAAACAGCCGTATATCGGACCGTGGCAGTTCACTGCCCGGGATGACCTGCTGCTTCGTAAAAGCGATGGTCTGCTGCTTGTCTATGACGAAGATGCCGGGGAAGGCAGTCCGCGTTTCGTGAAGGAAAAGGCAGTCAAAAAACAGCAGCAGGAGCATTACCCCATCATCACCGTAACCTCGGAAGACATTCAGTCTGTCGCAGAGGAAGAACGCATGAATGATTACGGCTATGATGAAGGCCTGCCCTTTTAACGTTGGATGCCGTGCAGCTGATGCTGTGCGGCATTTTTTCAGCCACATGCCGGATTATGTGACCTGATGAGAAACCTGATTATGACGAATGATGAGCACCTTTTGGGTTTCGGATTACGCAATTTCATGTTTTTTTTCGGGCAAGGTTGGGTATAAGTAGTATTAAAACTGCGATTTTTATGTCGTATGGGACAAAGGGGAACTGCAACCATGACTTTAACGCCAGAGCAGCGCATTCAGCTGCACGGGTTCAACAACCTCACCAAGTCGCTCAGTTTCAATATGTACGATATCTGCTACACCAAGACCAAAGAAGAACGTGAAGCTTACATTGAATATATCGATGAACAATATAACGCAGATCGGCTGACGCATATTTTGAAAAATGTGTCGGACATCATCGGAGCCCACGTCCTGAATGTCGCGCAGCAGGATTACGTGCCGCAGGGCGCCAGTGTAACGATGCTGGTATCCGAAGGTCCGATCGTCGAGATTCCCGAAGAATCCTTCGATGAATCGCCCGGCCCCCTGCCCGATAATGTCGTGATGCAGCTGGATAAAAGCCATATCACCGTGCACACCTATCCCGAATTTCACCCCAGCGAAGGCATCAGCACCTTCCGTGCAGATATCGATGTGTCAACCTGTGGCGAGATTTCACCGCTTAAAGCGCTGCATTACCTGATTCATTCTTTCGATACGGACATTATGATTATGGATTATCGGGTGCGTGGTTTTACGAGGGATACGAGCGGACGCAAGCTGTTTATTGATCACGAGATCAGCTCTATCCAGAACTATATCCCGGACGAGATCAAAAGTGGGTTCGACATGATTGACGTGAACGTATATCAGGAGAACATTTTCCACACCAAATGCAAGCTGAAGGAATTCGATCTGGATAATTATTTGTTCGGATACACCAAGGACAAGCTGAGCAAGGCCGAACAGCAGGAGATTACCGAGTGGCTGAAGCTGGAGATGGACGAAATTTATTACGGCAAAAATATTAACCGCTCTCCTGAATCGAATTGAAGAGAACTTACCAACGACAAAGACGAGTAATGAGGATAATCGGCTTCTTGAATCGGAGTCAGATCGATCATGTGCTTGTCTTTTTTTTGTATGAGAGGCGATGCTTGAATTTGTTCGTTACCTTGACAGTGTGTGGGCAAATTTCTTAAAATAGAGATAACTGCATTTCGATTGCGGTGAAGGAGGATCTCAGCATGATCGAAACCAATACTTCCAAACGGAATGAATCTCTTTTGCAAGCATTGAACGCGCGGCATCAGGCCATCACCAACAACATCGCTAACGCAGATACGCCGAATTACAAGAACACTACCGTTGAGTTTCAGGATGAGCTGCGGCGTATTATCGAGAATGGCAAAACAGGACAGCTTAGAATGCAGCGGACACACGAGAAACATTTCCCCGTGACCAATCCTAACGCATCCATTGTACAGTACCGAGTCATGCAGAACAATGAAACAGCCATGAACAATAACAACAACAACGTGGATATTGACCGGGAGATGGCCATGCTTTCCGAGAACCAACTGCTGTACAATTACATGGCGGATCGGGTTAGCGGACATTATAAAAAAATGAAGAATTTATTGAATAACTTAAAATAATTAGGAAGCAGCAGCCCTCGCGGCTGTTTTTTTGTGCAAAAATCTTTTCTGAATTTCATAAATATCTCGGACGCCAATCTCTTATTCTCGAAAACAAACAATTTAACGGGTATGTTCGGTATTCCTATCGGCTGTAGTATAATGGGATGAACGAAGGATGTTATATCAACCAAAAGAGGTGCGGCATGACTCGTCAATATAATGCTTTTCAAGGCTCCAAGGTCAAACTCACGGCACCCTGCCCTGAAGATCGCATGCAGATCGCATATTTCACGGATAACTATGAATACTTGCGTAACATGGATACAGATATTGCGACCCCACAAACATCGGATGAAGTCGGAACCTCGTCGGTTCGGAACGGTCAGGATTTCGAGTTTGCACTGCGCACTCTCGACGACAACCGATTTATCGGATTTGTAGCCATTTATCGGATTGAATGGAATAACCGCTCTGCACAGCTGGCCATTGGTATCGGTAATGAAAGTGATCGCGGCAGGGGTTACGGCAGTGACGCGCTTGCCTTGATTTTGCGATACGCATTCCATGAATTGAACCTGAATCGGATTGCTCTGGACGTGATTGAATACAACGAAGCCGCTAGACGGGCGTACTTGAAGGTTGGCTTCCGTGAAGAAGGACGCCATCGGGCTGCTGTACTGCGGGACGGCACACAATACGATCTGATCTCCATGAGCATTCTGGCAGCGGATTGGTCCGCCCAGACCGGACACCCGATTGCATTTCAGCCAGTACCTGCTTCTCTCGTCAGCTCCGATCCCCATCAATACCTGCTTTCCGGCAGTTACAATGAGTCAGCAGAAGCTGCCGAGGGCAGCAGTTCTACAGATGCTGCTCCACGAATCGGGGTAGGTGCGGTGATCCTCAACGAACACAGCGAGGTACTGCTTGTTTGGCGTAATCGTGCACCAGAGCAGCATACCTGGAGCATTCCCGGCGGAAAAGTAGATGCGTACGAAACACTGGAAAAGGCTGTGATCCGCGAGATTAAGGAAGAAGTTAATCTGGATATCATCATCGATGGGCTGCTCTGCACTGCGGAGACGATTCGTCCCGAGCTTCAGGAGCACTGGATATCTGTGCTCTACTCCACCAAAGTCCTTGGCGGAACAGCATGTAACCTGGAAGCAGGCGGAGCCATTGGTCAGATTGGCTGGTTCCCGCTGCATAAACTGCCCACTCCCCTTGCCCATTTTGCCATTCCGGCATTAGAAGCCGCGAAGCAGCGTCTCGCTGCAAAACATCTTGGCGAAGATCCGCAATGAACAAAGGGTCTGAACATAAAACGACGCAAAGATCCGTGCCGTTCATCCTGCATGAGTCCAGATCGCAGTTTGATTGGAAAGGACAAGGAGCTCTGTCTCTGAAAACGTTTCGTCATGGAACAACACTGTACGAAGCGGGTCACGGACATTTTACAGTCGGTCAGGAGCGATACCTGCTGCTGAATGCCAGTCAGGAATATCAGCTCCATATCGACTCTCCTGTACCCGTTGAATCTTTCTGTGTCTTCTTCCCTCCGGGATTCGTCGAAGAGGTTAACCGCAGTGTCAGCAGCAATGATCTGAATCTGCTGCATGAGCCTTATGCCTCGTCCACTCCCCTGACATTGGATTGGGTTGAACGCACATATCCTATGGGAGATCACCTGGGTACTGCGATTGAAAGGCTGCGTTCCTCCTATATTTCTCCATTAACAGATCCTTGGGAGCTGGAGGAACAGCTTCATCAGCTTGCACTGCATATGCTCGTTTTACGTCATGAAATCAGGTCCGAAATGCATGCCCTTGATGCGGCGAAATCTTCAACAAGAGAAGAGTTATATCGCAGAGTCTATATTGGACATGAATATATGGCTGCTTACTATGACCAAGCCATAACGCTGACAGAGACTGCCTCGGCGGCACATCTGTCTGTAAATCATTTTCTTCGAAGCTATAAAAAGCTGTTTGGCATTTCGCCGCATCAATTTCTGACAGAACGACGACTGCAAGCCGCGAGGAAGCTGTTAGTGGACACCGACCTGCCTGTCACCGATATCTGTTTAAGCGTCGGCTTCGAGAGTCCAGGCTCATTCAGCTCGCTGTTCACCAAAAGGTTTCATCTCCCTCCTTCTCTGTACCGGAAAAAAGGTGATTTTGAAGAAGCGCTGCCGAATTGAATGGCCTATAATTGCAATATCTCAGCAGGCATCATAACCATTCACAGGACGAGAAAGAGGAGGTTTTGTACAGATGAACGAAGCGAAGCATTATACAGAACAGGTGAATCAGCTGTTTCAAGCTGCACAAGATGGCGAGGCGGCAGGACTGAAGTCTCTGCTTGAGGCGCATCCGGAACTGGCGAATACGGAAAATCAGGACGGCTTAACTCCTCTGGGATATGCCGCACATTATGGACAAGCAGCGAGTGTGCAGCTGTTACTTGAGCATGGAGCAGATGTAAATGCCATCTCCCACTCCCTCATTTCCTTCATTCCCAGCAATACCGCTCTGCACGCCGCACTGGCTGGAGAACGTTCAGTCCAAGTCATCCGTCTACTGCTGGAACATGGCGCATCCACAAATATCGCTGATAGTGATGGACAGCATGCGCTTCATACCGCAGCCTTTCATACGGATCAGACAGCCATTATTGAACTGCTCCTCGAATATGGAGCCGATGCCGAAGCATTAAGCACTTCAGGTGAAACGGCACTGGACATTGCACGGCAGCGAGGCAATGCATCTGCAGCAGCGCGCCTGCAGCAGGCGGTGGAGACGCTCCGCAAATAGAATGGATTCGAGATACGGCCACGAAGGATAAAGGATACACTTATAACCGTCAGACTCTCATGGAGCAGCATGCTTCTAGGAGGTTTGACGGTTATTCGCTGTATAATGCAGAGGAACTTTCTCCAAGCAGCATGAATAATTTTTTTTGAATACAAGAACCGTTTGACCGCTTTCCCTGTCTAATATGAAACAACATCAACAAAGGAGGAGCCTTGTGACCCCTACCGAACTTACGCGCGCTGCACAAAAGGGGGATGCTGCAGCTTTTGCAGCCTTAATGGAAATGCATCAGAGCCGCCTGTACCGGATCGCCTATGCGTATCTGCATAATGAGGGCGATGCTCTGGAAGCGATACAGGAAGCAACCTACCGGGCATACCGCAAACTCAAAAAACTGAAAGAACCCTCTTACTTCAGTACGTGGTTGATCCGCATTCTTCTAAATTACTGTGCAGACGAGCGGAAACGCATAATCCGGTTCAGCCCGGTCACGGAAATCCAGGAATCCGGCCGCTGGGATCGTCCCGAGGACCCGGATCTGGCTGCTGCAGTAGCAGCACTGGAACCGGAATATAAACAAATCATCATTCTAAGTTACTTCGAAGGTTTCTCGCTGACCGAAGTGGCTGATATTCTGGAAATCCCGGCAGGTACGGTAAAATCACGGCTGCACCGCGCCCTTGGAAAGCTCCGGGATCAACTTGAACCGAAAGGAGAACAATCATCATGACCAACGAACATCACCCGTTTGAAGCATTGGAAGAACGTCTGCAGGCTCGGAAGACCGAATATGATGCAATGAGCGTACCGGACGCTGCGGCATCGCGCGCTGTTCGGGCCGGAATCGAGCAAGCTTCCCGTAAACGAAAATCCAGACTGCGCTGGCTTACCAGTTCTATCTCGGCAGCTGCCATCATTTTGTTATTTACTGGCTGTATTCGCGTGTCTCCTGCATTTGCGTCCTTTGTGGAGCAGCTGCCTGGCATGGAAGGTGTCGTCAGTCTGATCCGGCAGGATAAAGGACTCATGATGGCTATTGATCAGTCCCTGCTGCAGAAGGTCGGCATCACCGACGAGCATGATGGGGGCTCTGTAACCGTGGAAGGCATTATTACAGACGAGTCACGAATGGTTATTTTTTATAAGATAAAGAATATGAAAGATACGGAAAAATTCGACTATGACATCGACTTGCTTGATGAAAATGGTAAACATCTTCCGGTTGCCTTTAGTTACTCTTCACCCAAACCTGTATCGGAATCGGAAAGTCCTACCTATGAGGATATTATTGACGTATCATTCAATGAATCTTTACCGCCAGATCAACTGACCGTTGTCTTTAAAAATCGTCTGGAGAAAACAAATAATACGTGGAAAATCACTTTTCCAGTAGATCACACTCTCACCAAAAACATGAAAAAGGTCATCCCCGTTAACCAAACCATCACTCTTGACGGGCAGCGATTTACTGTTGAACAGGCCACTTTATACCCGACAAGGCTTGTGCTGGATATCCAGTATGATGCAAACAATAGCAAAAAGATTTTTGGCATCCGTGATCTGCAGCTGGTCGATGAACAAGGCCGAGCTTGGCGAACGGACGGAGCTTCCATTGGGGGTTACGGGACTTCTGTATTTTTTGAGAGCATGTATTTCTCGATACCTAAGAAACTGACCCTGCAAGCATCTGGACTTTCAGCACTGGATAAGGATAAACTGATGATTAAAGTTGATCCATCTTCTAATAAAATCGAAGGCGGACCGCAAGAATTAACCCTTCTAGACTACAAGACCAAAGGTAAGGATACCATTATGCATTTTTCCGCTGCTGATGCCGAAAATGCGACCTCAGGGCTCTCCTTCACTAATATCAAGGACAGTACCGGAAAAGATTTTGATATGAAAGAATCCGGTTGGAGTCCTTCCGGTGAACACGGCACAGCCGAAGCATGGGTTACCATTTCTAATGGGACAGCAGCAAAAGGAAAACTGAGCATGGAGATTTACTCTTACCCTGTTCAAAGCCGTTCTCCTTTCTCTTTAGAAATACCCGTAAACAAGTAATGCAGTCGCACTTTAAATGAAAGGTGTGTTATGAATGAACCAGCGTTCCATCCGTTACCCAAAGCCACTCGTGAAGGGCGATACCATCGGACTAACCGCACCTTCCAGTGGTGTAAGCCCGTCCATGCATCACTATCTGGAGCACAGCAAAAATCATGTGGAGCGCCTTGGTTTCAAGGTTAAGGAAGGCTCTTCACTGCGCAGCAATTCCAAATGTGTGAGTGCTCCCAAAGAAATTCGCGCCGCAGAACTGAATGCGTTTATGCTTGATCCGGGAATTCAGGCTGTCATTCCTCCATGGGGAGGACAGTTTCTAATGGACATACTGCCCCTGCTGGACTGGGATGCGCTGAAAAAGTCACCTCCCAAATGGATTTTGGGTTACTCGGATACCAGTACGTTCCTGTTTGCTTATACGTTAATAACCGGATCAGCTTCAGCCCACGGCACTAACTTCATAGATCTTCGATTAAGTGAACAGGATTCCGTTACATCCCGCTGGTTGGATGTACTGCAGACCAGTGCTGGAGAAGAAGCTGCACAGATCTCCTCCACACATTATCAATCCGAATGGAATATGGAGCTGCCCGGCTTTAATCTGGATACGCCATCCCGCTGGAAGCAGCTTGGAGCTGCCGAAGATACAGATGCCCCGGTCCGTTTTGCCGGACGATTACTTGGAGGCTGTATGGACACGATCAGCTGCCTGATCGGCACTCCGTTTGCACCGGTAGAAACCTATTTGCAGCAGTACTGCACTGACGAAGGAACGATCTGGTATCTGGAAAGCTGCGAGATGGACGCAAGTGATATCTATCGCCGCCTGTGGCAGATGAGACAAGCCGGATGGTTTGCCGGTACGAATGGTTTCCTGTTTGGGCGACCTGACGGTTATTCCGACACAGATGATTTTACGTTTACCGATGCCCTGTCTTCCGCACTTGGTGATCTGAATGTGCCTATTTTATATGATGTAGATCTGGGTCATATTCCACCTCAGATGACTTTTGTAAATGGCGCACTGGGTCAGGTTAGCTGCGAAAGCGGCCGTGGAGCGCTCAAGATGACCTATGTGTAATCACCTTTTGTAGGCGAATGCATATCTTGAAGTAAGAACGATTTTACTTTGAGGAAGGATTGAGCATCATGTCTGAATCACCATCCACAACATCCGCCCGTGTTGTATATCAGGCCAATCAACCCCTGCTGCAATCCGTGCAGCGTGTACGGGATATGCTTCATCATACCGTTCGGCAGCATGTCGGCAAAAAAGTACAAGTTCAGAACATCGACGGTCAGGTCTGGGAAGGTGTCATTATCAGCGCAGATCGCGGAATTCTGTACCTCCAGGTGACACCGATGCATGGTTATCCTGAACCACGTGCCTTGTTTGGTCCAACGATTCTGCCGTTAGTGCTGTATGAACTGCTTGTCATCACGCTGTTGATGTAAGCTGCAGGCTTCGCCTCTGTCCTTTCGGATTGGGCGAAGCTTTTTTAAATCCCATCCCAAGCTTCACCTGTGACTGCACGCAGCTCACTCCTTGCGGAAAGCCCTTATACCAACGTGTCCCGTGATTATTTGTCGGCGTATGAAATATGATACAATGGTGTCGATGCTGCGCCTTATCACATATGAAACGGAGCCTGATCCGGTTGGAATACATACGTCACGATACACCATCTCCAGTTGAACCCGAACCGGAGATGAATAATAAAGGTCAGCGTGCTGCTGAAACATCGGAGCAATCCCGTGTGATCGCCATCTGTCTGCTCGCTGGCAAAATCATGCTTCAAAGTGGCGGCGAAACCTACCGCGTCGAAGATACGATGAAACGTATGGCAGCTGCGCTGGGTCTGCCTCATTCCCACAGCTATGTTGTGCCCACAGGCATCTTTTTCTCGGTGGATGCTACCGAGCCCGCCAAGCTGATTCGAATCTCCGAACGCACAACAGATCTGGACAAAGTGTCTGAGGTTAATGCCGTCTCGCGCCGTATTGGAGAAGGCCAGCTGACCGTTCAGGAAGCGCACGAACTGCTGCTTGAGATTGAACGAAAACCTTCCGGTTATTCGTACGCTGTTCAGCTGGCCGCGGCCGCGATCTCCAGCGCCTGCTTTACTATTATGTTTGGTGGAGGCTGGGGTGATTTTCTCCCGGCATTGATCTGCGGCGGATGCGGTTATGCAGCGGTCATTCTCTTTCACCGCTGGGTACGTGTCAAATTTTTTGCGGAGCTTACCGCTTCCTTTGTCATCGGTATCCTTGCTTTTTTCCTGGTATATGTGGGGGCAGGATTTGAGCGGGACAAAATTATTATCGGCTCTGTGATGCCGCTGGTGCCGGGGCTGCTGATTACGAATGCCGTACGCGACTTGATGGCCGGACATCTCGTATCCGGCTTATCCAAGGGTGCCGAAGCTTTTCTGACTGCCTTTGCCATTGGCACGGGCATTGCAGTTGTATTTTCACTTTTTATGTAAGACGGAGGGTTGCAGAATAATGCTCCATTTTATTGGACAAGCCTTGACCAGCTTTATCGCGTCAGCTGCGTTTGGCATTATTTTTAATGCCCCAAGACGAATGCTGCTTCACGGTGGATTTGTCGGTATGATCGGCTGGATCATCTATATCGTGCTTGAATATGCAGCAGATGCCGTTCCGGCCACATTGGCGGCCACGATCGCGGTGGGTGTGATCAGTCAGCTGTTTTCCCGCATGTTTCGCGCACCTGTTATTATTTTCAGCGTGGCAGGTATCATTCCACTCGTACCGGGAGGACTTGCATATAATGCGATGCGCAGCTTTGTACAAAACAACTACAGTGCAGCCATGGAGATGGCCGCCAAAGCGCTCATGTTATCCGGTGCCATCGCTGTAGGACTTGTACTGTCGGAGGTATTAAACCAGATGATCCGCAGCTTATCCCGCTCAACCCGCGTCAAATCAGCTCCAAAATGAAACAAGCTTTCGAGAGCGTTGATCTTCTTGCAAAAAAAGCCCATTGTCTCCAAGCTGGAATGCTGCCAAGCACAGCTCTTGTAGACAATGGGTTTTTCATTTTATTTTGCATCCATTCAAACACATGTCTTCCTCATTACTTGATAAACGTATTTTTTACACGAACCGACTTGAGGAGATACGGAATAAAAATACAGCATGTCAGCAGAGAGCGAACGATGAGGTTAAACGCAGGTGTCGCATCCAGCACATGTTCATCTCTTCCCACTTCGCTTTGAGCGATGAGAACCCAAGTCATCACACCGATGATCACATTCACGATGTACTGCATAATCATAAACCGCGTGAACAGCCGCTTACGTCTATATAACAGAACAAGATTCACAATAACAATCGCCAGCAGCAGGATACTGCTGATAAAACCAAACCATAGCAGAGGACGAATGACCTCCGTATACAACTGTGGATCAACTCCGCGAATTGTTTCCCATCGTGCCGGGTCCATAATAACCGTAACACTTGTGATATCCGAGAGTAAAAAAATCAATGAAGCCCAAAGACTAATTTGTATCAAAATTAACCATCCACCCAAACCAGAGATACCCGGAAGTTCAGGCCGCCCCCCTCTTTGGGCTGAAGACAGCTCTGCCTCTCTATCCAACTTGTCATCTCGACTATGCATAAATTCCTCCTTATACGATATGAAGCATCTATTATAACTTAACATCTGTGTGCTGTGGTATAAAAAGGAGAAATAGCCGCTGATCAGCAAATTCTATGAAATTATTTTTATTATCGCTTTGCTCGTTTCATTACCGCCGCGAACAACTCCGCAGCAGTACCACTCCCCGTCTTCAAGTAATGTTCAGCATCCGTATGATCAAAACCCATCCACACAACACTTGTCCATTCCCGCGTATAACCGGCAAACCAGATATCCCGGTTCGCTCCTTTGGGAGCATTCGGAATCGCTGCCTGTGTTGTGCCTGTTTTACCAGCCACTTTATTCTGAGGCAGCTGGGCACGTTTGCCGGTCCCTTGGCTGACAACAAGCTGCAGCATCTGTGTCATCTCTTGTGCTGTTCGCTTCGTTATCACCTGTTTCTGTTCAGCACGATGCCTATATATCAAGCTGCCCTGCGCATCTGTGATTTCACGTATGAAATGTGCCTGATTGTACCTGCCTTCATTGGCAAAAACGGCATAGGCCTGCGCCAGTTTCATTGGCGAAACTCCCTGATGCAGGCCCCCAAGGGCTGTGGACAGGTTCATATCTTCATCACTTAATTCAATCCCTAACTGCTGAGCAAATGCTTTTGCCTGTTTTAATCCCGTTTCATGGAGCAGCCATACCGCCGGAGCATTGATGGACTGCTGCAGCGCCTGGGACAAAGTGACCGAGCCTCTATACCGCCCTCCCACATTGCCAGGCTGATAACTGCCGTAACGTTTGGGCTGGTCGGGCAGCATACTTTCCGGTTGAAATCGTCCTGATTCTAAAGCAGGCCCGTAAGCAATGATCGGTTTGAACACCGACCCTGGCTGCCTTGCATCCATCAGAGCCCGATTCATATCTCCCTTCACAGGATTCCGTCCGCCCATTACCGCCTTCACTTCGCCGTTATGCTGATCAAGGATAACCATACTGCCCTGAACCTGCTGATCCTCCCGATCATCCGGGAACCAAACAGACTCGGCAAATGTTTCTTCAATCGCTCGCTGAGCACCTGCATTTAACCCCGTTTGGATCGTCCAGCCAGCGGAGCGAATCTCGGCCTCACTTTTACCTGTAAGAAGGGAGGCTTCCTGTATTACAGCATCTACTGCCGATGCGTAATCGGGCCCATCGGGACGAGCCGATGTTTGGGCAGATGACAAGTTCCCCTTCTCAGCAAGAGGAGGTCTATACTCAACGGCAGCAGCCTCCTGCATCTGTTTGCTCGTAATCATCCCCTGTTCGTGCATCAGCGACAGGACTACACTGCGCCGTTCTGTGGAGAGAGCCTCGTCATCCACCGGATTGTAAATGGAAGGCCCTTTAGGAATTCCAGCAAGCGTAGCGATCTGCCACAGCTTCAGCTGATTCAGATCCTCCACCCCAAAGTAACGCCAGGCTGCCGCTTTGACTCCGTACTGCTGCCGTCCCATGTAAATATGATTCAGGTACATTTCCAGAATCTCGTCTTTGGAATATTTCTTTTCCATCTCCATTGCAATGGATAACTCATTGAATTTACGAGTGATGGTCTTACTGCCATTCAGGTACAGATTTCTGGCCAGCTGCTGTGTGATCGAACTGCCGCCTTGGCTCCAGTCCATATGGATCATGTTCTGCACTCCTGCCCTGCCAACACCAATAAGGTCAAGTCCGGCATGACGGTAGAAACGGCGATCCTCCACAGCCAAAAAAGCTTTTTTCAACATGTCCGGCATTTCATGCAGGCCTGCATACTCGGAATATCCTCGGTTCGGTGTAACCGTCCTCACAATTTCGCGGCCGGCTACATCCACAATTAATGTAGACGCAACCCGCTGCACGGCTTCCGGTTGATTCCGAATGACACTTTTGCCATACGAAAACAAATAGATATACATAATCACTAGCAGAACGGATGCAATGACAGCGACATCATAGAGTCGGTACATGGCGCGTTTTATTTTCAACCTCAACATTGCACTTCCTCTGACTTACCCTTGATCGAAGAGGTAACCTTATCTGCTTTTCTCTCGGATACCCCCAGCGCATGCTGGAGCAGGGCGGTCTGTTCATATGCTGCTCTCGCCCAGTGGCGCACTTCGGCGTCATGCCTGCCGGGTCCTTTCAGCAGCTCTTCCAAAGCTGACTGCACACCATATAGCGTTAGTTCAATCGGTAAGTCAATGCGTTCACTCCTGCTATGAGCCGGGGCATCCGTTATGTCTTCCACATCATGCTTTTGCAAACGAGATAAATGAACCGCTCTCCCTTCCCGATCCGTGCGAGCTGCAATAGCGTTAATCTGGTCACTTAGCTGCCGAAGCTCACCACTGCTCAAAACGCAAATGGGAGAAAGGCTCTGACCACTTGCAACCTCATGGGTTCCCCGAACAAGTTGTTGAAGATCCTCGGCTATTTTCTGAGAGCGAATCCAGAAAAACAAAACAAACAAACCTCCACCTGCAGCTAAAAGAAACGGCTTCTTCCCTATATGGTTGACGCACCAGTGTACCATCGCTGTAACCCAAACGACTTCATGAAACATCAGACGATAAGCCAAGCTCATGATCTGATAGACAACAAAAAGAAGCACCGTGCTGAGAACCGCACTTGCTCCGCAAATGTATATGTATTTCATTCTAACTGTGTTAAACCTTAAACTCATCATCGGTATCCTCCTCAACCTGCTGACAAAGTGATAGAGGTAGCATACCGAATAGTTCTTAAAGAAGCATTGTTAACTTCTTATCAAATTCTTAATTTATGCCTATGCTGGATGTGAAACAATCATTCTTCAAGAGCAGTAGGAGCAGGAGGAAGGATCATCGGAAAACGGGTAACAAAATCCGTTCGCCCGTTCTCGCTGTATGCAGCGATCCTGCCTTGATGCAGCTCAATCATCGATTTGGCAATTGCTAAACCAAGCCCTGTACCTCCGGTATCGCGGGAACGTGATTTATCCACACGATAGAAGCGCTCAAACAGATGCGGCAAATCCTGGGCCGGGATCGGATCTCCATAATTGCTAATACGTACAACAGCCTCTTCATCCTCAAACGTAAGGCCAATCTCCATGACTTTACCCTTTGCACCATAACGGATAGCGTTGCTGAACAGGTTCTCGTAAGCTCGGACCAGCTCTCCCGCTGCAGCCTGAATCCATAGAGGCTTCTCACGTCCAACAATTCTATAAGTCATACCTGCATCTTCAAGCATCGGAGCAAATTCTTCGGCGAGCTGCATCAGGAACGGGTTCAGATTCAGCGGCGTTAATGATAATGGCAAGCCTCCACCACTCACTCGCGTATACTCAAACAAATCATCAATGAGTTTGCGGAGGGTCAAAGACTTCTCATAGGCGATGCTGACGTAATAACGCATTTCCAGTTCATCCTGATATCGATCCTTTTCAATGTATTCCAGAAATCCAAGAATGGAGGTTAGTGGTGTTCTTAGATCATGCGATATCCCGGTAATCAAATCATTCTTGGCAGCAACCGCACTGCGCTCTTCCTGAAGCGATCGCTGCAGCTTCTCGGCCATCTGATTGATGCTCGCAGCCACGACTCCGAACTCATCCGCGGTTTTCACTTCAATGCGATGTGACAATTCGCCTTTGGCTACTTCCTGAATACCCGCCGTGATCTCGTCCAGCACAACCATCACTTTGCGAGTGAACAGGAAAAAAAACAGCACAAAACAGATAATTCCTACAGCAATCATCAGAGGGACAGAGCCAATGTGATTCACGAGCCAGCGGACCGCTTGTCCCGGAATAGTATAGTTTGGATAGGGCTGGTTGGCCAGAATTGTCTCGCCGAGCTTGCCTGAGCCATACAAAATCACCGCAGTCAAAACGCCGCTTAACAGAAATGCATAAATAAACTTCCACCGGACCGTATTAATCAGTTTCGAATTCATGGTAGAGACTCCCTGCTTATTTCATTCAATCCGCTATACTATTATCTTACATCGGTTTGATCATCTTGTACCCGACACCCCATACCGTCTGAATAAATTTGGGATGTTTACTATCCTGCTCAATCTTCTCACGAAGTTTGCGAATATGCACCATGACCGTATTGTTCGACTCCATGAAATCTTCTTTCCACACTTGGCGGTAGATCTGCTCCATACTCAGGACCGATCCTTGATGACGAGCCAGCAGCTCCAGTACAGCGAATTCGCGAGGAGTCAGATGAATCTTTTCGTTATCTACCCACACTTCATGTGTATCGGTATTAATAACCAGATCATCAATTACCCATTCATGCTCCTTGCTCTCTCTGCTTTCGTTAAACGTGTGGTACCTTCGAAGCTGGGACTTGGCCCGTGCTACTAATTCAAGCGGATTGAATGGCTTGGTTACATAATCATCGGCGCCAATGCTCAGTCCCGTTATTTTGTCAATGTCCGTACTTTTTGCGGACAGCATAATAATCGGCATTTTCTGCTGCTCACGTATTTTCATACAAGCTTCAATTCCGTCCATATTCGGCATCATTACGTCAAGAATGATGAGGTCAATCTTCTCCGTCTTAAGCAGCTGCAGCGCCTGCATCCCGTCATTCGCTGTAACAATTCGATATCCTTCATTAGCAAAATAAATCTCCATCAATTTAATAATGTCCTGCTCATCATCAACAAGCAGTATCGATGCTGGTTGTGCCACGGCTTATTTCCTTTCTTCTTCACAAGTACTGCATGGGCTTAAACATCCACTCCTGCAGCAATCTTATCTGTTCACAGTATACCATCTTGGGATCACACTGCGAAAATCATCATGATCTTCACGCACACGTTCAATCTTCGTCATCATCTGATCCGTCTCGTCCGGCTTCACATTCTGAATCCACACTACAGAGGATACCAGTGCCATAGCCGTGTATAGCGAATACAAGTTCCAGAATTCTTCATCCGGATCATGTCCTTCAAAATAACCCTGTACCTGTCCAATCGAATAAGGAACACTGATCTCTGTGGCAAACAAACCCAGCTTCAGGAACTCATGTACAGGGTCCCCTTGATCTGCACGGTTGAAATCAATCACCCCGGACAATTCTCCCTGATTCACTACCAGATTAGCCGGATGGAAATCATCATGCTGAAAACAATCCGGCCGGCCTTTCATCCACTCCAAATGATCGTCAATAAAATCCAGAATATACTGGTCATTTGCCATAACGACGGGGCATGCCTGGTATCGCTCCACATAACGCTGATGTTTCGTACTCTTGCGGGTGTACCAGGACTCATCCTGCTTCTGTACAGGCAGCTGGTGAATGCGTTTCAACTCCCTACCGGCTTTCATGCCAATATCCCACTGCTGCTGTTCACTCATTAGAGGCAGTACCTCAGAGGCATCTTCCCCTTCCAGATAGCTCAGGATCATATACCCGTTGTTATCGTCCAATCTGCCAATGCCAAGTGGGATTTGACACAGAACTCCCATCTGTCTCAGTTGTTCCAATACTTGAATTTCTTGCCGTTTGGACTCCATTTCAGTGTAAGAATAGATTCGCAGCAGGACATTTCCTTGATCTGGCAGCATAATCTTGAACTTGTGGTCCTTAGAATACCCTTTGGATATCCGTTGAATCTGTACCGCTCCTCGAAGTTCAGGAATCTCTCTCACCCGCTCGATCATTCCGCTCTCGCTTGCAAATGAATTCTGATTATATATATTCCCTTCCAACTTTATCCCTCCGTTGTTAGATGTATACGACGAGTCAGCGAAATTTAAAAGAATACACAGGCGCTGCCCAATCGTATGCCGTTCGATACACCTTATATATAATGTATGTATTATATGTATTATTTGGTTTGCATCAACATGTTTACATCAACACATTAGCTATACAAACATCACCGTTTTGGGTTCTCTGCCTGTCAGTGTTAACATCGTATACAGCTGACCTCTGTGATGATACATATGTCCCATCATCTCAAGCAGCCACTCCAAGCGGCTGTAAGAAGCGCCCCAGTAGGATTTCGTTACATGAAGCAGTTCTTCCGTTGTAAACTGCAGGTATCGCTGATACAGAAAGTTCCGGTTCTCGATGAGTGCCTGCTTAATCTGGTTCAAGGAGCACACGCGGTTCTCTTGATAAAAGAAAGCCATCTCTTCTTCCGATGCACCTTCGGATATGTACAAATCTGCGCGGCAGATCAATGCCAGGTGCCCGAGCAGCTCTCCGACAGATCGTTTCCCCTCAATCGGGGTCAGCTCCAAATCTTCCTCACTTAATTGATTGCAAATATCGACCAAAGATGCAACCGCCGTATCAATATGTTTGAATGCCGACTGAATCAATATAACCACTTCCTTTTCATTCCATTATACAGAACATATGATCCCTTTTCAAGCTAATAACTCCTCAAACTATATAAACATATGGGCAGCTCCATTTAACACAAACGCATAAAAAAAGTCCCTCCTCCCTCTTATAGACGGGACTTGGGCCAATTTGTTACAGCTTTTGAATATTTTTTGCCTAATTTATGGAATGAAGTTCTAATAGGAATAACAATAAATATGGCAATTAACTTGAATAAACCAGGCAGCACGTGTGTTCAAATTGCTCAGCTTCCAGATCAGCACCTCGAATGAAAAATTGCAGTTCACCGCAATCCAGCCACTGAAAACCGATGGCATCGTGTGTATCTATTTTTAAAAGCAGCAGCGTGTCGGACAGCTCTTCCCATGCGCGCTCTTCATCTCCACTATATTGGGCCGTCAGCTTCTTCACACATTCCTGCACATCCCCGCTGTACTCCTCACCCAGCTCAATATAACTTAATGCTTGATGTTCAGCATCGGGGTGCTGCCCTTCCGGGTAACCAAACATGCCTCCCCAGTTGAGCGGGCTGGGATGATTCCAATCCGATTCGAATTCCAGATAGCGGTCAAACAGACTTCCTTCATGAGCAGCCCCTCCTTCACTTTCTGCCGCTGCATCAAGTTCGTTCAACGCCGCGGCGTCTATATATGCATATGTAGGAACCTCAAGGTTAGGTAGAACCGTAACCGCATGAGCTGTCGTGGGTTCTCCGCCCAGTGCAGTAACTCCGTCAGGCTCGCGTTTTACAAGGTTATGTGAAGAGGGTTCATAGATCACTCGATGTTCAATCGGATAAGCAGCATCCACTCCGCCAACGAAAAAGTACAGCATGCCCCGCTCCGGCAGCGTCCCGCGCCCGTCATTGGGCGTATAAGGAGACAAGTCCACCATATTCAGCTGGGCCAGAAAAGTCATCGGCACCCCATCCTTTGTCAGAGGCCAGTCCAGTTCTTCCGGCAGATCAGGATGTCCGCCGACACGCGAATTGCCTGTTCTGCGATATTCATCGGTCGTGGATACATCCAGGCGAATACCCCAGCGTCCAGCATCCAGCACCAGATCGGCAGCAGCTCCGAGACCGTATTCTTCTTCGAGGGTTTTACGCGCTTTTCTAGTCAGACGTTCACATTGTTCCGGCTTAATCATATAGATCCTCCCTTTTTGACGTTACACCTATGCTGAGACTTATTCACGTTCACACCTGTATATTCTTCCGCCTTGTCTTTTTTCCCTGCTTGCTGTGTAAAAAAGAGGCTGACATTCGTCAGCCTTCATCTCTTCTTATCCTATTTATAATCGATTTGAATCAGAGGACTTCTGTTGATATGCAATCATATGCTCCTCACCATCCAGAAATTCATGCGACTGGTGCGCAGCCATCACCCCATGATAACTGATATCCAGACCGAGGTCTTCTTCCTCTTCGGTTGAGCGCACAGGAACCATCCTGCCAATAAGCTTCAGTCCAAACCAGGTCATCGCGAACCCCCAGATGACTAATGCCGTCAGACCCAGCACCTGAACGCCAAGCAGCTTCCAGCCGCCGCCCATGAATAAACCTCCGTCTGTGGCAAACAATCCTACAGCGATGGTACCCCACATCCCCGAAACGGCATGAACCGGGAAAGCGCCTACCGGATCATCAATTCGCATACGATCCAGCCAGTTGGCTGCCGCCATCATCAGCAGACCGGATACTGCCCCGATGAATATGGCTGCCAGATCACCTACAAATGCACAGCCTGCCGTGATGCCTACCAGTCCCGCAAGTGAACCGTTAATCACGGAAGGGGCATCGGAACGATTAAAGCGGAACAAGGTGTACAGAAGCGTCGCTGCACCGCCAGATGCCGCTGATAACATCGTCACGATAGCGATGTGACCGATTCTGACATCTGTGGCACTCAATGTGCTGCCCGCGTTAAATCCAAACCAGCCGAACCACAGCAGGAAAGCACCTACCGACGCCAGCGGCAGATTGCTCGGCAGTGCAATCGCACTTACACCAAGCGGCGTGTACTTCCCTTTACGCGGCCCGATAATAATGGCTGCCGCGAGTGCAGAGAAACCGCCCAGCGCGTGGATGACTGCCGAGCCAGCAAAATCCTGCATGCCCAGCTGGCCGAGCCATCCGCCACCCCATGCCCAGTGTCCGCCAATCGGATAGATGATCGCCGTCATCAGGATGATATAGAGCAAATATGCACGAAAATTGATCCGCTCCGCTACCGCACCGGACACAATAGATATAACTGCAATCGTAAATGCAGCCTGGAACAGCCAGAATGTCTCTAAGGATACCGGCACGTCCAGATGAGAAAGATCACCATGAAGGAAAAATCCGGTTACTCCTATAAAGCCACCTGCATCCGACCCGTACATCAAGCCAAAACCGATGGCATAAAACAATAACGTACCTATAGTAATATCAGCAAACACCTTCATAATGATATTCACACTGTTTTTATAACGTACAAATCCGGCCTCCAGCAGGGCAAATCCGCCCTCCATCAACAAAATCATCGCTGCGCTGAGTACAACCCAGACGGTGTCGATTCCGGAGCTTAATGTTTCCAAAGTCATGCCTGTACATCCTCCGTTTCACTTAGCTGCCTGATTTCGCGAATCGTTTCAGGGGAAAGCACAATCTCTTCCTGCTGGTTATGATCAGCAATTTGTATATGTTCTATAATCAGATCGAGATCACGGATGCGCCTGCGAATCTGCTCCATTTTGCGGAATCGCTCCTTCACCTGCACCATATATTCCACCGCTTGGTGATGGGAAGCCGGACGCCCGGCAAACCATTTGCGAACAGGCGATAGCGACTGATATGCAACTTCCTCGGCTCGTCGTTTTTGTTCAAACTGTTCTATCTTTTGTTTGAGCATTTCGATCTCGTTTTCTTTTTTGACCTTCAACCGTTCGATAAGGTACAATAGATCGGACGATGATATTTGCAATGCTGTATGGTGATACACCTCGTCGATTACTAACATATCATGTCAGGACTCCTTACATATCAAGTGACTTGTTACCGATTATAGTTTGCCGGGGTGCACCCGTCAATCTTTTTTTCGTTTCCTATAGGTTTCTATATGACGCGATATACGATTATGCATACCTCATGAGCGGGTATGTTTTCTTATCCCGCACAAAACTTCTTCTAACAAGGATAATAATATCTGACATTCGCAATTACTCGTTTTATGTTCTATGCTGGTTGAACAAGGCCTCATATGTTCCATTGGACATACACAAACTAGAATAAAGCTAAATATAAACCTGCAGAGAGGATGTTAACAATGTTTGAACGTAATGATGAGATACGAAATCAAATCTGGGAAACCGTTTCGGGACTCGATGAGGAGCAGTTGAACCGAAAACCTTCCCCGGAACAATGGAGTATCATGCAGGTGCTGCGGCACTTGAATCTGATGGAAAATGTGATCACCAAGCAAGCTCGCCTTGCCCTGGAAAAAGAGCAGCAGGTTTCCACCGAAAAAAAACCTTATGAACTGTCTCTGGACCGCAGCAGATCCGTGGAAGCTCCTCCTCATGTGCAGCCCCCGGCTGAGCCGGAGACACTTGCGGAAATTCGCAGCGATCTCGCTGTGTCCCACCAAGCACTGGAACAGTTCGCACGTGAGCATGATGTTGCCCTGTTACAAAGCAAATCGTTCCCTCACCCGGCGTTTGGTGAGATGGACCTTGCGCAATGGATTGATTTTACCAGCTATCACGAGGAACGCCATCTAGCACAGATTCGCGAGATCAAGCAGCAACTGGGACTGTGAATGGGTTCTTCCGGTTTGTAGAATAAGCAAAAAACCTCCGTATTCCACCTTAGTGGGTACGGAGGTTTATCTTTATTTAGAACTGCGCTTCTTTCATGCGGTGATCTGCTCCAATTTTTTTGCCCAAAATGACAAGGTCCCGGTTCACCCCATCCAGCACAGCTACCTCGGGATAGAACCCCCACTGTTCGAAACCGTGCTTGCGGAGCAGCCCCAGGCTCGGTTCGTTATGACCAAATACAAATCCAAGAATTGTCGTAATCCCCAGCGCGGGACAAGCCTCGAAAACCGTCTGCAGCAGCAGCCCGCCGGCCCCAATTCCACGACACTGCCGGTCAACGTATACACTGACTTCCACTGTCCCATTATACGCAGGACGTCCGTAGAACGAACTCAGACTGGCCCACGCCACAACCTGCCCGTTCTGCTTCATCACCCACAGAGGGCGACGATCCGGTGTATGCTCATGGAACCATGGCAGGCGCTGCTCCACCGTCACCGGTTCCAAATCTGCCGTTACCATCCGGCTTTCAATCGTCGAATTATAAATCTCAACAATCCTCGGCAAGTCTTCCAGACGTGCGTAATCGATCTGCACCTTTTCCAACGCCATCCCAATTCCTCCATTAACCTCTATAAGTTGAACTAAAGATTTCACACATTCCACTCCGATGACAAGGCTGTAATTATAGAGGCTATTATAATGGAAAACGGAAGCTGGAGTACAGCATGTAGAATATCCCGACATCCATACAACAAATTATTCTGTACAATGATACCGCATTGCCCTGCTTACTCAGGCAATCCCTGAACCGTATTTCCGCGTATCAACTCCTGACTCTGATCAGCCCAGCGAATATGAAGTGATTGTGATGTGAACAGATCCGGTCCATTCGATACCTGAAAGTGCAGGTGAGCTTCGCTGGAGTTGCCCGAATTACCCAGATCACCAATCCGATCACCCTGCTTGACCTTATCTCCCTTTTTCACCGCCACACTGCCTTTTTTGATATGTGCAGTAATGCTGTATTCCTTATTGCCATGGTCAATCACCACATAGTTCCCTGCCGCTTCATCCGGATTCATAACCCCCGGCACGTTATCCTCAATGTCGTTCTTTATATCAACAACCGTCCCGTCTGCAGCAGCATAGAGCGGTTCACCGAACGCATAATAGTTCGCATTGACCTTCGGGTCTCCCTGGTAACTTGCTCCGTCTTTCGTCCGAACGATGTCCAGGGCATAACGCTGCATTGCATGCTCATAATGGTAGTTCGCCATAACATTCTGACCTCCCCAGAAGACAAACATATCTCCCTTCATCGGAAAATGGAACTCCGTTTGGGTCAGCTTGCTGTCTGTATCGGGATGCGCCTCCAGTGGAACAACGCTCAGACCAGCAATCTGTTGATCTTTTGTATAATAGACGCGAATGCCCTTGGCCCCTGTATCATCCGTCCATGCATATTCGGTTAAACCGTTCATCTCGGCACGATAGGCCTGCTTCCACGACTTCACTCCTTTCAAGAAGCTGTCTGCAGTCGACTTCAAATTCTCCAAGGACACAGCCTGTTTCATTTCAGGAGTAAACTGATTATAGACTGCTTCCTTGGAACCGTTCGTCAAAGTATCAATAAGACGCTCTGGTGATACTTTCTCCTGATCCGCCGACCCAGTTTCCTGTCCATTGCTCGAAGTGTCACGGTTATCCTTTTGTCCAGATCCCTGCTCTGCAGCCCGCTTTTCATTCTGCTCTGCTTCGGTTGACGTAATTTTGTTACTCGTGCAGGCAGACAATATTGTTAACGCTGCCAGTGTTAGTACGAGCAATTTCCATCCACTGCTCCTTTTTTCGTATCTCCTGCCGTTTTCTTTACCTGGTTTTTCGTTTGAACGATTCAAATGCAGCACCCTCTCTGTTTATCTTTACTTCCTTACGTTAAATCTACATCATGAGTCTTATGCTTCGTCTAACCCTTCCTTACATCCAGATAAACTTGTCGCGGTTCCTCAAGTTTCATAATTAAGGTTCTGTTAAGGCAGCATGCCTCCCAAGGGAGCCCAACAATGATATGATGAGCAATATATTTAAAAAGGTACCGCAAGGAGGTAAGTGGTGCACATGGATCATGTCTCACTGCTGCTTGTTGATGATGAACAAGCGATTCTGCATATGCTCAAAACCGTGCTGCTTAAAGAACAATTTCTCGATATCGACACCGTTACGACAGGTGAGGAAGCCCTCGAAGCATGCAGCAATAAAACGTATCACTGCATCGTGCTCGACATTATGCTTCCGGGTAAAAGCGGCTTGGAAATCTGCCCTTTTCTAAGGCAGGTTACAGACGCACCCATTCTGTTTCTGACTGCCAAAACTACAGATTACGATAAGCTTACCGGATTTGCCGTCGGTGGCGATGACTATGTAGTCAAACCGTTCAACCCACTGGAGGTGGTCGCCCGTATTAAATCACTGCTGAACCGATATCTCCCTTCCAAAACAACGACAATGCAGTTAAATACCTGTGAACACGTAAAAACGTCATCACTGCATACTGCGCAAGGAATATATGATTTCGGCAGATTTCAGGTGTCTGAGCTGGCTGGGGAGCTCCGTGTTGAAGGACAGGCCGTAACTTGTCCGGCACTGGTGTTTCAACTGCTGCTCTTTTTCTGCAAACACCCTAACCGGATCTTTACCAAATCGGAGCTGTATGAACGAGTGTGGGGCTCGGAAGCAATCAGTGACGACAACACGGTTATGGTGCATATTCATCGCATACGGGAGCGCATAGAAGCCGATCCTTCCAATCCGGTATTTCTCGTCAATGTGCGAGGCTTGGGATATAAACTGATTCCGCCCGGCAGCGTGCCGCAGATATGAGTATTCGCCGCAAATTATTGACCCGCTTCATCGGCATGCTCACCGGTACCGTCATTCTGATTATTCTGCTGGGGTCCATGGCTGCCTTCTGGGTACTGCATAAAATCAATGAAGTCGAATTGATAGATGACTTTGCAAACAATGGATTGGATCAGCTCATCAATACTGCCGAGATTATGCCGGATAACACGATACGATATGATCCCGATCTATTGAAACAGGTCGATAAAAATCAGGGCTGGCTGCAGGTTCTGGATGAAAAAGGGCATGTCATTGATGATTATCACGTCCCGTCCGATGTACCGAACCACTATAAACCAGGTGAACTGATAGCCTACTGGCAGGCCGATAAACCTTTTCCCTATCAGCTCGCCATGCTGATCCGGGAGAAGGACGGGAAACATTTTACGTTGTTATACGGAGAACGGAACGCGGCCAAGTCATTCCTTGACGAGGTCCGTCCAAAGATTACGTACGCCGGTGGTAAACTGACTGTAAAACCAGCTGAACAGGATGCTTTTCGTAAAACAGATGCCTATATCCAGGTATTGGACCCTTACGGAAAGGAAATAACCTCCTATAATAAACCGGCTGTGGGCGTGCCCGGTCAGTACACCGTTCAGGATCTTGTTCTGCAGGTCCGTTATCCTAACCGTTCGGGGATATCCGTGGCCACGTGGTACGATCTGCAAAATGAAACGACCTGGATGCTGAGTGTGCCGGTTGATCCAACCGCTGTCGAAAAGGACAATCCTTATGCCTTCATTCTTGAACCGGCACTGGTCGTCTTGATTTTGTCCATCATCGTGCTTCTGGTGCTGCTGGCTCTATGGTACGCGAATCGCTTTGGCTCCCCAATGCTGCATATGCTCCAGTGGCTGCAGCGTCTGGAACAGGGAAATTACGAGGAACCGACAGGGGCTCTTGGTCTTCCTCGAAGTCAGCGCCGCAATGGAAAATGGAAGCGTAAATATCAGGTGTATGGTGAAGTGCTTCATTCGATGCAGGCTTTGTCCCAAACACTCAAGCAGGATGAAGAGCAGCGGAAACAGACGGATTCACTGCGTGAGGAATGGATTGCGGGCATTACCCATGATCTCAAAACCCCCCTTTCCTCTATCCAGGGATATGCGCATATGCTGGAAGCCGACAAGTACAGCTGGACAGCAGAGGAAGTCCGGGAATTCGCAGGCATCATGGTTGACAAATCCATGTATATGGACAGGCTTGTAAATGATCTGGCCATGACCTATCGATTGAGAAGTGGAGGTTATCAGCCTGAAGTGGAGCGAACTGACGTAAATACGCTTCTCCGTGATCTCGTGCATCGGGCAGAGCGGAACCCTGCGTTTGGCGAAGGCCGTATCGTATTCCAACCCGCTGATACACCTGTATACGGGATGGTGCATATCCCTTCTTTTGAACGAATCATCGATAATCTTGCGGCTAATGCCCTGCTTCATAATCCGCCTGAATCGATACTCACGGTTCGTGTCCATGCGGGTAAACAGGAGGGTGACTTCACTATTGAGTTTGCCGATAATGGCCAAGGCATGAGCCCGGAAACGGTGTGGAAGCTGTTCGAACGTTATTATCGAGGTACGGACACGGGAACGAGTGACGTTGGATCAGGACTCGGGATGGCCGTAACGAAAGGGTTAATTGAGGCCATGAACGGCCGGATTGAAGTATTATCCACACCTGGGGAAGGGACGACGATTCGATTGATATGGATGCAGCACTCCAAAGAAACGAGCTGACCTGCATTGAAACATTCCGCTTGACCTTTCCATTTCCAGTCTATATAATCGACTCTCAAGTAACACCTGTTCCAACGATTGAATTAAATTGGCACATTACGGGAACAGCTGATCTGAATTGACCTATGTCATTCCGTTCGCTGTACCCATTCATATTTGGCGTTGACCAGAGACATGGCTTTGATTGCGTGCTGCCCAGAGAGAGAAGGGATTGGTGAAACCTTCTTCAGCGAACGGACCGAAGTTACCCCTCTGCAGCCGTGGCCTCGAACCTCCGACGCTGTACAGACAATGCACAGATTATACAACCGATGATCTCACAGCATATCTGCCAGTTCGGTCAGTAGAGTTCACCGCCTGATCCCCGATAACGGATTCCAATGAGGGTTATGATGGTTCCTGTTTGCGGCGGCTGGCCGAAATCGGAATGCAGCATAACCAAATTAGGGTGGAACCACGAGCCAAGCGCACTCGTCCCTTTTCCGGGACGGGTGTTTTTTGCGCTTCCATCACAAACACATTGGAGAGTGGTTCACATGAGTCAAGAGAACAAACACGGGCAGAAAAGTAACAATTCATCTTTGGGCGAGAAACGATCTGCAGCATCTGAATCTTCGATTGAAGTTCGTCTGCAGGGCGGAGCTGTACGCTCGTATAACGCAGGGATCACCGTTGGCGAAGCTGCCTCATCGATCAGCACAAGTCTGGGCAAACAGGCCGTCGGTGGTATCGTGAATGGCCGGAATGTCGACCTGAGCGAGAAACTGGAGCAGGATTGCGAATTGATCATCGTTACGCTGGACAGCGAGGAAGGTCTGCATAGGTATCGCCACAGCACAGCTCATGTGCTGGCTCAGGCACTGAAACGTTTGTACGGTGCAGACCATGTAAAGCTGGGGATTGGACCTGTCATTGAGGACGGATTTTACTATGATGTCGACCTGGATCAATCCCTTTCCATCAGTGACCTCGCAGCGATCGAGCGGGAAATGAACAAGATCATTCAGGAGAATATTCCTATCTGCCGTAAACTCGTCAGCCGTGAGCAGGCGCTTGGTCTCTTTGAAGCGGTTCAAGATCCTTACAAGCTTGAGCTTATCCATGATCTGCCTGAAGATGCTGAACTTTCGATCTATGAGCAGGGTGAGTTTTTCGACTTGTGCCGAGGTCCACACCTTCCTTCGACTGGCCGGATCAAAGCGTTTAAACTGCTGCAGGTTGCCGGCGCATACTGGCGCGGGAATTCAGACAATAAAATGATGCAGCGTATCTACGGCACAGCTTTTGCAAATAAAGCCCAGTTGGATGAACATCTACACATGCTCGAAGAAGCGAAAAAACGGGATCACCGCAAGCTTGGCAAAGAGCTGGAGCTGTTCATGTTCTCTGAAGAAGCCCCCGGCATGCCCTTCTATCTGCCTAAAGGCATGACTGTCCGGACAGAGCTGGAGCAGTTTTCACGGGAGCTGCAGCTGCAGGAGGGATATCAGGAGGTTCGCACTCCGCTGATGATGAACAACCGTCTATGGGAACAATCGGGTCACTGGGAGCATTACAAAGACAACATGTATTTTGCGGACGTGGACGATGCCACTTTTGCCTTAAAGCCGATGAACTGCCCGGGTCACATGCTGATTTTCAAAAATACACTGCATTCCTATCGCGAATTACCCATTCGCATGATGGAATTCGGCCAGGTGCACCGGCATGAATTTTCAGGTGCCCTGAATGGCATGATGCGCGTACGGACGTTCTGTCAGGATGATGCCCACCTCTATGTGATGCCTGAACAGATCGAAGACGAGATCAATCAGGCAATCTCTCTGATTGGACGGATGTACGACATCTTTGGGTTCGAGTATAAAATCGAGCTGTCCACACGCCCGGAAGATTCCATGGGTTCGGAAGAATTATGGGATCAGGCAGAGCAGGCACTGCGCAGTGTGCTGGATGCCCGCGGTGTGGAGTATCATGTTAACGAGGGAGACGGCGCCTTTTACGGACCGAAGATTGACTTCCATATCCTCGATGCACTGAAGCGCAGCTGGCAGTGCGGAACAATCCAGCTTGATTTTCAAATGCCCGAAAAATTCGATCTCACATACATTGGTGAAGACAGCCTGAAACACCGTCCGGTCGTTATTCATAGAGCAATCTACGGCTCAATCGACCGCTTTATCGGCATTTTGACTGAGCATTATGCAGGTGCGTTTCCGCTCTGGCTCGCTCCGGTGCAGGTGAAACTGCTTCCGGTTTCGGATCATTATGCAGACTATGCACTTCAGGTACAGAGCCAGCTGCGGGCAGCCGGCATACGGGTGGAAACAGATCTTCGCAGCGAGAAGCTAGGCTACAAGATTCGTGAAGCCCAGATGGAGAAAGTGCCCTATTCACTTGTACTTGGTGAACAAGAGAAAAATGCCTTGTCTGCCTCTGTCCGAATGTACGGTCAGGGAGATCAAGGCATGCAGCGGATTGATGATTTTATTGAAATCGTTCGGCAGGCTGTGAAGAGTAAAATTTGAGAAAGGCAGCATGGATGAAAATAGCACTTTGTTACGGGACATATGTTAGATGTCTAACATGTCGTTGGCTTACAAGCGATTCATAGACTCTAAGCTATTTCGAAAGGTTCTAACACGCTCGGATTTCTAACAAGTTATAATCTTTCGTCAGGCTGCAGACCAACCTGTTCTTCGCTCCATGTCCATAAACGCTCGGCTGCCTCATCATCCAGGGCATGGTCTTTCAGCCGCTGCTCCTTCTGCTGGTAGAAGTAACGCCCGGTCACTCCGGTGACATCTGGACTTGCTGCCAAGTATATCGCTGTCCGGGCCCCCTCTTCCGGTGTCAGGAAAAACGGGAGCTTGGCTGCAAGCGCCATGATTCGCGTACCAAATCCGGTACTGCGATCCACCCCGATGCTCGTCCCTACCGCACCCGGATGTAAGCAATTGACCGTAACGGAAGTACCGGCGAGTTTACGGGCAAGGGCCCGGGTGAAAAATACGTTTGCCAGTTTGGACTGGGCATAACTTTTGATTGGATTGTATCCTTTACGCAAATGCGGATCATCAAAATGAATTTTCCCGACCTTGTATGCTCCTGACGATACATTGACAATGCGCCCTTGTTTGGCAGTTTTCAGCGATTCAATCAGAAGCAGTGTGAGCAAAAAGTGTCCCAGATGGTTAATGCCAATGCTCTGCTCGAAACCATCTGACGTTTCTTTGCGCTTAACCATCACCACGCCAGCATTATTCACCAGTACGTCCAGATGATCATACCGTTCGCGAAAATGACGTGCAAACTGGCGAATGCTGTCCAGCGATCCGAGATCACACAGCATCAGCTCAATATGGGAAGAGCGCGACTCCCGCAGCGCCTGCTGAAGCGCCTCTTGTCCTCTCTTTTCGCTGCGGCAGGCCATAATGACGTGATAACCCTGCCTTGCAAGTTCAATGGTCGTGGCCAGCCCCATACCTGAGTTGGCTCCCGTAACGATTGCTGTCTGAATGGCCATGAAGTCCTTCCCTTCTGAACCGGAGGTTCTTTGAATTATTTTGACCGAAAGCGCGTGCGGCATTTTGTTCCAGATTATGAGATAATGAAGTGATCATCTGTATCTTCTGATTCAATCGTGTTCCATTCACATCTCGGTACCCATGGGAGGACAAGTCGTATGCTGACCCAAGAGGATTTCAAACACGTGAGAAAGCTTGCCAAGCTTGAGATTAAACTGCTCGAACAGGAATATCGCGATATTCTGAACCATGTCGATTCCTCTATGTACGAAGAATACGAATGGCTGGATGAAGAGCATGCCAATGAACTGACTCGCAAACGCAAAAACCGGAGATACGCTTCGCTAACCTTGGAGTTATGCTCTATTATGGAACAGATGCTGCTGCAGCTTTACAAACGTGCGTATCAGAAAAAGTTTAATTCGACCCAACTCATGAAAACTCCTGCCTACCGGGCACGTTCGAACATGGAGATCCTTGAAGCGGAGCTGGACAAGAAGCATATTACTTTGAAAACGGGCAGGGAACTTTGCAGCACCGCGCTTCATCAGGCTTTCCAGACCCGGAACAAACTGATCCACGAAAACTTCTCGTTCATCGCCATTGTTAAAGACGGCAGTAATGAGGAAGAGACATTTGAAACAATCCTGCATGCGGTGAAAAAATATAGAAAACATCTGACCTATGAGAGTTCAGAGTAAATAATGCATTTCACATGATGTCGAGTTCTTTAAATGAATGCAGAGCGCAGAGTACACGCTGCTTGTACTCACTGATTGAAAAATACAACCACTGCAAGGAGGTGCCCGGATACTCATCCGGATAATTATGAACCAACCTATATCATCCATCACGGTGTTGAACCTTCACATTCCAACGCCAACAGGCAGCAGCCCTATTCATCCGGTCCTGCTTCGTGATGAAGACGGGTACACGCTGGTAGACACAGGTATGATCGGTCAATTTGCCGAGCTTCAATCCGCACTCAAGCAGCTGGACGTAACGCTGGCCGATATCAAACGTGTTATTCTCACCCACCAGGATATTGACCATATCGGTAATCTTGGTGCACTGCTGGATGCGATTCCAGGTCTTGAAGTCTGGGCTCATGCAGCTGAAATCCCCTATCTGACTGGCGCACAACCTTTGATCAAATTCACACCAGAACGCCGGGCCCTGCTCCCCGCCCCTGTGCTGGATTTGGCAGATCAACTGCTCATGCAGCTGCCAGAAATCAACATCAGCAGAATACTCGCGGACAGAGACATCCTCCCGCTCCAGGGCGGTACACAAGTCATCCATACACCAGGACATACGCCTGGTCACCTATGCCTGTATTTTGGCGAGCAGCAGTTCCTGCTTGCCGCCGACGAGCTGCGCATCGTTGAGGATCAACTGGTCGGCCCGGCACCGCCCGCAACACCAGACATGCCCGAAGCACTGCGCAGTTTGAATAAACTGACAAGCTTGAACGTGAGTAAAGTGCTCTGCTACCATGGGGGAGAATATACGCAGGACCCCGAAAAACGCATTGCCGAGCTAGCTGCGAACCCGAAAGCTTGAGCGTTGCATCCTGTAGGGAAAGCACGTGCATGCGGAACGCTTGCGTGCTCCAGTAATCAAGAAAGCTGTCCTGCGTCGAAACATTGGCGAGGACAGCTTTTTTTGAGTGTCAACGTAGGGCGGCGCTGTGCGTAAGTACAGCGATACCGAAGGCACGTCGGAAGCAGGCGGCCTATGGCATTGTATGTCAGACGGCTGCATTGGAGACAGCAGTGTCTTAGAAGCGATGCTTCGGAGGCAGTCACGTCCGAGGCAGCAGCATCCTGCATCGACGCTTCGGTAACTGCCACATCTGGGGGTCTGCTGGATTCAGCTTGGTGAAATCTTAACGATCTCAAGAAGCCTTATTCGGCCTGATCTGACGTCTTTTATTTTCTAACGATCCCCAGACACCTTAATTACTCGAATTACTAATGATTTAGCTCTATTATGCGCATTTTGGATGAAATAGCGTTTCTGGAAATCGTTAGGTTTTCCGAAAGCCGATAAACCTCGAAATAAGGTTCCCTGAAATCGTTAGAATAATAAGGGGCCAGTTACCCTGTCCCAGAAGTGTACGCCCAGCCTTTCTACTCATCCCATACTACTTACTCCACTCTACTTCATGTACTTTTCTACATTTCACTTCATTTTCAGCATTCCATTCGGTCGCCTTCTTCTGTTCCTACTCCAGCCCCTACTCTTGCCCTCCCCTGTAATCCTTCAGACTACGTAACGCCTACTTCTTACTCCCGCGCTTGATCTATCCTTCGGGGGTAAGCACAATCAGCTGATCATCCCCGTCACGCGGTGATCCTCGGCCATCACGATTGTTGGTCAGCACATACAGCTTACCGTTCTCACCAGTGCTTACATTGCGAATACGCCCCCACTCATCTTCGAAAAAAGGGACAACCTGCTCGACCTGAGTACCGTCTTCAGACAAAATAACCCGCAGCAGCTGCTCCCCTCTCAAATTCGCAGCCACCAATGATCCGGCCCATGGTCCTTCTGTGATAAAGGCCGCACCCGAAGGAGCCCAAGTTTCATTACCGCTATGCGCAAGCGGAGCCTGATACCTGCCGTTATCATCGTCGTCGCCCTCTACTTCGGGCCAGCCGTAATTCTTGCCGGCAATAATCCGGTTAATCTCGTCATGATTGCGCTGACCATGCTCGGTCGCATAGAGATACCCGTTATCCGGGTTCCATGCCAGCCCTTGCGCGTTTCGATGTCCCAAGCTGTATACAGGGGAATTCGGCCAAGGGTTATCTGAAGGGATCGACCCGTCGAGACCTATCCGCAGTATTTTTCCACCAAGGCTATCCGGGTTCTGTGCCAGTTCCGGCTCATATCGCTCACCTGTAGTGATGTACAGCAGCTGATCCGGCCCGATTTTGATTCGTCCGCCGTTGTGGTTCACCCCGCCCGGGATGTTGGTCAACAGTTCTTTGTCGATTTTGGCTTTCCCGTCATTGACCTTCAGGCGCAGCACCCGATTTGCAATATCCTGCCCGTCACGATAGGAATGGTACACGTACAAATAGCCATTGCTCTCAAAGTC